>CAUZOL010000427.1:0-5252 GCA_963581435.1 Planctomycetota bacterium
CCGCATAACAATTGACGAGAGGTGTGAGCCACCGTAACCAAGACCAGACCAACACCCGACCGCTGGGGCGAAGGGAGTCCATCAAGTCCGGATCGACGGGGGACAGGACGACCAACGCGACCATGGCGAATACAAACGGCAAGGTGATCATCGAAAGCAGGTTCGCGGTCTGTCGCCTCAACAGCAGATACACGGTCCCCTGCGCCAACGGATAGGCACCCAACAGTGCTCCCATCACGTACCACCACTTGTTGAGCCATGCCGAATTGCCTGCCAATGTGATGACGCTTTCCAAGCCGGTGCCAATCCCGTAGGTGGCGACACCGGCCGCCCACCACAGCAAATGAGCGCCTGCCCGTTTGACGCGGTACCGTTGAACAAGCACCGAAAAGAATACAGCTGCAATCAGCGTGGTCGCCAACGGCAAATAGTGGGTCAGGTTCGGTTGAACGGCAAGAGTGGTCATGTTGATCTACGATGTGACATCCGTGTGCCAGACTTCGAGATGGTCACTTCTGCAATCATCAGAAACCGTCATTCTACCGGCACCACTCCGAAGTCGATAGAATCGCACCAATGCCCAGAAGGCAACGCCAAACGTCTGGCGAATCGGCAGCGAGTTTTCCCGACCGGCAGAGAAGGCGAGCCACTTTCAGATTCCGCTTGAGTTTTCCAATGACATCTCACCTCAAAAATTGCTCATTCGTGCTACTCGCCTTGGCGATTGCGTCCCCCGTGCGAGCCGACCAAAGCAAGACGCCGGGAGCATCGAACGACCTCAAGCCGAACATCCTGATCATCACGGCCGACAATCTCGGTTATGGTGACCTGCGAAGTTACAACCGCAACTCCACCATCAAAACACCGAACCTCGACCGGTTCGCCAGACAGGGTGCGGGGCGATGCGACTCGCTTTGTCAGACGCGACACTGTGAGCGACCGGTTCCGCAAGTTGCTTCGCAAGTTGAATATCAACGGCCGTCCCGGTCTGGTTTTTTACACGCTCCGCCACGTCTTTCAGACCATCGGCGGAGAAGCGAAAGACCCTGAGGCCGTCGCCGCGATTATGGGACACGTGGACAGCAGCATGGGCGCGGTCTATCGCGAACGCATCAGCGATGAGCGGCTCCGAGATGTGGTCGAGACCGTTCGCCGGTGGCTGTGGCCGGATGACACCGGCGGGGAAGAGGGATAGAATCAGAAGCGCGCGGGATAGGGCGACGGCCTGAAACCGGATATTCCGACCGGCTTGCCGAGAACCACAAGTACGTCATGCGGATCACGGGCGACAATCCCGAAGGCAAAGCGGAACTCGACAATTTCATCGACCCGGAAAGTCGCTACCCGGTAATCGTCACGACATCGAAATTGCTTTCCACCGGCGTCGATGCTCAGACCTGCAAACTAGTCGTCTTGGACCGTCGCATCGGGTCGATGACTGAGTTCAAGCAGATCCTAACTGCATGGACGGAAGCGGACGCCGCGCTGATTGCCTGGTATGAATCGGCCCGCGACCGAATGCCGACCGAACCGTTTCGCCTCGCCCAGGGCGTGGCAGTCATCGGCCCCACCAAGTTCTTCGACACGCTCGAAAGAGACATCAGAGCCGGCCCCGCCGGCGCACGTGCCCGAATGGGAGCGCTGCAATTCGATCTGAAGCGACTGCAGGAATTGTTTGGCAAAACCAACGACAACGGCCGGCTATTCTGAATGGAATAAGGCAATGCGGCTCGACCTCGACCCGGAAGAACTGAAACCGATCGTGCAAGCGGTTGTGGCTCAACTCCACGACTTGTTTGACGATGACGACGATCGCCTGGCGTTCAGCGAAAAGGAAGCGGCTGCCATGCTGGGCGTGCCGGATACGACATTGCGGGATGACCGATATTTGGGTCGCGCGAAAGCGTCGCTTGTCGGCCGCAAGATTCGTTATACGCGCCAGCAGTTGCTCGACTACCTGGCGTCGCGGGAATGGGAACCGAAAGATTGAGTTTTTCCAACGCCTTAGCGGACACTGGCGCGCCGGCGTGGTAATATCAGAACGTTGAAAGCTGGATCGGACCTCTCCGCAGGTTCGCTCGAACACGGTAAGGATAATTTCAAATGCAGTCAGCAGAGCAAAGCCTGCAGGTGCGCACGTCGGGTAACTTACGTGCCGGTGTCCTTACCGACGCCGCAACAGCGCCTGCAGGTTTTGCTCTTGTTGATGAAGGGTGACGCAATGTCTGCGTGGAAAAAGCAACTGAAGAAACAAGTTGAAAAGCTGGGGGAGAACAAGGCGAGTTGGTACGTCGAATGGAACGAACCCGACGGAACGAGACGCATCAAGAGTTGCGGACCGGGAACGAAAGGGAAAAAGGCGGCCGATCGTCTGTGCGAGCGAATCAAAGCGGAACTGTTGACCGGCACGTATGACGTGACTCGACGACGGCGTAAGCCGTGGGATGAATTCGTTGACGAGTACCTCGAACACATGCGGTCTGACCGGAAGCCGAAAACAGTAATTGAAGCCCGCAACTCGCTGAATCACTTCGCACGAATCCTGAAATTGAAGGGTAAATCGTTTTCCGGCCTGACGACGAAAAACGTGGACACATTTAGGACGGTCCGCCGACGTGACCCTGGTAAAAAACCAAGATCGACTGCCTCACCCTCCAGCATCAACAAGGACTTGCGGATGGTGAAAGCGGCGTTGCGAAATGCGTACAAGTGGGGCTACCTCAAGGCCGTACCTGAATTCGAGTTTGAACGCGAGTCGAAGAAACTCCCCCAGTACGTCACGCCAGATCACTTCGCCGCCATGTACGCATCGTGCGACGTGGCGACGATGCCCGGAGAAGGGCACTATCAGCCGGCAGAGTGGTGGCGCGGGCTCTTAGTCATGGCACAATTGACCGGCTGGCGGATCGGCGAAATTTTGTCTCTTGAATGGCCAGATGTAGACTTGGCCGCAGGTACCGCGATAACACGGGCGGATGACAACAAGGGGAGCCGCGATGAAGTCGTGGCGCTTCACCCGGTCGTCGTCTCTCACCTGGAACCGCTCCAGACGTTTCATCCGCTGGTCTTCCCGTGGGAAAATCACCGTCGGACACTCGACGTCGAGTATGCCCGGATTCAGGACGCCGCGGAGATTCACCTTCCGTGCAACATCGACCGGCCGCACGACTGCACACCGGCATGTCATCGCTACGGCTTCCACGATGAGCGCCGAGCATTCGCGACAATGAATGCCCCGAACATGACGCGAGAGGCCCTGCAGGCGTTGATGCGTCACCAGAGCCCGATTACCACGGCACGGTACATCAACATTGCCCAGCAATTGAATCCAGCGGTGGCAAACCTGCACGTGCCGGAGTTCTTGAAGGTGGGCGGGTGATCGGCCTGGTAGGAATGGAGTAGGAACGACGAATTCGATGGAACGCTGGTCGCCATAAACCCTTTGAAAGAAAGCACGCCCGGGAGGATTCGAACCTCCGACCTACGGATTAGAAGTCCGTTGCTCTATCCAGCTGAGCTACGGGCGCTTGTTCTTAAATATAAGTGTTTTATGGGGTTTTGCGTATCGTTTCCTGCAGTCCCATGACACCCCAGTTGACACCCGGAATCCGAATTTATACGATGAAGCCATAAGTTGACACCCACCTGAACCGCAAAGCACAAGGTGAGAGCCAATGGCCAAGTCTACCAAGTCCCGCCCCAAGAGAAAATCGCAGAAGCCTTATCCTGATTTCCCACTTACTGCCCACCCGTCCGGTCGCTGGTGCAAGAAGCATCGCGGCAAGCAATACTATTTTGGGCCAATCGACAACTGGCAGAACGCATACGAACGCTTTCAACGTGAGTGGCCGTACATAATTGATGGGCGTGTTCCACCAGCAGCTGACACGGGTGATGCGTGCTCAGTTCGGGGGCTGTGCAACGAATTCCTGAACAGCAAGCGCCTCAAGCTTGACGCGGGTGAATTATCAGAGCGATCGTTTCGCGACTACTACAAGACTTGTGCAAGCCTGGTAGAAAACTTCGGTCGCGACCGTCGTGTCGATGACCTCAGGCCGGCTGACTTCGAGCGATACCGATCGCGACTAGCCATCAACCTCGGCACTGTCAGCCTGAAGAACGAAATCAACCGCTGTCGAGTCGTTTTCAAATACGCTCACGATCAACGCCTGGTTGACCAGCCCGTCAACTACGGCCAATCGTTCAACCGACCATCGGCAAAGATGATTCGACGGGCGCGCAACGCTGCAGGGCCGAAAGACTTTACAGCGAATGAAGTGCGGCGCATCTTAAACGCGTGCGAAGGCGGTGCGATTGAGGTCGATGACATCGGCGGTGTTCAGTCCATTCAACCGAAACGCGATCCGGCATTGATGGCCATGGTCCTGTTGGGGGTCAACTGTGGCTTTGGAAATACCGATGTCGCCAGTCTTCCGCAGTCAGTCGTCAACTTGGATTCGTGTTGGATCGAATTCCCACGACCAAAGACGGAGATTCGACGGCGAATTCCATTGTGGCCGAAAACGGCTTATGCTCTTCGGGTTGCGATCGCCAGCCGCCCAGCCCCCAAAGACCCTGGCGATGTCGAGTTGTGTTTTCTGACCGCGCATGGAAACCGGTGGGTGCGGATTCAGGAGCGGCGGATTGCAAAAGACGAATTTGAAACTGGCAATACGAAGACAGAATCTCGCGTTGTACCAATCGATGCCCTCTCTCAGAAGTTCGCACGTCTGTTGAAGAAACTTGGCGTTGGGGAAGGCCGTGGGTTCTACAGTCTGCGGCACACGTTCGAAACACAGGGCGGAGAATCGACTGACCAGGTGGCCGTCAACGCGATCATGGGTCACGTCGAAAACAGCATGGCCGGTGTCTACCGCGAACGGATCAGCGACGAACGATTGCAGGCTGTGGTCGAGACAGTGCGTAAGTGGCTTTGGCCGGATGAGGAGTCGCCGGACGATCAGGACGCTGAGGAGTCAGCGTAGCCGTCCAGCGACAACGAAACGATAGCCCGGTGTCCAGACGACGAACCCAAATCCAATATCGGCACTAGAGACGCCCGGAGCAGTAACAGAGGCCAACGACACGAGAGTTCACTCGACCAGAGGTACTGCTCGGGAGCGAACACAATTCAAAATAAAACCGTTACTACTCACCGGCGATTGGTATGGACTGGATTTGGTGATTTCGGTAGGAGCGTCTGGTAAGGAGTTTACCAGATGGTCGAATGTTTGCCGAATGTCTCTGAACTT
>CAUZOL010000428.1:0-5243 GCA_963581435.1 Planctomycetota bacterium
GGGAAGTGGAAAAACAATCCGGTTGTGGGACGCGTCGACGGGCGAGGAACTCCCACGGGAACGGCAGCGTCGGAAGTTGCTGGCTCGTCCCAAGCCTCGCTGGCACAGAAAACAGTTTCAGGCGGCACAATCTGCAAAGCAGCGGTACGCGGCCGTGTTTCATGCGGCGTGGTTGCTAAAAATTAATTCTTCCGACCCATCGCTGCACTATGATCTGCACGAGGCTCATCGCCAGCTTCTGGCAGCCCACAACGGCCAGAGTCCTCCACTGCCAGCCGTGGTCTTAGAGATGCTGAAGCAGCCGCGTGGTGCCGACCTGCCTTCAAAGGCAAAAAACTGAGTAAGCATGTTGTAAATCGCTCTCATGCCCGTAGGGTCAAAAAACTCAGCCGAACTCAAAGTGCCCGTAGGGTCAAAAAACTCCGCCGACCGTTAAATGCAGGAGATTCTTGCACTTCCGAAATCTGAAACATCGCAATCTCAGCCGGTTGATTCTTGGCCAATCTGCCCCGATGCTGTGCGGTTTCCATCGCTCGCTGACGATCTCCCCAAGCCAGCGGCACACACTCACCAACCGTGACCAGCGATTTCTCGATCCTGTTCGGTTCTCGTGTTGACCAAGACCAAGACGCCGGCTGTCGAGGCGTTCGATGTCGATGTCAGCCAACGTCGTGTTCAGCGAACGATCAAAGCGGTAGAGCACACCTGGCGAGCGATTGAGTCCGGGCATTTCTATCCAGCGCCGAGCCCCATGAACTGTCCATCGTGCCCGTTCCGGGCGTCCTGCCAAGCCTGGCTGGGCGACGAATGACAAACCAACTTTTCAAACAAGACCCCAGGAGCCCCACTAATTATGGAATCCACTCTGACGCTGATCATATTGGCCAGCCTCGCCATCTGGTGTTACCGAGACGGCAAACGCATCGGGAGTCGACTAGGCTTCCGCGCCGGGCGGCAGCACAAATCCCGTCGACGAAGAACTCAGCGACGCTGAATCGAGCAACCACCGCTTGTCACCGGCCCGCTGTCCCATCGGGGATGGCGGGCCTTTTTTTAGCTATCAGAGATTGAGGGCTGTGGTTTGATGCTGCCCGGCAACGTGTCGGGCGCGATCACGCTGGGACTGTGCCGGCTCAGGGCGACGAGAGTTGTTTTCAGAGTGGTCATCATTCGATCTCCAGTTTCAGTGTGTTGCGAGATTTCATATAAACAGACAGGTCTGTATCATATTATTGAAAAAAATGTGTATCGGCGATTACCTCCGTTTTGCTTTTGCTACGAGAGCCATTGCAGCGTCCTTCGCTACGCCAGCCGATTTGGATGACTGCTGCATCACTGCGGTCACAATGGCACCCTCGACCAGCAATGCAATCGCCGATGCGACCGATGCCGCCTTCGTCCCTCTGGTCTCTGCGATGATCTCGCTGAGCATCTCACGGAATCGCTCTTTGTGTTCCGACGAGAATCGCGAAGCCGCATGTTGGGCATCAGCCAGTTCTATGGCAGCATTGATGAATGCGCAACCTCGGAATCCGGGGCTGTCGAACCAGTCCTTCAATGCAGCGAAGAACGCTTCAAGGCGATCCATTCCCTTGTTGACGCGGCGTTTCATCCACTTTTGAAACATCTCGTCAAACTTCTCTTCCCGATATTCCAATACGGCCAGAATCAGTTCGTCCTTTGAGGAGAAATGGTTGTACAAGGTCATCTTGGCGACCTCCGCCTCGGCGATGATTCGGTCGATCCCCACAGATCGAATTCCCTCGGCGTAAAACAGCCTTTCAGCAGTTTCGACGATTCGCTGTCGGGCTTTGGATTTGTTTTTCTTATCGCTCATGCCGAAATCATACAGACCTGTCTGTTTATAGTCAAGCTGGATGTCGAGAATTTAGAGAAATTCTTTTGGAAGCCGTACCAGCAACTCTGGTATTCCACGCAACAGTCTCGGTTGATTCGCAACAATGTCTGGTACAGCAAGCGATTGAAACCAGCAGTGGGTATACTGGTGAGTGTGTCAAAGTGAACTCCAATCATGCAACCGAGAAACGAATATCTGATGACAACTGCAGAGAAGACCTCATTAAGACTGCGATCAAGGTTGGCTGCTGGCTTGCTCGTAGGAGTGACTCTGCTGCTGCAAACCACGACCTTCCTCGGTCAGTTGGCGGCGGCCGAGTCGGTACCGTTCCCAGGAAAACAGAGCGAGTGGAACGGCTACGCCCGCTACGACTTCAGCGTTGATGGCAAACCGGTACTCGTTGTCGCCCCGAAGACGCCTGCGGCGGGTCGACCGTGGGTCTGGCATGGCGAGTTCTTCGGCCACAAGCCGGCACCGGATATTGCGTTGCTCGGCAAGGGGTTTCACATCGTCTACATGCGCGTTCCCAACATGCTGGGAGCTCCACGAGCCGTGAAGCATTGGGACGCTTTCTATAAGGAGCTAACAGAGAAGTACGGCTTCGCGAAGAAAGTTGCACTCGTCGGCCTCAGCCGTGGCGGGCTGTACTGTTACAACTGGGCAGCCGCCAATCCGAAGAAAGTTTCCTGCATTTATGGCGATGCACCGGTTTGCGACTTCAGAAGTTGGCCGGGCGGCAAGGGAAAAGGAAAAGGCAGTCCGCGCGATTGGAAACTCGTGCTGGAAACCTACGGATTCAAAAACGAAGCTGAGGCGTTGGCTTACACCAGGAATCCGGTCGATAATATAGAGCCGTTGGCCAAAGCCGGTGTGCCGCTGCTTCACGTTTATGGTGACGCCGACAAGGTTGTGCCGTGGGACGAAAACACGGGCGTCATCGCCAAGCGCTATCGCAAGCTGGGTGGCGATATCAAACTGATCGCCAAACCGGGCGTCGGTCACCATCCGCATGGACTGAAGGATTCCACGCCGATTGTCGAATTCATAGCGAAGCACGCGACAGCGAAACAATCTGCGCAGGCTAAGCCAGTCAAGAAACTGATTCTGCCGGGCGAGTCGTTTCTGGTCAACGGTCGGCCCGCGTTCATTTTGTGGCCGTCGGAGGAAAAACGACTGAAACCGCAACCTTGGATTTTGTATGCCCCGACGCTGCCGGGGTTACCCGACCGTCATGAAAAATGGATGCACGAGCAGTTTCTCGCCGCCGGTGTGGCCGTTGCAGGCATCGACATTGGCGAAGCCCACGGCAGTCCCGCAGGCCAGAAGCACTTCACGGCTCTCTATCGCGAGTTGACGCAACTGCGTGGGTTCGCAGCCAAGCCCTGTTTGCTGGGACGCAGTCGCGGCGGTGTTTGGGTTAGCAGTTGGGCGGTTCACAATGCCGACAAAGTGGCCGGCATCGCAGGCATTTACCCGGTGTTCGATTTGCGAAGTTATCCCGGCGTGAAGCGAGCCGCCTCGGCTTACGGACTGAAGCCAGCGGAGTTGGAAGCCACCCTCGACCAACACAATCCGATCGCAAACATCGATGTGCTGGCCAAAGCCAAAGTGCCCGTGTTCATCATCCACGGCGATAGCGACAGGGTTGTGCCATTGAAAGACAACTCAGCGAAGCTCGTCGAGCGATACAAAAAAGCGAAAGCCGACGACATCGTCGAACTGGTCGTTGCCAAAGGGCAGGGACACAACTATTGGCCGGGCTTCTTTCATTGCCAGAAACTGATCAACTTTGCAATTCGGCGGGCTAAGTCCGGAAGTCATTGACATGGATTTGTCGTTTTTCAATTAGGGGCAGTTGCAAAACCCCTCTCCCCGGTGGGGGAGAGGGAGTTTTGGAACCACCACCAACACCTTTGGGCAACCAGGCAACAATTCAGGAAGGCAGTTTCAGATGACGCGTTTCATTCTCCTATTATCGTTGGCCTTCGCCACAACATCGACCGCACTTGCCGACGGCACGGTTAAGGTCTTTATTCTGGCCGGCCAATCCAACATGGAAGGCCACGGCGTTGTAAATTCCGAGCAGAAGTCGAACGGGGGCAAAGGCTCGCTGGAATGGCTCGTGAAAAATCCCGGCACGGCGAAGCAATTCAAACATCTGGTGGACGCCAAAGGAAGCTGGGTTGCCCGCGAGGATGTCCAGATCTGGTATCTCGAGCGCAAAGGCAATCTGTTGCCAAAGTACGGATTCCGTGAAGGTTTCATCGGACCGGAATTGGGCTTCGGTCATGTCGTCGGCAATGCGTTGGATGAACCGGTGTTGTTGATCAAACTTGCCTGGGGCGGAAAGAGTCTGGCAAAGGATTTCCGTCCGACGAGTTCCGGCGGCGAGGTGGGATCGTATTACAAGGAACTGCTGAAACTCACCAAACATGTTATGGGCGGTGCCGAAACGCTGTTCCCTCAATACGCCGATCGCAAGTTGGAACTGGTCGGATTCAGTTGGCACCAGGGCTGGAACGATCGCGTCAATCAGGCATTCAACGATGCCTACGAAGCGAACATGGCCAACTTCATTCGCGACATCCGCAAGGATCTCGACGCACCGAAGTTGCCTTTCGTTATCGCCGAGACCGGCATGAGCGGTCGAGCCGAGAAGCATCCCCGGGCGCTGTCGCTGATGAAGGCGCAAGCGGCCGTTGCAAAGCACAAAGAGTTTCGAGGCAATGTGGCGTTCGTCGGCACGAAAGATTTCTTCCGCCCCAAGGATCAATCACCGAACGGACAAGCCTACCACTGGAACAGCAATGCTGAGACCCATTACCTGATTGGTGATGGCATGGGGAAGGCGATGCTGAATCTCTTGAACGCTGACAAGCCGTAGGGGCGCCAGGTACTTAACCCTAGTCCTTTACTGCTCAGCTAATAATTTCAAAGGAACATGTTATGGCCGACTCAGAAGCCACACCCACGCCCGGAGCTCCCTCGACCAAGGAACTTCGTTTGGCCATGAAGGCGTTTAAGAAACGCCTCAAGCTAACGCGTCTGGATGACGAATCCCAAATGGGCTACGGTCCGACGTCCTCCGGTCAGTCGTCGGGCGTGGTTGCCATTTCACCACCGAATCAGTTTCCCAAGGCCGTCTGGCAGGAGTTGGTGAGTCAGGGAAAACTGAAGCACGATGTCGGCGGACTCTATTCACTCGTGAAAAAGTAATCGGCCGAACGTCCGGTGTCACCTCCGAAAACTGCTTTCATCCTGATGGTTCTTCACCGATTTTAATGGGTGTTTTCAGCACGGTTTGAGTTTCAGTTTTCCACAGAAGAACAGGATGCGGGTGCGGTAGTTCGCAAAGTTGCGGAAGCCGCGGGCGTTCGACTTGATG
>CAUZOL010000429.1:0-5237 GCA_963581435.1 Planctomycetota bacterium
GACGCTCGTCGTCGAAGGACGTTCCTTCCAAGACGGAATTCTGCAGGAATTCGCCGCTTAGAAACATTTTCATAACACAACAATTGACAATAGCTCTGGAATTCAAAGCCCAAGTGGTGGAATTGGCAGACGCGCTAGGTTGAGGGAAGTGCCACGCGATGCCAGCTACATTGCCCCCGCCAAAACACTCGGCATGATGGCGGCCGACTTACTCCACGACGACGCACAGCAAGGCCAAGAGGTGCTTGCGAACTACGTGCCGGCAATCACGAAAGACGAATACCTGGATATGCAGAACTCCATCTTTCGCACAGAATCATTCGATCGCGGCGGTTAATCGGCCAGGCTGCTATCCGTCTATTCCTTGATCTTAATCTTTGTCGGGTAAATACTCGTTTTGCCTTCGTTTGATGAGTCGTAACTCGTCCACAGAACGCCGTCATGCCAGACCATGCCCCGATTGGTGCAGTCGCCGTGACCAACGGGCGCTTCAATCAGAATTGAAACGCTCGGTTACCGACTGCCTTAGCTCCGCCGCAATGGCTTGGCTCCTCGCATGTCTGCGTAACCTCCGCCCTTTGACCCTTTTGGATCGGCACCAAAGTACCGCTCGTCGGTGTGCGGATCGGCGGCGGGCTGATAACGCACGTCGCAGGAGAGTCGAATCCGCTCGTCTGGCGAATTGTTGTCGAGCGAACCGTGCAACGTGAATCCGGAGAACACGACGACGTCGCCCGCTTCAAAGTCGGTCGATAACAACCGCACCGATCTTTGCTCGGCGAGATCGATCGGATGCAGCGCGTTCTGCGCGTTGTAGGCTGCCGCCTGTACGGCATCGTTCGAGTGGTTGTCGCTAAAGTCGATGGCGCGGATCGGGTCGAGCAGGTCATTGAATTGAGATGAGTTCTCGACCATGACGAGCGGCCCGTCACAGAGCAGAACATCGCCAATTGGAATCCAAACGGTGTGAATTCTCAGCGAGGCACCGGCAAAAAACGGATAGTCATAATGCAGCGATGTCACACCACCCGGTGGCATCGGCCGCAGGTACATTAAGTCGTGGCCACGTGCAGCTTCGTCGAAGACTTTCTCGACAATGTCGTAAGTCGGCCGACCGTGCGTCAATTCTCGCAAAGCGCGGCCATAATTCACGCTCTTCCAGAATTCGCCGCGGTCCTCGGTTGGGTCGGGCCGCCGACTTTTCCAGGTCACTTTGCCGTCGATCACAGGTTCAGCGACCTCGCCAACTTCGCCCAACCGCGACAACACCTCTTTGCGCGCGGACATCACGCTCTCACGGTCGAGACGCTGTCGGAACACGATGTAGCCGTGTTCTTGCAGGAATTGCTGAACGTCGGCGGGCGAATCGGACTGGCCGTCGAATTCGACCAATCGGCCGAAGCGGTCTGCCGGGATTTCACGTTGTTGAATGTGAGGCATTTGCGTCGCCGTTTAAGGAAAGGCAATCACGTTCGCGGCACCGCCATCAATCGGAATGGTATGCCCCGAGATGTACGATGCACCATCGCTGGCGAGGAACAACACAACTCGTGCGACATCTTCCGGCTCGCCCCACCGTTGCGCCGGCACGCGCTGAAGCATCAGTTCTGAACGTTCGGGGTTGTCCTGCAATGCGGATGTCATCGGCGTCCTGACCCGGAGGTAATCGATGCCTGTCGGGCTCTCAAAAATGCTGGCGCTTGACGACGTTGTCTCGATGAGCGGCATGGAGCCGCTGCTTGCGTTGGCGGACATCGTCAAGGTCGATTTCATGCTGGCCAGTCCCAAGCAACGCCATGACGCAATCAAGGCCTCAGCGGGCTGCCTGTTTCTGGCCGAAAAGATTGAGAACCAAGTTCAATTCAAGCAGGCATTGGATTGGGGCTACCACCATTTCCAGGGCTGCTTCTTCCAGAAGCCGGACGTCGTGCGGGAAATGGAACTGCGGCCTTCAGCCGAGTCAGCCTTCAGATTACTGGCGGCGGTAAGCAAGCCCAATATCGACTTCACCGAAGTTGAGGAGATCATGAAAGGTGGCGTGGGGTTGACCACACGTTTCCTCAGATACATCAATTCGACCTTCTTTGGGTTTCGTACTCAGATCGAGTCTATCCGCCACGCCGGAATGCTGCTGGGTGAGACAGCGATGCGCCGGTGGGTGACGATGCTCTCGCTGCAACAACTATCGAACGACAAACCGGCGCAGCTGATGCTGTCGGCGATGGTGCGCGCGCGGATGTGTGAGACACTTGGCGAGGCCTTTGGGTTAGGGCGAAGGCAGATCGACCTGTATTTGCTCGGTTTGTTATCGCAACTTAGAGCACGTCCAAGTTTAGGTTGCAGTGTATTCACAGTGGCGGAAATAGTTGCGGCATTCCTCGGGCGTGTATTGGTCCGACAATTGGCCGATAGTCGATCCATCCGGCATCAAGATCGACGACCGATTGCGGCAGATTCGCGCAGTCCGTGTTGCCGAAACCGCAGTTGATACCCAGCAATACCATGGCCCGCATGATTGGATCACAGCCGAGGTCATCGATGATGCGCCTCAGTTCGACTGCTTCGAACATGCACGGCCCGTTCTTGGCTCGCTCTTTCCGCAGAACGGATTTCGATGGCTGCTTGAAAATGGGGCGGAATCGCACCGGCCGGTCGACGAGGCCTGCGTCGTATGCGTATTTGAAAATCGACCACACATCGCGCACGTCGTTCCGCATCGTGACCGGGCTGCGACCCTTTGCCAGTTGTGCGCGAAATTGGTCGAAGTCGTCGGAGGCAAGATCGGTTGCCGACCGTTGACGTCCGAGTGCTGCGACAACTTTCGCACAAATAGCGTGATAGCGCGCGAACATTCGCGGGGCATTCTCGTCCGAGTCCATCAGTCGCTGTTTGCCGGTCAGAAACCGATTGCAAAGTTCGCGAACCGTCAGCCCATCGAAGTGGGGGCGAGGGGTCTTGCCAGCGTGCAGGTCGTCTTTCTGTTCCAGATACTTCTGCAATGCGGCATCGGGATCGGACCACGGGCCGAAGTCGTGGGTCTTCCCGCGAATCTTCTTTGCCCACCGCTTCGTCGCGTGAGGGAAGAGGGGAAAGTCAGGATATGGTTTCTTTGGCTTGTCCTTGCTCGCTGACTTGGTAGAATTTGCCAATGCATCACCTTTTCTTGATGAGGGCGAGGTGGTGTCGGACACTCGGAGTTCACAGCTCGCGGGTGTCGCTTTTTAGCGAAATTCAGTCTGGCTGGTGTCATTTCGGGTGTCATGCAGGAATTGGCGACGACCCGTGGAGAAGCGGTTGGGACTGTAAAACAGACACTTGCCCAAGTGGCGGAATTGGCAGACGCGCTAGGTTGAGGGCCTAGTGTCCTTTATTGGACGTGGAGGTTCGAGTCCTCTCTTGGGCACTCGGCCGGGATGCACCGCTTCGCATCCGGTCGCAGACCCCTGCAAAACAGGGGTTTTCTCTTGCGCGGTGGAACCGGGTTGCGACCCCGTGCGAGGCAATACGGCCGGTTGCTGCACCGGATTTCGCACCGCTTTTGAGAAGTGGTCGTCAGTGACCTGCAGGTAGTGCTTCGCTGCGATCGGCTGCGAGTTGCCAATCCACTTACACACGACGTGCATGGGGAACTTCTCGGCGAGTTCCGTCTCCCGAGTGCTTCTGAGGTTCTGGAAGAGCTTGGGCCAGGCCTGCAGACCGGCCCTCTGGATGATCCGAAGCAGTTGAGTCCGCAGGTTGGCATTCGTGTCCCGGTACCGAGTGATGACATGCTCCGTCCCGGGTTCCGCGAGGTCGAAGCACTCTTCCAGGTAGGGACGCAATTCCGGAAACAGGGGAATCACACGAGACTCACCACCAGCGTGGTGCTCTGTCTTGGGACTCCTGACAGTGATCCTGTCGTGCTCCCAGTCCACGTCCCCCCATCGCAGGGACAGATGCTCTGACGGGCACCTGAGACCGCCGTAGCGACCGAGGGCGAACAACAGACGCCATTGAGCACACGGACACGCCGCCAAGACCTTCTCGGCGTCCTCCGGTTTGATGAAATGGAATCTGTCCGGGTTGGGCAGCACTGATGATTTCAGACGTGCGAACGGGTTATCTGGGATCAACCGTTGCCGAACCGCTACCGAAAAGAACTGTTTCGCACGTCCGCACCGTCGGCGAACGGTGTTTTCTCCGAGTCCGCTCCGGAGAAGGTGCCGCCTGAAGGACTCTGCATCCCCGGCCGTCACGTCACGGAGAGACCTGTCACTACCGAAGAACGCGACAAGGTCACGCCGCGCCGACGCGGGCTGGCATACCCCCGTTCATTGGGCTTTCTCCGGATGTCAAGCATGCCCCCTATGGATCTCCCGGCTTACCGGGATTCCTGGGTGTCGGCCATGCTGCGTTTCGCCCATCCGGTCCGGCCAGCAAGAACATGGTGCTCAATGGCGTGAGCGTCGACCGGCTCAGTGATCGTCGGGAACTCTTGAAACGCTTTGACACATTCCGGAAGCGTGTTGACAAGGACCGGTCGTACGAAGGGTTGGACGCGATCACCGAACAGGCGCTGGGTATTCTCACATCCAGCCGTCTCGCCAATGCGCTGGATCTGTCGAAAGAGGATCCCAAAGTATTGCAACGATACGGACAGGGAGATCCAAAGAACTACTTCCTTCCCCGTGCTGGTGACGGTGCTCCGCGCAATCCCCAACACTTTCTTCTGGCACGGCGCCTGATCGAAGCTGGTGCCCGTGTGGTCACCTTAAACTTCGGTCATTGGGACTTCCATTGCAACAACTTCCACGAGGTGAAGAACACGCACCTGCCCTGGTTTGATCGAGGACTATCGGCATTAATCGAGGATTTGCACGAGCGCGGCTTGGCGGATGACGTGTCGGTGGTTGCCTGGGGCGAGTTTGGCCGCACGCCGCGTATCAATAAGAATGCCGGCCGTGACCATTGGCCGCGGGTTGGTGGCGGTCTGCTTGCCGGCGGCGGTCTCAAGACGGGACAGGTGATTGGAGCCACCGATCGACTAGGCGCCGCGATTGCCAATCGGCCCGTGCATTTTGGTGAAGTGCACGCGACCCTCTATCACAACATGGGCATCAATCCGAACCAATCCACTGTCGCCGATCTTTCCGGCCGCCCGCATTACGTGGTTGACCGCCACCAACCCATGCCGGAATTGATCTAACAGCCTGTTGAAAATCGAAACGTGTGTAGGTCGGATCTGGCGGTTACCGCCC
>CAUZOL010000430.1:0-5236 GCA_963581435.1 Planctomycetota bacterium
CAACATGGCATGACGCCCGCGATAGACAACCCCCATGCCCCCCGCGCCGATTTTTTCATCCAACGAGTACTGCCCTAATTGAAGCGAATCGAGAGCCGCCCGCCGGGAATCGCGTTCCAGCCGTGCAACGAAGATCGTGAATACAAAGATCGCAACGGCAGCGGCTGCAAGCAATCCGAACAATGTCCAGAATGAATACCGCAACAGGTACAGCGGACGGTATGCCTCGGCGACATCCTGCTCGGTGGTTACCCCCATACCGTACTTGTCCAACCACGTCCACGCACCAATAACCGGCACGCCGCGATAGTCCCGGTAACCGTTCACGTCGATTCCGTCTTGGCCTTTGACGGCAGCTGCCGCCATTCGAGTCAACGGACGTTTTGCTGGCGGCAGCTTCGCCTGCCTGCCCTCTGTCAGATTTGCTTGCGGGTCGCGAATTTGCAGGCTCAGAATCGAGGTCGCGTTCTCAGCGAACGGCAACAATCCCAACTGGCTGAGGTCGTCGTCGAATCGGCTTTGCGATAACAACAGCCCATTCGTATCAAACGCATACGTCTCGCCCGATTCTCCCGCCCGTGCTGCCGACAGGATCCGAGTGAAATCGCGCTCGGGGGGAATTCCCAGCCCCAGCGCCGCGATCACCTTCCCGTGCTCATCGACGACTGGTGCGAGCGCATACATGACCGGCCGTTGAACCTGAAATTCACCGGATTCAGTCACGTAGGGAAACAGACTCTTAATCGGTCGGGTGACCGTCGTCTGGTTCTGCTTGAACACGGTCTCCATCAGGCCGGATTGCAGCGGCAGATTTCCCTTGCCGATCGGGTCGTCCCTGCCTGCCGCCAGAATTCGGCCCGCCTCATTCAAAACGGCAAAGCCAATATATCCGCGTCCCTCAAGCCACGGGCGTAGCGTTTCGCGCAGCTGCTTCATGTCGGGAGATTGCAGCAGGGCAACGGTATCGGTCTCCTTTTTAGTTCCCAGCGTCACCAAGCCGGCCACCGCACTTTGAATCTCTGGATCCGACGCGACCGTAGCGACATCGGCCTCCCGCGATTTCAGCCAGTCATTCAGCGCCGTCACATCGGCATTCAGCAGCGCCTGCAAATGTCCGGACATGTTGTCCTTCATTGCCTGCTCAACAACGTTGCGGATGAACCAGCCGACAAGCACCAGCAGAACCGCGGCAAAAACCGGCCAGATCCAGAGCATGCGCCGATGAAACAGACTCGACACCGCCACCGACCGCCGCACACTTTGCGCAAACGATCGCAAACCTGTTTGCGATTCCGATGTGTTTGACCCGCTCGTGCCGCCCATGATGACAGATAACTCCTTGACTCAAACGCGCTCCAATCGGTCTTCAATGCGCAGCGCGCAAGGCGACCCGGAAAGAGAACGCCGGTCATGCGAGAAATGGAGATATCCACCGACGATCACGAGCGAGCATCTTGCGTCGCCGTCGCCGACAGTTTCAGAAGGGAACGGGGCGAGTCAATTTGATGTGTGGCTTAATGTTCCCATGGTACTCTCGAAACGCCGAATTAACACCCCGTCGCATCAATCTGCGGAATTATGGTGGTGGGGTTTTGAGTTTTGCCCCGTAGACGAAGAGAAAGCACCCCATGCCTACGCACGCAATCGTGATGGTGTTCACGAACCAAGCGGGGTATCCGAAAAACGAGAGGGTTGGTCTGACAATCACTCCGATAACGGTAAAGCCAATTGAATAGGCGTACCAGAACACCTTTGGCACACCGCGTTTCTTTGGATCGTCGTTGGTCATGCTGTCACCGCGTCGTATAGGCCGTCCATCTTCCAGAGCGTATCACAATTTCCCGCCAAGCCGGGGCGCACTGGTTTCATAAGCCGATCCGACATTGAATCGGGGCCAATCTTCGAGCGACAAGAACTCGGCCGTCAAGCACACCCCATACCAATCAGCGCGGGTCAGATTTCAAATGACCCCACCACTGGAAATAGTCCATCATCGCTTGCGGTTTAGCGGACCCTGCAATTGGCCCCTCCCTCACCGCACGCGACGGCGGTTTTCAAATCGAATTTGTTTGATTCCCTCGGGCGGTTGCGCGGCCTCGACAATTCGCTGTCGCAACACTTTCGATAATCGCGCCACCGTCTCAGCATTCGCAGCACGCATTGCGAGGTTGACCATCTCGGCAGAATCCGATTGATGATCGTACAATTCGGCTCCGTCTTGTCCGTTCTCGCCCCATTCGGTGTAGCGGTAGCGGTCGGTCCGAATGCTGTAACCGCTGCCATATTGGGTGAAGGCCGATTCCCGCGGTCGTGCTCCCGCGTTGTTCAATGTGGCCGCCAGACTCACTCCCGGTAAGTTCGCCGGTGCGCGCAGTCCACAGAGCTCGGCCAACGTGGGATAGAAATCAACCATTTCCGCCGGCACCGTAGCAGTCTTGCCGACGGCCGACATTCCAGGCGCTGCAATAATCAACGGCACGCGTGCAGCGTTCTCGAACAACGTGGTCTTCTGCCAGTGCCCGTGTTCACCCATGTGATAACCATGGTCCGACGTAAACACCACAACGGTGTTTTTCGACAGTCCGCTTTCATCGAGCGCATCGAGAATTCGCCCCACCTGCGCATCGGCAAACGTAATCGACGCGTAGTAGGCCTGTATCGCCTGCCGAGCCAACTTGTCGGGCAGGTTCACCTGGTCCTTCTTTCTCGTAATGGATTGTCGCGCAGGCTTTGGAAGCGTGGCGAGATATCCGTCCGGCAACTTCGGGACATCTATCCGTTCTGTCGGATACATCTCGAAGTATTTCTTTGGAGCGACGTAGGGAGTGTGCGGGCGGAACAGGCCGACCGCCAGGAAGAACGGCGTTTTCTGTTTTGCGTGCTGCTTCAATAGCTGCACCGCTGCGGTTGCCGCAATCCCGTCGGTTTGCTCTTCGTCGGTTCCGTCGGCCGCCAGCCAACTCAACGTCCCGCCGAAGCTTCCCGGACGCAGGCTGAAAATCAAATCCTCATCGGTCTTGTCTCGTCCACGGGGATTGATCGTCGCATCCCACGAATACGGATCATCGTGGCCGCTGGTGCCGATGTGTTTCGGTACGTTGTAGTGATAGATTTTCCCAATCCGCGTCGCAAAATATCCGTTGCTGCGAAACATCTGCGACATCGTCTGCACGTTGGGCAAATGTTCGCGTACGTAAATCGCATTGCGGCGGATCAACGTCTGGTCGGGATACAGCCCCGTCATGAACGACGCCCGGCTCGGCCCACACAGCGGATACTGACAATACGCATGCTCGAACCGCACGCCGCGTTTCGCCAACCGGTCGATATTCGGCGAATTCACCAACGGATGACCGTAACACGCCAGATCGCAATTCAGGTCGTCACAAATCAGGAATAAGACGTTGGGTTTGGAGTCATCGGCCGCGTCAGCTCGCACGCAGATTCCGAAAACCACAAATAATGAACAGGCCACCAAAGCAAGATGTCGTTTCATGATTAATCTCTCTATGCAAACGTTGGAATCCGCCACCGCAAAGCCCACGGGCCGCGCCCCGTGGGAACGAATGTCTCAAACAATCGATGCGATCTTCCGCTCCATCCAATACGGTAGCACATGTCGACGAATGATGTAGTTGAACAGGCTTGCCAGCGGAACCAGAATCAACGGTACGAAGACCGGGTGAGTCAATGCTCCGATGGTAATGCAAATGCCGACAATCACCACGAAGATGAAGGTTAACCCCAGACCGGTCGCAATACCGCTGAATGTGACCGGCACCAGCGGTGAGAGCATCATTAATGGTCCGGCGAAGAGACTGGCAATCGCAATCGACACCACAATTGGCGGCGCGATCGGGTCGATTGAAAATGCTGCCAATGCGAGAACCACCGCGAATGTGATTTCCGGCCAGGCCAGCCGCAGGGCTCCCCGCTTCCAGCCCAAGTAGTAGTCGGTGATGCTGTTCGGTGTGAGCAACAGCGTTGGCATCGTCTGATCGCGTATCTCACGTGTGAGGCAATCACTCGGCTTGCCAACAGCAATCAACATCACAACCAAACAGGTCGCGGCGGCGACAACGAACATCGGTATCTGATAGCCAAACGGAATGGAAAGCAGCATGGCAAGCGTCAACAGCGTGTAGCCGGCACACTTGACCTTCACCAATGGGCTGCCGTAACTGTGAACACAGTAGGCCTGCCAGGCGAGCGCATCGTCCCAGCAGCGTCGGCTCGCCCGCTGCGGTCCGTGCTGGTGTTCCAATTGTCTCGTCTGATCCATCTCCCGGACACGGATTCGACCTTGCGTTGCGGCAATCAAATGTTGGTGAAAACGCCAGAGAGTGCACGCGGAGAATACTGCATACAAAGCAAATGTCGGCACGCATTCCGACAGTTCAAGTGGACGTCTCATCGCTGCGAGGAGGCGGGACGTCAGCGATGTTGATGCGGCGGTGTCGATCCAATTGGACAAATTCGATGGCAAAGCCAGCCCGTAGTACGAACTGAGAATCCCCGTTGCAATGCTCGGCGCGTGCAGCAGGAATTCGCATGCCAGCATCGGCAACATCACACGTGCCCACACCTGTTGTCGCGACTTGGCCTTGAACGACGCATTCAATGCAAAACTGGAGTACACCACAAATGCCGTAATCAGCAACGATTCGACGACGATCAGCTTGTTGAGACGGACACCGCCGACCGCAAGCAGAAAGACAAGCAACGGCAACCGCACGATCCAGACGGATGCGAATCCCGTCCAGATTTGGACAACGCGCACGACCACCCATCGCCAGGGCTTGAGTCCCGACATGAGAATGAGGTCCAGCAGGCCGGAACTGAAGTCCCCCACCGAATCTCCGCCCAATCGCCCCGCGAGAGCGAACACCAGAAACATGCTCGGCACCATCAACTGCCAGCTCAGCATCCATCCGAGCGGCATTACGGCTGCAAGTTTTCCACCGTGCATCACAGCCGTTGGCAGAATCAGGACGAATGCCACGGCCAGAAAAATCCCACGAGTCAACGCGAGATCGACCCGTTCCACTTCTTGCGGAGCCATTGAACGTAAGAGACGAGCGATTCGCATCCGGAATCCTGATTACTTGTTGGGTCACTCACATCGCGGAGGTATTGTCAAAACTTGTGTTCTTGAAGAGTTGAGAAAAAGCGGGGTATCCTGCTGAGGTAACCACACTTCAGCGGCCCGATAGGGGCACAAGGACACGCCATGAGC
>CAUZOL010000431.1:0-5229 GCA_963581435.1 Planctomycetota bacterium
GCAACTTTGCGAACTACCGCACCCGCATACTGTTCTTCTGTGGAAAACTGAAACTCAAACCGTGCTGAAAACACCCATTAAAATCGGTGAAGAACCTTTTTGCTAGAACAATTCGCGGATCGGTTCGCCCGCGTGGCCGAAGAGGACGGGGCGGTTGCTGGGGGTGTAGAGGGGTTTGTCGAGGTTGATGCCCAGCGATTCGTAGATCGTCGAGGCGTACTCTTCGGGCGTGTGCGGTTTGTCGGCGACGTAGCCGCCGTCCTTGTCGCTGCGGCCGATGATTTGTCCGCCGCGAACTCCGGCACCGGCGAAGGCGATGGAATAGGCACCGGTCCAATGGTCGCGGCCCTGGTACTTGTTGATCCGCGGAGTCCGGCCGAACTCGGAGATGAAACAAACCAACGTGTCGGCCAGCAACCCGCGATCGTCCATGTCTTCAATCAAGGCGGCGAACGCCTGATCGGTGCTGCCCATCATTTCCCACGTGCCGATTCCTCGGCGTCCGCGACCGGCACCGCTGGCACCCGGCAGATTGCACGTTCCTTTGGAATAAATGAAATCGTGATGGTCCCAGTTCATGTTGCCGCCGCCGGGAAACTCCTTGGTTCTAGGCCAACGCACATCGACCGTAACGAATCGCACGCCCGCTTCAATCAACTTGCGGCCGACGAGATAGCAAGCGCCGCGATGTCCCGGGCCGTAATTTTTGCGGGTCGATTCGGACTCGCCGCTCAAATCGAACGCCTTTGAAACCTGGGCTGATGTTAGAGTGTCGATGGCCTGATCGTAGAATTTCTGCATGCCGCCGATGCTGCGATTCGACCCGAGGAAATCGGATTCCAAATTCGACAGCAACTGCCGGCGGCCGTCGAGACGCGTGTCGGCGTTTTCTTTACGGGGCAACAAATCGGCCACTCGCCAGTCGGCGGCCGAGACGTCTTTGCCGCCGGTTTTGAAGACCTTCAAAGCGGCCGGCAGAAATCCGGTCCGCGATTCCTTCGCCTGCTCGCTGTTGCCGGGCACCATAATGTAGGGCGGCAGGTACGAGCATTCGCTCTGTTGAATCCGGGCGACGATCGAGCCGATGTCGGGCATTTCCAACGGGCTACGGGGATGGCTGCCCGAGAGCATGTACTGCGTTCCCTGCGGATGCCCGTTCGCGCCCGCTTTGGGGTGAAACATCGACCGCACGATGGCCAGCTTGTCGGCCACGCGGCCGGTCTTCGCCAGCAACTCGGTAAATTGAATTCCGGGAACATTGGTGCTGACCGGTTTGAACGGGCTGCGGTGTTCGGCCACCACGTCGGGCTTGGGGTCCCACGTATCGATGTGCGACATCGCCCCCTGTTCGAGCACCACCAACACATTCTTCGCACGCGGCTGTTTCTTACTGCCTGCCGCAGCTGCTTCAACCGCCAACATATCCGACAGCGAATACCCCAGCACGCCGGTCATCCCCGCCTGCACCATCGCCCGCCGCGAAACAGATGATGACTGCAGACGACCGCTATCGAGAAGATGTTGAGTCATTGAGTGAGCCAGATGCTGGAAGGCGGTTGGTGGAGTGAAGGCGGGATTCTGCGGCGGGACCGTTCCTCTATAGTGTAGTCAATCTGGCTGGGGGTTCACAATTGACATTCGCATTGAGAGATGAAACAAAGAGTTGTGGAACCATTGTGAGTCCAAGGTCCGCGCGTTCAACCATTAGTCGGTGACAATACCTTTCGCGATACGGCGCACGTCTTTTTCTGTGAACTTGTCACTTCCGAGACGGATGACACCGTCGGTAATTGGTTCATGGACAACCGGTGCGAAGATCACCTCTCCGTCGATGAGGACGGCTAGCCGCTTTGAAGTTGAACCCTGCGTTTGCACATTGCTGGCATCCACGAGATCGGCGGACAATTTCGCGAATATCTGTTTGCCCGGTTCATTCAATTTCATGACGACTTGCCAATTGCCGTAATCGTTCAGTTGCACACCGGTGCTGACCACATCGTCGTTAGAAAGCTCCAGTTGTGGTGACAGGTAGAGCGTTCCTTGCCCGTCCGTGTCCGGAACAGCTTCCCAACCATCAACCGCTGTCGTCGAAGCTCGTCGAATTTCCAGTTTGAGAGTTGGGGTGCCAGACGGCAGATATTCCGTTCCCGGACTACCACACCCGACAGACAGCAGGCAGCCTGCCACGATTGCAAGACTACGGACCATCGCCACTTCCTCCTATGCTGAATGGAAAAGTCCCGAAACCTCTCTTACAAATTCGGCCGCGGCGCCTTGATCGGCGGTTGCCAGGAATGACGCCTTGGGCTTTGGCTATGTGGCGAGAGACAAATGTCGTGTCAACCCGGGTAACTTTCCACGTCGATTCCAAGTGTGGAAGTCGCGATAAGCAACAGGGCACGATACCATGAAATCGCACACAGAGTTACTCTGGCAGCGCAGAAACAGCAACGGGCCACACAAACTCAACGAGGGACAGCATGATTGACAGACGCGCATTTTTGGCGGCGGTTGGTAGTGGGTTGGCTGTGAGTCCTTTTGCGACGGCGGCCGACCCGACGCGACGTAAGCGTCTGGCGATTGTTACTACCGAATGGCGGTTTCATTCGCATGCGTGGCATATGGGCGAGCGGTTTCTCGTCGGCTATCCCATCAAAGGCCGCTGGCATCAACCGCCGTTGGACGTTGTTGCCGCATATGTCGATCAAACACCCAAAAACGATTTGAGCCGCAGCCGCTCGAAGGAGTTCGGCTTTCCAATTTATCCCAGCATCGCCGAGGCGCTCAGGTGTGGTGGCGACAAACTCGCCGTCGATGCAGTTCTCGTCATTGGCGAGCATGGCGATTACCCGCGTAACGACATCGGGCAGAAGAAGTATCCGCGGTACGAGTTCTTCAAGGATGTCGTCAAGGTCTTCAAGGAAGACGGCAAGAGCGTGCCGATGTTCAACGACAAGCACCTCTCGTGGAAATGGTCGTGGGCGAAGGAAATGGTCGATACCGCCCGCGCGATGGACTTCCCGTATCTGGCCGGTTCGTCGTTGCCGGTCACGTGGCGAATGCCGTCGATCGATATGCCCCACGGTGCTGAAGTCGATGAAGTGATGTGCCTGGCAATGGGTGGCGTTGATAGTTACGACTTCCACGCGTTGGAAGTCATTCAATGCATGGCCGAACGACGCAAAGGAGGCGAGACCGGCGTCGCCTGGGTCGAAGGTTTACAAGGCGAAGCCGTCTGGAAAGCAATGAAGCAGGATTCGTGGAAGCAAGGGGGTTGGGACCCGCAACTGTTCGAGTCCTGTTTGGCGCGCAGCCAGACGCTGAGTCAGCCCACCAACTTCAGCCATCGCCACCCCACTCAACAGCAAATACAAGAATGGGTGAAAGAGCCGACCGTCTATCGCTTCCAATACAACGACGGCCTCAAAGGCACCATGCTGTTAATGAACGGCCTCGTCAGCGACTTCACATTCGCCGCCCGTTTACAGGGCGAAGCGAAACCGCTCTCGACGCTGTTCTACCTGCCGCCCACACCGAACGTCACCTACTCGGCATCGCTGATGTCGAAAGCGGAAGAGACCTTCGTCACTGGCAAAGCCCCCTACCCCGTCGAACGCACCCTGCTAACCGGCGGCATCCTCGAAGCCGGCATGCAATCGCTGGCAAGTGGTAAACGCACCGAAACGCCATACATGAATGTGCGGTATGAAGTGGGGCGAAAATCGACGTTTGCTCGGAAGTAGAGCGGTCGCCGTTTGACGTGGGTCATCATGTAAGGGAGTTGTGCCGGACGTCGATTTACGGCTGGCGTCCGGTACGTATTACGTCCAGCACAGCGGCCCCATCCCATAACACCCCGCCAAAAGTTACGTTTCGTTTTTCCTTCCGAAGTGGCCAGCCATGCAAAGGAAGGCTCTCCGGCTCCTCCTATTCACACAGCAGGCAGATAATCAGATCGGCTCCGTCAATCAAGAATTGGGCTTGCTCGGTGCTGAGCTTTTCGTGGTCCCGTTGAACCTCGATGAAATACACCAGGGCATCCAGAACGTTGCAGGCTGCCACGTCGTTGTGCTCATTGACATCGTTGATTGCAGCGAAAGCTGCAGCAAGCTTTGCATCGACAGCATTGTTGAGGCCGCGAGCCAAATTGATCTCGGCAACATCCAAGATCAGATTCTCCAGCAACTCAGCGGGATCTGGCGCTTCTGAAAACACAAGATTATCGATTCCGTGTCCCGCGATTGGAAAAGAGGGATTAACATTCGTAGTTCCCACATAGAAAGTTCCACACATCGAAAATGAAATTGTGGCGACGACGCCATCTCCGGTGTCTGGATCACCCGCTGGATCAGAAAGAATGATCGTTTTCAGAACGTTCATGTCGCGGCCCAGCACTTCGATGACGAAAACTTCAGTTGCATCAATGTCGCAAACGTTGAAACTCAACTGGCCAATTCCATTCGGAAAACTCGTGAAGTCCATGAGCAAGCTGTCTGACCGATCACCTCCGCTTGCAATGATGAAAGTGTTCCCCGCCGCGTTGAAGGGTGCCGTTAATCCGGTGTTGGTTCCGTGGCTGGCCCCAAAGGCGAAAAACGAACCGCCCTGTTTGGCAACCAAGGCATTGCTGAAGGAAACTCCAGAAACCGTTCCTACCGCCTGCCCTTCGGAAACGCTGATTCCTTCGAAGTCGATGGACTGTGCTTTCAAGTCGTTCATATTCGCGCAGGCGATCAGGATCGTCGCAACAGCGGAAAGTGTTCTCAAGGACGTGTTGTTCATCTTTTGTTCCTTTGTTTTCTACGTCATCAGGTGTAAAAAATCCCACGAACTCAGTGGGGCGGTCCAATTCACTCGATCGCGGGCGACGCTCTACTATTCAGTGCCCCGTCTGGAGATGATTTGCACCGAAAAAGTTAGGAAAATGTTCCATATCGCCAAATTGAACGAAGCCAAGTAGGGTGCCTCTAGGCTTTGTGCCGACGCACCGCCGTCACAAGGGGCGCAAGAATGGGAATCACGCGTTCCACTGGTGGCTCGGATTGAGACCGTTGCAATCATCATCGCCAGGACAGATGTGGTGCGTCTGCGCCAAACCTTGACACACCCTTCGGGATTGGGTTCTTCGCGCATTTTAGTGGGTGCTGCTTGATTTGACGTGTGGAATCGATCTCGGGATCATGGGGGATTTCCGAGGTCGAGACGATGGAATCTCTGAATGCGCATCAC
>CAUZOL010000432.1:0-5221 GCA_963581435.1 Planctomycetota bacterium
ATTCGGCTTTTCGCGACCGATTCGATCATCGCTTCCAGCGCGACTCGCAGACGCTGGGCATCGACCGGCCGCCGGGCGAATTGGTCCTTGGATTCGGTCTTGTCGGCTGCCAGATCGAACAGCTGGTACTTCCCGCTGCCGATCTTCTCGGTCACGATCTTCAGGTCGTTGTCGATCAGCGCAGCTTTCCCCCGATAGTGAAAGGGGAGGGGTTTGATGCGCGGGCCGATTTCACCCGCCAGTAACGGCTTGATGCTCATGCCATCGACCAAGTCGAGCATCGAATTCCTGGGCAGTTCCAACAGGTCAACCAGCGTTGGCAAGATGTCCATGGTCGATGCCGGGTAAGACGTGATTCGTGGTTTGATCTGGGCCGGCCATTCAATGATTCCCGGCACGCGCAGGCCGCCCTCCCAGATGCTGCCCTTGTTGCCGCGCAGGCCACCGACGGAATCATGGCCCACACCCTTGAGGCCGCCATTATCGCTGCAAAACCAGACGAGCGTATTATGATCGATCCTCATTTTTTTCAGGCCGTCGCGCAGCGATCCGATGCTTCGATCCATCGCTACCAACTCGCCATGATGGTGCGCCGACTTGGCTGTCTCGCCCGCGATCTGATCCTGCTGGCTGGCCTCCCACGGGCTGTGCGGCGACCCGTACCAGATCACAGTCAAGAACGGATCGCCATCGTGTTTTGTCTGCTGGATGAACTTCAACGCTTCGGCCACGATGATTTCCGACGAGTCTCCTTCGAATTCCTCGAATTTTTCCATGCGGCTCATCACGGGGTTCATGTCGAAAAAATTGGTCACCGTCAGCCAGTGATCGAACCCAAAATGGCCCGGGTTGTGCGGGTCAGAATCGAGCACAGGAACGCCTGGACCACGCACACCGTTGAGATGCCACTTACCAAAGTGACCGGTTGCGTAACCGGCCTTCTGCATCGCGCGGGCAATCGTACGTTCCTGCCGATGCAGCGCATAGCCGTGCGACAGCACGCCGGTCCGATCATGCGAACGGCCAGTCAGGACGCTCGCCCGGGTAGGTGAGCAGACAGGACCGGCGGCGTAAAAACGATCAAGCCGAAGTCCATTGGCGGCCATGGCATCGAGGTTCGGCGTTTTGAGGATTGGATGATTGTAGTAGCCGGTTTGGCCCCATCCCTGGTCATCGGCCATGACCAGGACCACGTTTGGTCTGTCGGCGGCCACGGCCGGTTTGGAACAGACGCCACACAAGACGGCCAGCGCGACCAAGAATAGCAGTAATCTGTTTTTTCGCATCGCGGACCTCCAGATGATCACAAAGTGAAGATTATTTCATTGCGTTGAATCTTGCGTCGAGTACTGTCAACAACTCCGTGAGCTGTCCACTTATTTTCGCCTTGTCCCAGCGAAACGCCTCCAGGCTCAGTCCTTCCCCCGTATAGCCCGGCGCGTTGAAATGGCTGGCCAAAGCCAGCAACTCACCGTCGCGGGTCCAAAAGCCGCGGGCGATGCGACAAAGAGCCGGGCGGGCGTTTTGTTGCCTCGATCTCCAATTCAAACTGCTTCATGCGGGTACTGAGTCGTTTGACGGTCTGTGGTTTTTGTGTGGCGAGGTTCCTCGACTCCTCGACGTCCGCGCCCAGGTCATACAGTTCGATCTGCCCGTTTTGTTTCAGCAGCTTCCATTGCCCTTGCCGGACACCTGCCAATACGCCGTGACGCACGAAGTAGAAGAATTCGTTGTGCGGAGGTTCGACATCCGGCTTGCCTGATAACAGCGGCCAAATGTCTTTGCCGTCGAGCACTTGCTTTGCCGAAACGCGGGCTCCAGCCAAACCGGCAAACGTTGGATAGACATCCATAATCGTTGTCATGGCGTCGATTGTGCGACCGGCGGGAATGCGGCCGGGAGCATAAGCGACACACGGTACCCGAACCCCAACCGCCTGCCCGAAATACGCGTCAGCACAACGCGTGGGGCGCCTGTCTGGAACAAAGTCACAATCAACAAGTGGGGTACTGGCATTTCTGCCTATCGGTTCACGTCCCCTGCCGGCCTTCCTGTTGACGACATGGTCATTTCGCTCTGTGATGCCCACTTCGCTCTGTGATGGGAGCGGCGATGTTTCGCACAGGGGTCCCTGTTTCTCGCAGCGAATGTGGTGGCGGTCCGTTTTCTGGCCATCAGAAGCCGCTGGCGATGGCCGCGACAACGAGAATTCATGGAACGACAGGCAACTTCAGGGTATCATCTGATCAACGGTCCGTTGGTACGGTCGGTTCAGATTCCGTCTGGGAACTGTCAAATCAACTCCCGGCCCGGTTACCCTGAATATGAAGCCAACTTAAGATGACAGGACGGTTCCATGCTCAATCAACACAGACTCATTCTATTTACGGCCTTGTTGTTGCCGTTGCAATCACTGCGCGCCGATGACGTCAAAACAGTCGCCTTCAAAGAGACGTTCGATGCGGCCTTCGATGCCAGGCGATTCACCACGCGCATCCCAAACAAAAACACCGAAGTCCGCGATGGCGTTTTGTGGACGCACGGTTCCAGCGGCCGCAAATATCCACCGATGGTTTATCTGCCCGTAACCGGGAAGGACATGACGGTCTCGTTCCGTTACAGGCATTTGGACAAGGGTGGCATGCTGTGGTTCTTTGTGGATGGAGATGATGGCCTCGGCAGCGTCGATCATATGCTGCGTGTCAAACTGTTGCGCAGCGGAGTCAGGCTTCAAGTCGATTCACACTCTCTCGATGCCGATCACCCCATGCGGCAGAAAAAGAACAGGCCGGCAGATAAGGTCAGCAAGGCTTATCGGCTCAACGAGTTTTTCCCCGTCGAGAAGGTTGATCTGTCTGCCAGCAAATGGCATCAGGTCACACTCACCTTCAAGGCCGACGCCGTTTCCATCTCGCTCGACGGTCGTCTCTGGGCAAAATCCCTGACCCGACCGTGCTTCAATGCAGCCAAGCGAAAACTGCTATGGATGCAAAACGGCGGCGAGAAAGGATTAGAGATCGACGACATTCATATTCAAGGAATTCACGGAAGCTGAAGTAGGGCAGCAAGGGCTGACGCTGCTGAGAGGCATCGATAATGGGATAAGAAGTCGTTAGATGTTCGATCTTTGGAGCCGCTTTTTACCTCAAATTTCTCCACTCAACCCGAATGAACCCACACCGTCACTCATCAACCGTGAACGGTTATCTCGAAATGCGACACGAATGAAGAAACAACACGTACTTGCTAATTGTCTGTTCGTCCTGGTGGCGGCAATGATGTTGGCGTCGGCAAAGAACCTCATTGCCGCCGAGGATCAGTCAGCCGCCAAACCCAATATCGTCCTCTTTCTGGTGGACGACATGGGTTGGATGGACAGCACGCCTTACGGTTCGAAGTACTATGAAACTCCGAATATGAAACGGCTGGAAGGACAGTCGATGCGATTCACCGATGCGTACGCCGTGCCGCTGTGCTCACCGACTCGCGCGTCGATTTTGAGCGGCCAGTATTCGGCTCGTCATGGAGTGACCCCCGCCAGCGGTCATCGTCCGGCGGCCCCTGCAAATGCTTCTTCGTATCGCGCGAAGGCTTCGCCGAATCAAAAACTCATCTACGCCAACAGCAAGAATCATCTCGATCTCGATCTCGTCACGCTGGCTGAAGTGTTGCACGACGCGGGTTATCGGACGGGGCATTTCGGGAAATGGCACCTTGGATTGAGCCAGGAGCACTGGCCCGAGAAGCACGGATTTGAAGTTGCCTTCCACGCCGAGCCGAGTCCCGGGCCGAGAAGCTATTTCTCGCCTTATGGCGTTCACAACAGTGGTGAGCCCAGTTCGAAGCATCACGTCGGAACCATCACCGACGGAGCAGAAGGCGAATACATCACCGACCGTCTGACGGATGAAGCGATCCGATTCGTCGAAGAGCATAAGAGCGAGCCGTTCTTTCTAAATTTCTGGCACTTCGCCGTCCACGGACCATGGGGGCACAAAGAAGAATACACGAAGCGGTTCGCGGAGAAGACCGACCCGCGTGGCCAACAGCACAATCCGATCATGGCATCGATGCTCAAGAGTGTCGATGAAAGCCTGGGCCGAGTGTTGGACAAGATCGATGAACTCGGGCTGACCGACAACACGCTGTTCATCTTCTATTCGGATAACGGAGGCAACACGCACAGCAACATTCCGGGGAGCCGCCAGATCCAGAACATCAAACCGGGACACCCGAGATGGGAGTTCGTGCAGGACTGGGAAAAATGGGCCGGTGATCAGCCGCCGACAAACAACGCGCCGCTGCGTGAAGGAAAAGGAAGAATCTACGAAGGGGGACAGCGCGTGCCTTTGATGGTGCGTTGGCCGGGCCACATCAAACCGGGCTCCATCAGCGATTCCATCGTCGGTCCGATTGACCTTTATCCGACGATTCTCGAAGCCGCCAGCCTGAAAAATCCCGCAGGACACATCGTGGATGGTGAGTCGCTACTTCCCATCCTGAAACAAACCGGCGAACTCAAACGCCAGGCCTATTTCACCTGGTTTCCGCACCTGATTCCCGCTGTGTCGGTCCGGCAGGGTGATTGGAAGTTGATCCGACGGTTCGAGCCGCATCCCAAATATCCGGAGGTGCGTGAACTCTACAACCTCAAAGAGGACATCGGTGAAACCCGCAATCTGGCGATTAAGAGTCCGGACAAAGTGAAAGAACTGGATGCATTAATCGACCAGTTCGTGAAGGACACAGGCGCGCTTTATCCCAAACCCAATCCGGACTTCAATGCGGCCGCTCCAGGTAAGCGCAACAGCTCGGATCCGATCGCGGGGCTTGTCGCCAGAAAGTGCAAAGTGGTCAAGACGAAAGATGCAATTCGCGTCACCGGGGAAGGACGTCTGCCGTTTTTGGGAACGGCTCAGGTGAGATTTAATGGCCCCTTGATACTGAAGCTTCGCGCTCGCAGCACGGCTGGTGGAAAAGGGCGAGTTCAATGGAGGACCAGCAGTCAAAAGACATTTCCCAAGTCCGCACAGGTTGTCACCTACGATCTTCCCGCAGGCACGAAGTGGCAGGACGTGACGGTTCAATTGCCCATTCGGTTCTTCGCGCATTTTAGTGGGTGCTGCTTGATTTGACGTGTGGAATCGATCTCGGGATCATGGGGGATTTCCGAGGTCGAGACGATGGAATCTCTGAATGCGCATTACCGACTTCTTCTGGG
>CAUZOL010000433.1:0-5219 GCA_963581435.1 Planctomycetota bacterium
CGATGGTCGCGATTTCATCGGCATCCAGCAGATCGACCAGACGTTCGACGGTTCCCGTCGAAACGTCGCCACCGTCCATCCACCCACTGAAAGCCAGCACCAACGTGCCGTTTTTATACGCAGGACAGGAATCGATCTGCAAAAATTGGTCAATGTCTGTATTCATGTCGGCATGGTATCCGCTACAGCCTGTGCATGGCAACGCGGGAATCACATCATCCAGATAGTTCACAGCAGTCGGGCTGCTGACTTTGTAGATCCGCCAGCAACCTGAAATCGTGTCGGTTTGGCGGCGAGCGTCACATCGTCTATAATGCCAAGACAAAACAATGCAACCACAGGCGTCAATCGCAATTGTGACCCCCTATGACAAATCCTGCGTCCGGTTTGCCGGTCCTCGAACAACCGTCGGCAGCCGCTAAACCCTCCGGTGTCGGTGCCGACATTGACTACAGCAAGTTTCTCGATTGCGTACACTGCGGATTATGTACGTCCGCCTGCCCCACGTACCTCGAAACAGGCGATGAAAACGACAGCCCCCGCGGCCGCATCTATCTCATGCGCGCCGTCACCGATGGAAAGCTGCAACTCTCCGATACCATTCGCGGGCATCTCGATCTCTGCCTCGATTGCCGAAGTTGTGAAACTGCCTGCCCCTCAGGCGTGCAATATGGCCGACTGATCGAACCGTTTCGCGTGGCCATGCATCGGGATGAATCGCAACCCGGGAAGACCAAGTCCGGCGGATGGTTCGAGCGACTGTTTCTTTACGGCTTATTCCCTTACCCAAAACGGATGCGTTGGACCTTGCTGCCGGCTCGGCTGATGCAGACATTGGGAATCGATCGTCTGATCGATGCGATCGGCCTGACGCGACTGTTGCCGACGAAACTGCGACGAATGCATCGACTGCTGCCGCGTTTGCAGCCGCAGGGAGAAGCTTTCCCGGAAGTGCTTCCCGCCATTGGTGAACGCCGCGCGCGTGTTGCGTTGTTCACGGGTTGCGTGGCCGAAGCAATGTTTGGTCAGACCAATCGGGCAACGGCTCGCGTGTTGCAACAAAACGGCTGTGAAGTCGTCATCCCCCCCACGCAGGTTTGTTGTGGAGCGATTCACTACCACAACGGTGCCGGCGAACCGGCGCTGGAATTGGCCACCGCAAACGCCAACGCGTTTCCCGTCGATGATCTCGATGCCGTCATTATCAACGTCGCCGGCTGCGGCTCGATGTTGAAAGACTACGGCCACATGGCCGAGGAAGTCGCACCCCAGAACGATGCCATCCGGCAGCAACTCTCCGGATTTGCCGACAAGGTGCGCGACGTCTCGGAGTTTCTCGCCGAGTTAGGGCTCCGACCACCAACGGGCAAGATTCCGCTTCGTGCCGTGTATCACGATGCCTGCCATCTCTGTCATGCCCAACAAATTCGCAGCCAGCCACGCGAACTGTTGCAAGCGGTCCCCGGACTGGAAGTTGTGCCGTTGGCCGAATCGGAAATCTGCTGTGGTGCGGCAGGCAGTTACAATCTGACCGAGCCGGAGATGTCCGACCGACTTGCCGAACGGAAGCTGCAAAACATTGTCGCGGCCGACGTCGAAGCAGTCATCACCGGCAACGCGGGATGCTCGCTACAGATTCAGGCGTCGCTGAAACAGGCGGGAACCAACATCCGTGTGTATCACCCCATGGACATTCTCGACTGGAGTTACCGCAACGAAAGCCCACCGACGTAGCTCAGTTCCAGTCAGGCGATATCTAAACTCCTGTTGTGAGGCAACTCCCATGCGTCACCCCGCCATCCTATCATTCGCCACCAGACCAGTGGTCATCGCTGCCGTGACGATTCTTGGCTGCGCCGCAACCTGTGGGACCGTTTTCTATAGTTTTACGTCCCAGGAGAATCGCTACCGCGACCGGTTCTCCAAGAACCTGCCAACCCCCCCCCATGTCGATCAGAATTGTCCGAATTCCAAATGACTGTACCACCAACAATTAAAGCCGTCGTCTTCGACCTCGATGGCCTGATGTTCAATACGGAAGACGTCTTTAACCTTTCCGGCCGAGAGCTTTTGCGTCGCCGTGGCAAGGAGCTGACCGATGCGGTTTTGAGCCGCATGATGGGGCGACGGGCGAACGAATCGTTTCAGGTGATGATCGACATGTGCGAGTTGACCGAACCGATGCAGGAATTGCAGGCCGAATCTCAGGTGATTTTCGATTCGTTGCTCGAAATTCACCTGGCACCGATGCCCGGTCTGTTTGAATTGCTTGAACGAATTGAATCGCGTGGTTTGCCGAAAGGCGTTGCCACCTCGTCGGGGCGGAGCTATCTCATAAAGATGCTTGAAAGATACAGCCTGCGTGACCGCTTCGAGACGTTGCTGGCGGCCGATGACGTGACCCACGGCAAGCCGCACCCGGAAATATATTTGACGGCAGCTGAAAGAATCGGCGTCGATCCGACTGAGATGATGGTGCTGGAAGACAGCGAAAATGGAACGCGAGCGGCTGCGGCCGCCGGGGCGGTGGCCGTCTCCGTGCCGCATGTTCACAGCCAATCTCACGATTTCAGCGTGGCGACGCATGTCGTTGACAGCCTGAACGATCCGCGGCTGTTCGATCTGTTGGGTTCTTGATGAATTATTTAGCCGCGGCGCTTGCGCCGTGTGTTCTGAAGTCGTTGTGTCGTCGGAACACCCCGCAAGCCGGGCGGCCAAATAAGGGAAAAACGATCACGTTGTAACCAAGAACAGCGACCACCCCCTGAAACCCCGCATATCCCGTTTTTCCGTTATGCCCCAACCTCTCGGCTGCCAATAGAGAGGAAGACGGATCGTGCCACGCCCTGCCGTGCAGGCGTTGGGACTCCGCGCGAAGAGACATTACGCCCATCGTTTGATCGGCGAAGGTGATCTCGAATACGTTGTTGTTCCGGGGGGAAACAGAAGATGAATGTTGCCGCGCGTCGAAATCTGCTGCTACTGCTGTGCAGCGCCGCCTTGTTCTCTGGTTGTGGCATACTGGGCAACGAAACTCACGACGGTCGTCGTGTGAAACGCTGGAGCAAGGAGTGGTACGAAATGGAGTCGCAGGCTCCCGTTGGTGCCCGCCAGGAAGAACACGCCGGGCAATTGTGGCCGCCCTTCGCCCGACCGACCGGCGAAGATATGCAGTTCAGCCACAAGTACCATCATGCCCACTACTGGCCCTATCCGTACAACTGTGAAGATCGCGACTTCGTCCGCTCGCTCTCCGCACAACAGGTCGCTAACGGCTGGGTTTCACACACCACGCTGTACGACTACCACTTCGATGCCGAAACGCACCAGTTGAACAACTCCGGCAACTTGAAGCTGAAGTGGATTCTGGAACACGCTCCGGCCGAGCGGCGAATGGTCTCGATTCAGTCGGGCAGTTCGGCGGTGGTCAGCGAAGGAAGAATGGCTGCAGTTCGCAACGAATCGATACGAATCGTGGGTGAATCCAACATGGCGGAAATTGCCATGCGGGTAACCGAACCACTTGGCCGACCCGCCACAGAAGTTGATGGCATTCGCCGCGCCGAACTCCTATCGATGCCCAGTCCCCGCATTACTTACACCAGTCTTCCCAGCGGAAACGCGGGCGGCGGCGAGTAAACATCAAAGTCGAACATCTCGTTGCAGGTATCTCTCGCAGACGCCATTGGGCCAAACGAACCCATTGGGCCAAACGAACATAGCGCAGTCATCGTTAACTATGTGAGCCTCAACCATGATCGACCGTAGCCCTTCCGAATGGCAGGCGGAGACGCCTCCGGCGGAGGAAACGTCTGGAGAATCGCAACGGGAACCGCAAACGGTGGCCGCCGATCCCTCGCCCATTCCGGCAGTCGGCGAAGCAGTAACAAGACGACCGGCGGCGCCGGCGGCGTCTCACGCTCGCGCATCCAGACTCCCCAGTGTCACGGCTCCCGAAAGCCCCGCCACGCTTGAGGCGACCGGCCTGACGCTTCTGTACATCGCCGATCTGGTTCTCAAGCATCTTTACGTGCAGGGGAATCTGCTTGGCGTCGAAATCGCTCGAAACGTCCGCCTGCCGTTTCAAATCGTCCAGGAATCGCTCCGCTGGTTAAAGGACGAAAAGTGTGTTGAAGTTTCTTCCGGCGACGTGATCGGGCCGGCGTCGTACCATTTTCATCTGTCCGAAATGGGCCGCCGTCGTGCACGCGAAGCGTTTGAACAATGCCGTTACGTCGGGCCGGCTCCGATTCAACTGGAAGATTATATCGCGCAATGTAGCCGTCAGGCGGTTGCCGGAATCACATGCAGCGCGGAAGCACTGCAGGAGGCTTTCGGCGACCTGATTATTCGAGATGGCTTACTCAACGAACTGGGACCGGCCATTTGCAGCGGGAAGTCCATCTTCATTTACGGACCGCCTGGCAACGGCAAAACGATGATTGCCAAGGGGTTGGGGAACTTCCTTAACATCTACGGCGGAGACGTTTATGTTCCGTATGCCATCGCCGCCGAAGGTGCCGTGATTACGGTCTACGACCCGACCGTTCACCAGACGACCGACAGCGATGACCTCATCATCGATGCTGAGGGATTTCTCGTTCCCGGCCTCAATCGCCGCGCTGGAGATCCTCCCCTGCCCGATTCCCGCTGGCGGCGGATCCGCAGGCCAGTCGTAATGACCGGCGGCGAGTTGACACTGGAAATGCTCGATTTGCGCTACAACCAGTCCAGTAACTTCTATACGGCACCGCTGCACATTAAAGCGAATGGCGGCGTCTTTCTGATCGACGATTTTGGACGCCAGATTGTCAGTCCGCGAGATTTGCTCAACCGCTGGATTTTGCCGCTGGAAGAGCATGTCGATTTCCTGTCGCTCGCCACTGGCAAGAAGTTCTCGGTCCCATTCGAGCAACTCATTATTTTCTCGACCAATCTCGATCCGCGAGAACTGGTCGATGAGGCCTTCCTGCGACGAATACGGCACAAGATCGAGGTCGGTTCCCCTAGCAGCGTGTCCGGATACCGGCCTGAACCTGGATATCATTGGCGAAGTGTTGTATTTGGTGTCTGGTTGACAGGACATTCATTTTTGGTAACTACCCAGTGACGAAGATGTGCGCTGGCAGGTTGGGGGACTGGTGGAAGGCGGATTGGATGCCGTCCAGGATTTTCAGGTCGTTTTTGCGGAGCGTCGAGACGTAACCGCGGATTCGGCT
>CAUZOL010000434.1:0-5210 GCA_963581435.1 Planctomycetota bacterium
AGAACGAGTCCACACTGAAGGTAGGCATCAAGAACAAACGACTCACCGCCGGATGGGACGAGACTTATCTCAATAAAGTCCTATGCGCACCATGACTTTTGGTGCAATCGCCCTGCTGGTACGCCACATGTTATTTCTGCCCCACTTACGCTGGAAACCAAGACTACGACGAAAACAAGTTTATTCGCTTCCGAACCTGGCGGGATTTCAAAGAAGGAACTTGGGATGATCTCAGTCGGTTTCTTCCCAGCAAGGTCGTACCGTACTACCTGACGCCTCGTGAAGAATCACTTTTTATTGCAGTTTTCAATCACAAAGTTTCAGGCACTTTTGACAAAGTCTACCGGCTAACGACATCCGAGAAGACCAAGCGTCTGCGGTAGCACGATAAGCCCAAGTTCCTCACCTACGGAGAGTTCGGTGCAAAGCCCGATTCAGTTAGTTCGACCGCATTCGTTTCGGATCGCACTTCGCGATCAGGCTGTCCATTGCAAGAATTCGGCCGACCAGACGCAGTTCGGCTCGACCAGTATACATTCACTCTTGACAACTGTTCTGAGCGCAGCGTTTCTCGTCGTGTTCGGGGTGGGAACCGCTTTGCCGGACGAGCCGGCGCAACCGCGATGGAAGTACAATGCGAAGCTCCTGCGGCCAGTCTGGCAGGGAAATAGGGTCGAGGGCGAATCCGTGTTGTTCATCAGAGATCCGAAAACGGGCGAAGCAAAGGCTTCTGTCCTGTTTCCCGTGCTGAAGATTCTCAGCGTTCGCAATTCCGCGGGAAACGTCGCGTATGAGGAAGGCCGGGACTATCACTGGAAGCCGGAGTCACGTGAGATCACGCTTTCCGCCAACTCGCGAATTGTTTCGCGCACACCCGCGGATCTGCGTCGACCGGCTGGCTCTCAGAAGTACAAACTAACGCATCGCGATGGTGACGGGGAGATTTTCTTCGGCTCCAAGCTTGAGTATCACAACATGCAGACTTGCATCACGTACACCCACTCGCCGGAAGATTGGAGATCGCGCGTACCGGCGTTTGACGAGCAGGCGCTGCCGCGCACGATTCGAAAGCTGCGCGATCACAAACCCGTATCAATCGTGCTGATCGGCGACAGCATATCGGCGGGCTGCAACGCATCCGGCTGGGCCGGCAAGGCACCGTTTCAACCATCGTTTCCCGGCCTGCTTCAGCATCATCTGGAAGCAAAGTACCAGACGAAGGTACGCGTTATAAATCCTTCGGTCAGTGGTAAAGACACGCGCTGGGTAATGTCGGTGATCGACAAGGTTGTTGAGCCCCGACCGGATTTGGTCATCGTAGCTTTTGGCATGAACGATGCCGCCGGGCGATCCGCGAAAGAATACCAAGCCAACACGAAAGCGGTCATGGCAAGGATTCGCGAAAAACTTCCCGATACCGAGTTCATTCTCGTAGCGTCGATGCTGGGAAACCGAAACTGGACTACGCTCAAGCACGAGTTATTTCCTCAATACCGCGACGTGTTGGCGGAACTTTGCGAACCCGGCATCGCCCTGGCCGATATGACTTCGCTGTGGACTGAATTCCTCAAACGGAAACAAAACTGGGATTTGACTGGCAACGGTGTCAACCATCCCAACGATTTTGGCCACCGCGTTTATGCTCAAGTGTTGTCAACATTGCTTGTTCCGCCCAGCACGCGATCACGGCGTGTGCTCTACAACTTCGACGGCGATTCGTGCCTGTCGACGAAGGCCGGCAGCCGGGGACCGGTACCAGTCAATGTCGATGACGTGAAGCGGTTGATCGAGGAGATTGCTTACGACGGGAGCCGCGTTGATACGGTGTTGCTCTGCGTCAATGCCCAGGTCATGTACTACCCGACGAAAGTCGGCACGATGCGCGGCACGCTGTCGACGCCGGACGAGCAAGCGAAATGGCCAGCGTCCGAGAAGCAGCGTTTTAAGAACCTCAAAGCCTTTTTTGATGCGGGAGTCGATCCGTATGCGGTCATGCTGGCCGAAGCGAAGCGGCGCGGTTGCGAGGCCTTGCTCACATTTCGCATGAACGACGATCACGGCAACGACTTCCTCCGCACGCAGTTCCTGGTAGACCATTCCGACTGGCGGCTGGGCACAAAGCAGTATCAGGGCAAAGGCGCGATGGACTTTGCACACGCCGAGGTCCGCGACTACACGTTTCGGCTGATCGAGGAAGCCGTCGGGCGCTACGACTGCGACGGCATTGAACTCGACTTCAATCGATTCCCGCGGTTCTTCAAGAACGGTTCGACGGACGAACGTGTCGCAAAGATGAATTCGCTGGTCGAGCGAGTTCGCAAAATGCTCGACGAGGTCGGACGCAAACGCGGTCGCCGGTTGGTGCTCTCGGTGCGCCCGCCGTCGAACTTCGGCCGCACTCCACCTACGCCCGAAACCGCAAGAAAACTTGGCTGTGACGTGCCCGCCTGGGTGAAACACGGCTGGGTCGATTTCGTCGCGGTTTCTGAGTTCCTGCACGAACGCGGCGATCTGCCTTTCGACAAGTGGAAGCAGGCCATCACGACCGTGCCGGTTTACGGCGGCATCGAATGCACGAAAGGTGGCGGCGCGAAAAACCTCACCGCCGACGAATATCGCCACGCGGCAACTCAACTTAACAAAGCAGGAGCCGACGGCGTTTACCTGTTCAACTTCTTCACGTCGCGCGAGGGCGGCAAGGCGGCTTATGAACCGCCGTTCGAAGTCTTGAACGACCTGGGGGCTGCAAAGAAGTGAGTTCATCGTGGCACATGGGGCAGATTCAAATTATCGCGTTCAAGCCAAGAACAGGGTGGAGATCATCATGCCCCGAATTTTGATTGCAGAGTGTAAGCAGGAAGTCTCAACGTTCAATCCGGTGCCAAGCCGGTACGAGGACTTTCGTGTGGCCCGTGGCCAGGCCGTCTTCGATTACCACCGCACAACTCGCGAAGAAGTCGGCGGCGCACTGAGTGTGTTCGATTCGGCTGGCGGCGTCGAACTGGTGCCAGCCTACGCGACCAGTTCCAACACCTCGGGTGGAGTTTTGGCCGCCGAGAGCTTTGATCGGCTGAGCGGCGACTTTCTGAGCAGTTTGGCGGAAGCCGGCACGGTCGATGCTGCTTATTTCTCACTGCATGGGGCGATGCAGGCCGAGAACGAGAACGACCCGGAAGGTTTCTTGCTTCAGGAAGCCCGACGCATTCTTGGGGAAGAGATCCCAATTGTCGTCTCGCTCGACATTCATGGAATTCTCACCGATCGAATGCTCAAACACAGCGACGCCGTCGTTGCGTACCACACCTACCCACACGTTGACTTTTTCGAAACGGGAGAACGCGCGGCGACGTTGCTGTTGAAAATCGTGTCGGGACAAGCTCGCCCCGTCACAGCACGCGTCAAGATTCCGGCACTCGCACGTGGTGATGAGATGATCACAGAAACCGGCTCGATTTCTGAGTGCATCAGCTTGGCGAAGGAGATCGAAGCGAGCCAGACGGGGCTTTCGGCGGGTGTGATGTGGGGCAACCCCTTCACCGATGTTCCCGAACTTCGAACCAACAGCTTCGCCGTGACAAACGGTGACGAGGCGACTGCGAAAAATTATGCGATTGAACTCGCCGAACGCTTCTGGATGCATCACGAGAAAATGCAGGTGCCGTTGACGAGCCTCGAAGACGCCGTTCGTTTGGCGGCCACCGTTAGTTCAGGAACTGTCGTGATGATGGATGCTGCCGACGCAACAAGTTCCGGTGCATCGGGTGACAGCAACGCCATTCTGCGCGAAGCGATTCGGCAGGATTATCGCGGACGAATCCTCACGCCAATCGTCGATCCTGTCGCGGTTGAGAAGGCGTTTGCAGCGGGCGTGGGTTCAACGATTTGCATGACCGTCGGCGGCGCGCTCGATTCCGCCCGGTACCGGCCGCTCGAAGTGGAAGCACGCGTGCGTTCGCTGGCCGACGGCAAATTCCGCAGCGAGTCGTTTGGCTGGCAATGGGACTCCGGTAACACGGCCGTGCTTGAAGCCGGCAACGCGACGCTGGTGGTTGGCACGAACCCGGTCAGCCTGTTCGACCGCTCCTGGTTCTACGCCAACGGCCAGGATCCGCGGCGATTCGACATGGTCGTCGTGAAGTCCCCCCACTGCGAACCGCAGATGTTTGCCGATTGGTGCGCAATGCTGATTAACGTCGATGCTCCCGGAGCGACAAGCGCCAACTTGCGCAGTCTGGGACACACAACGTGCGCCAGGCCGCTCTTTCCTCTTGACGAAGGCGTTGAATTCCAGCCCGTGGCGGACGTCTTTCGGAGGCCGTAATCCCACGGCGACAGCAATCAACTGGTTCATCGTCGTCGCGATCAAAACATTGGTATTTTGCTTCGGCGCCGTTTGGTCGGTCGAAACAAGGTCCGACGTCGATTGGTTTCTAGCTGGGAGGAATCTGCCATTCTGGCTCGTCGGAATGGAGATGTTCGCTATGTCGGTGACCATGAAGTCGTCATGCCCTTCGGCAGATCCAAGAACCAACGGGCAGCAGCGTCCCTTTGGACTATCTGATCTGGGCGTGGAAATCGGGGAAAATTCGCAGCGACCGGATTCGTCACGCAGTACTGCCCCGGCTCTGGGAAGTTGAATACTGGAATGGCCACATGATGGATGAAAACTGGCTGCAAGTGTTCTAAGAACTCCGGTGCAGAGCACTCAGTCGTTGCACAACGGCGGGCTGGCGGCTCGGTGGTTTGTGGAGTGCGGTCGGGGCGCTGCTGTGGCTGGTTCCTTGGCCAATTCGCCACTTTGCCTACAAGATGGTCGCGGCTAATCGATACCGGCTTTTGGGCAAGCGGGAAACGTGTCGATTACCCATGGTGGAAGAACTCGACCGGTTTCTTCCTTGAAGATGTGGGACTGGATTCCATCTCCGGCTCGCAACCCGGCGGAAACGCTCACCGCAAACCCCGCCACCATTCCGCTAATTCGGTCCTTTGTTTTGGTGTCCGCGATTCGACGAGTTTCGCGGACAGAATCGGATCGAAACGGCGAGACGGGCGACAATGACGTCAAGTCGTTGAATGACACACAATCTGAGGATATCATCAGGTCAATCGGTCGCCGTTGCGATCCGATCAGAATCCATCTGCGGAAATGTCGGGCGATAGGAGCAACATTGTGAGCGACGACGCAAAGCGGCCGAGCAGCCGGCAGGGCA
>CAUZOL010000435.1:0-5203 GCA_963581435.1 Planctomycetota bacterium
CGGCCGCGTGGCCCGGCTGATCAAAGAGAAACAACCCACCGCAGAATTGGCGACAGAGTTGTATCTGGCGGCATTATCCCGATTCCCGAAGAAGAATGAACTGCAAACGACGGTCAATTACATCGAACAACAACAGGATAGGCAGCGAGCGGCCGAAGATATCTTATGGACGTTGATCAATACGCGCGAGTTCATGTTCAATCACTGATTCGCAGAAGTTGAATTCCATCGCGCAACAACTGGTTGGCCGCAAGGCAGTTCCCACAGTCTCACCAGATCGAGGAAATTTCGATGTTGGATATCTATAGCTCAGGCCATATGACCTGCGACGGTGTTCGTCGTCGCGATTTCATTCGGGTCGGCAGCTTGGGAATTGGCGGGCTGACCTTACCGAATCTGCTCCGACAACAGGCCGCTGCGAAGGATGCAGGGAAACCGGTTTCCAGGAAATCGGTCATCCTCGTTTGGTTAGCCGGCGGTCCAAGTCACATCGACATGTACGATCTGAAACCGGACGCACCGTCCGATATTCGGGGCGAGTTCAAGCCGATTGCGACGAACGTCCCGGGCGTCGAAATCAGCGAGCATCTGCCGCTGCAGGCAAAGATTATGGACAAGCTGGCAGTCGTTCGTTCGGCCCACCACACCAACGCCGGTCACGGAATGGGTTCGCAGTGGATGCAAACCGGCTGGCAAGCCACCATTGAAGTCAACGACAACATCTTCCCGTCGTGTGGCTCGGTCGTCTCGCGGATGAAAGGCCCCAACTCACCAGGCGTGCCGGCATACGTCAACCTGCCGCGTAAGGTCAGCTTCGGTAACGCCGCCTACCTGGGTGCATCGTACAATCCCTTCACTGCTGACAGCGATCCCAACAACCAGAACTTTCAAGTTCGCAATCTCCAACTGCCAGGCCGTGTGGATGAATCTCGGCTGGGCCGTCGGCAAAGTCTGCTGAGTGAACTCGACACGCTCCGCCGCGATGTCGATACGAAAGGGGACATCAAAGGGATCGACAAGTTCTACGGCGATGCATTGGAGATGGTTACCAGCGATAAAGCACAACGCGCATTCAAAATTCAAAACGAAGATCCCAAACTCCGCGAACAATACGGACGCAACGATCTCGGCCAAAGCTGCCTGCTGGCCCGTCGTCTGGTGGAAGCGGGAGTGACCTACGTCTCGGTCCAGGCGGGCGGCGGTTGGGACACGCACGGCAACAACTTCACCAGCCTCAAAGACAACCTGCTGCCAAAGTACGACCGCGCAGTCGCCGCGCTAGTGAGTGATCTCGCTCAACGGGGCCTGCAGGACGATGTGATGGTGATGACGATGGGAGAATTCGGCCGCACACCGCGAATCAATCCCGGTGCCGGCCGCGATCATTGGCCCGGCGCCATGTCAGTGCTGTACGCGGGTGGCGGATTGAACATGGGACAAGCCATCGGCAGCACCAACAGCAAAGCCGAATACCCCACCAGCAAACCGGCAACGCCGGGCTGCGTACTTTCGACCATGTACCACGTGTTGGGCATCGACCATCGGCACGTCTTCTACGACGAAGTCCGTCGCCGCCTGCCCATTCTCAACGAAGGCAGTCCGATTGAAGATCTCGTGGGCTGACTTTATGTCTTGTTCGGAATATTGCAGCAGCCCATCTGCTTCGAGCAGCCGGCGTGCTTTGTCACACGGGCCGCTTAAACCAGCATTGGCTCCAACGAGATTACTCATGACTTCAATTTGCACTCGGCCTCGAATTTCCATTCTCGCTATGGCGATTTGGCTGCTATCGGCGTGTTTCTGCGTCGCCGACCTGCCCTCTCCGCGGCTCGACCGACTGCGTCCGTTGGGTGCAGCCGCCGGCTCGACGGTTGAAGCGGAAGTTGCCGGTGCCGAACTCGATGACGCCAAGTCGCTGCTCTTCGATCATCCCGGCCTCACTGCGGAATTCGTCAAAGATCGCAAGTTCAAGATCACCGTCGCCGCAGACGTTCCCGCCGGAACGTATGACGTTCGCGTCGTTGGCCGCTTCGGTATCACCAACCCGCGTCTGTTTGCTGTGTCGCATGGATTGAAGGATTCCACCGAGAAGGAACCAAACAACGACTCCGAGACCGCGCAGCCAGTCGAAATCAACTCGGCTATCTACGGCGACTCGGACGGCAACGGCGAAGACCTGTTTTCCTTCACCGTGAAACAGGGAAAGCGGGTGACAATTGAATGCCAGGCCGGCATGCTCGATTCTGCGTTGGATGCCAACCTGACACTGACAACCGCCGACGGAAAGTTGCTGGCGTCGAACGGTGACTATCGCGGCCGCGATCCGTTTCTCGATTTCGTGGCACCGGCGGACGGAGAATACGTAGTCAAAATCAACGACCTTTCGTTTCGTGGCGGCTTTCCGTATCGGCTCGTCATCACCGACAAACCGCAGGTCGAAAACATCTTCCCACGCGCCGTCCAAGCGGGGAAACCCGTTCAATTGAAAGCATTCGGCCGAAACTTTGGTTCCGGTTCGGCGAAGTCTCGTTGGAGCCTCAACGATCTGCCGCTGGATGAGTTTGTCTTCAGCCTGACTCCCCCTGACGACGTGTTAAAACTTGGCGCTTACCGCTTTCTGGATCACCCCACCGATCACACAGTCCTCCCCACCGCAGCCACCTGTACGGTCACCGGATTCCAAATTCGACCGGTCACCGGTGGTGGTTCATCACTCAACGCTGCATCGCTGATCGTGACCGACATCGCCCCTCTGCTCGAAAGCGAACCCAACGACACGTCGGAGAAGCCCCAGCCGATTGCGTTGCCGGCGGTTGTCAACGGGCGTTTCGATCGGCCGCGTGATTCCGACTGGTTCGAGTTCGAGGCGACCGAAGGCGGACAGTATGAGTTTGACGTGTACTGTGAGCGGATCGCCGGCCGCGCCGACCCCTATCTGGTTGTGTTGGACGACAAGGGAAACCGGCTGACCGAACTCGACGACTTCGGTCACCGCATGAACGCTTTCGACGGGCATTTGCGCGATCCGGTCGGCATGATTGGTCTCTCAGCCAAGCGAAAATATCGCGTACTCGTGCAAGACCGTTACAGCCGCGGCGGGGCGCGGTTTCAGTATGTGCTGTCGATCCGCAAACCGGTGCCAGATTTTTATGTGGCCGCCATTCACAGCCAGAACCCGGGACCGGGCGCAGCGAACGTGCGGAAGGGGGGAGCAACCTACGTCGATGTCGTCATCCACCAGAGGGGCGGATACAACGGCCCGGTCACGATCACTGCCGACAAGCTGCCGCCGGGCCTGCACGTTGCACCGACGACGTTGACGAATTCGACCCGCGGAACGCTAACGTTATGGGCTGACGAAAATGCCCCCGACTGGGCAGGCACGATCGAACTGACGGCAACCGGCGTACGCGACGGCAAACCGTTCCGCCGCGAGGTTCGCCCTTACACGCGCGTTTGGAACAACGCCGGCATGGGATCGAGCCGCCCGACCAGAAAGCTGGCGGTTGCCATTCGCGAGCAATCCCCGTTTTCGCTGCAATTCGCTGCGGAGAATGTGACGGTCGAAGCGGGCAAGTCGGCCGAGTTGAAACTGCAGCTCAAACGATACTGGCCGGACTTCAAAGGCAAAGTGACTCTGCTGCCGTTGTCGTTTTCTGGAGGTTTCAAAATGCAGAATGGCACAATCGCAGCCGCTGCCAACGAGGGGACGGTCAGCATTCAGGTGCAAGCGAACATGCGTCCGGGCAAATACACGCTGTCGGTGACAGGACAGGTCCAAGCGCCATTCAACAAAGACCCGAACGCGAAAGAGCGACCCAACACGCTCGTCTCCCTACCGAGCCGACCCGTTACGCTGACGGTCGTCGCCGCCGCCAAGTAGCTGCAGCCAAGTAGTCAACCAGCTTATCGTGGCAAACCCGAAACACTCGTGTAGACCGTTGCAGATTGTTGTGACCAATGGCTTCACACGGAAGCAAATCGTTACGCAGATTCCAGCAGGCCGCGGAGCTGTTCGTCGTTGGGAACCTGTAGTGGAAACTGTTTGCTGAAGGGGTGGTCACCGATTCCTGCAATTTGCCGCAGCGACGCATGAATGTGCTCCGGTCGAACGCGAATACCGTTTTCCGCGTCGGTTGCCAGCGATTTCGGATTGATGGGAACGAGGAACTGCTTCTCATCGGTGGCGCCAATTACGCGGTTGCCCTGGATTCCCTCGCCCACAAACATGATCGAACCGATCGACCAATGGTCTTTGCCGTTTCCTTTGTTATAGTTTGGCGTGCGTCCCATTTCGCTCTGAATGATTACGACCAGCTTGTCGCGGATCTTCAATTCCTCGGACTTGGAGACGAGGTAGTCGATGCCTGCCAGAAACTCCGGTATTAATTTCATCTGGTCCGGATCGTTGTTGGCGTGGCTGTCGAACTGGCCGATGGAGAGATTCGCCGAAACGCAAACGCCCGCTTTGAACGCAGCCAGCGCGATATCGGCTTGCTGGGAAAGCCGTTCTTTTGGCGACGATTTGGGAATGTAGGGCGTGACGCGCTGCAGCGCCTTCGAGTTGATCTGGGCCGCGTAGAGCATGCTCTGAGAGCGTTCGACGCGCGGAAGGCGAACGCTCGAAATGCGTGCTTGCAATTGCTTTTGGAGTGCTCGTTCAATCCGATCCGTGACGAAATCATCGTGATAGGGGCTGCGAGCGTTTCCTTGCACTCCGTCGGCGTTGGCAAGCCGAGTCAACGAATTCAGATACGGGACGCGGGCCATCGCGACGAGATTGCCGGTTGCGGAATAGTTGCCGAAAGTCAGGAAGGCCAGCGGAACTTCGGGGCCTTTGCAAGCGGCGACCAGCGCCGCAAATGTGGGGTAGGCCAGGCTGTCGAGTTTTCCGGTCGCCATGTACCGTGAGCACGGAGAGTGATTATTGACCGAGTAATCAAGGCCGTTCAGAACCAGCAAATCGTCGCTATACTTCTTGAAAAACTCCTCGTTGCTCATGCCGGCCTGGATGTGTTTGGCGCTGGGCGCCAGTCGATGATTTCCCTGTGTGAGAATGTCGCCTGCTTTGTAGAGGCGGTTGATTTCGTTCACACCCTTGGGGTCCATCAAGTACGTGGTGTCCCTCCAGGGCGATTGCACCAAAAGTCATGGTGCGCATAGGACTTTATTGAGATAAGTCTCGTCCCATCCGGCGGTGAGT
>CAUZOL010000436.1:0-5197 GCA_963581435.1 Planctomycetota bacterium
AATCTGGTGATAAACTGGCTACGCAGCCGCAAGGTTGATAATCTCGCCGCAGCCTTACGCGAAAACGGCTGGAATCCCCAACCACTCTTCGCCATGCTCGGCAAACAGAACCAATGAGCCGCCCTGTGGTGCATTATTGAACACACGCGTCAAATGCGTTATAAGTGATGTTACCTATTTGCATCATTTCTGGTGCTGGTTGCCGATGTTCACACGGCTTTTTTCACTCAAAACTTGATTCGCTATTGGTTGACCATCTCTCTCATTGGTCTGTGTCGTCTTGCCATGTTGCCGCTGGAACGGTCTGCCGTTGTGGCTGGTGAAGTTTGAGGGGCAGGCGATTGAATTGATTTTACGATTGCAGGCAGAAATGACTGTCGGCCATTTCTTGTAACTGGGAAACTTCACAAAAAGTACAGGCCTGTCCTGACAGCCGAGCGGAATGCCCGTGGGGCGATGCTCGCTATTCACCATAAGAACTGCATGTTGCAGTTTTGGGTGGGAGATGTATCGGATTGTACGCCGCGCACTCTGCTCGGCTAGACAATGTACGGTGCAGGCTGTTGGGGGAAGAATGGTCAGGGACGGCCGCGATCAATCCACAAAAGACGGGCCCTTTTGCGGTTTGCTCTCGGAGAATTTACGTTATGACTGCGGTGGAGCTGAGACGTCTCACGCGAAAGGATCTCGCGCAGCACGCAAAACGAGGCCGAATTGACGGCTGGCACGGGATGAAAAAGGATGAATTGGTAAAAGCCCTGCTGAATCAACAGCGCAAGGAACGCCGTCGGTGGAATGGTGCCACGGCGAAGAATCGCCCAGCGAACGGAACAAACGGAAGTCATTCCGGGAACGGCGACCATCCGTCAACCAATGGTCGAATGCCTGTCGCAGCGTCGAGAACCAACGGTCATTCAGCAAATGGTGTCGCGCGAAATCGCGACTTGAGCAGTGGATTTCCAAGCTCGAATGGGCAGACGACCGATCGAGTCGAAGTTGACTCGGACGACGCGTACTGGATTCACGTCAAGTGGTCGTTCACAAATGCGGCCGTTGCGCGGGCCGAGGCGGCGCTGGGAATCGACTGGCATCGGGCGGTTCCAGTGATTCGCCTGTTCGACGTGACAGCCGGCGATGAAGAGGGGACGGATTGCCGCATTCAAGTCGGTGACATCGTGATTCACGGCAACGTCGATCACTGGCATGTGCCGGTCGATCACCCCGACAAAACCTACAGTATTCATATTGGTTATGGGACTCCGAGCGGTCGTTTCCATGCTTTGGCGCATTCGCCCGCTATCAAAACACCCAAACCAGGTGCAAAGGGGGCTGTTGATCGGTCCTGGAAGCGAGACACAAAACGCGCCAAGCCGCAGCAACGCAACGGACACGGTGCGAACGGCGGACCACGGCCGAATCTCGCGCGGCGAAACGGAGATTCGATCGATGACACTGGTTCGATTGACCGAGATTTTCCGTTTCAGGTCGATGCGGAACTCATCGTCCACGGCTCAACGCATCCGCAGGCCAGCCTGACGCTACTGGGAGAACCAGTTCAACTTACAAAGGATGGCCGATTTTCGCTGCGATTTGCTTTGCCAAACGGTCGGCAGGTCATTCCCGCCGTGACGGTGACCCCCTCGGGCGGAGAACAACACACCATCGTGTTGGCCATCGAGCGGGTGACGCGGGAACTGGCTCCCCAGCCCACCGATGAGTTGTACTGACGGAAGTGGAATGCGGAAAACTGAAGAGCCTACATTTCCCCATCAGCCCGATTCGACCACCACGGTAGCCCGACGCCGCCATCGACGGTCATCGTGCCGCCGGTCATGTAGTCGGCATCGTCGCTGAGCAGAAACGCAACGGCTTTGCCAATTTCGTCCGGTTGGCCGAGGCGGCCCCAGGGGAGGCTCTTTCCTCCCTCAACGATTTGCTCTTCGGTAAAGAACTTCCGTTCGCCCGGCGTGTCGATCCAACCAGGATGGACAATGTTCACCCGAATCCGATGCGGCGCCAGTTCAATTGCCGCCGTGCGGCTCATGTGGTCAATTGCCGCTTTCGACATGTTGTAGGCCATCGAAGTCGGAATGGCCATCACCGCATGCGGCGAGCTAATCACCACCATCGATCCGCCGCCACCTTGTTTCACCATTTGCTGCGCCGAACTACGAACGCCGTGAAACGCGCCCCACATGGTCACGTCTACCGTCCGACGAAAGCCCTCGATGTCGGCGTCGATCATCAACTCACGATCGCTGCTGGCGGCATTCGAGACGAACAGATCGAGACTGCCGAATTCTTCGGCCGTGCGGGCAACCATCTCTTCGACGGCCGGTAAGTCGCACACATCCGCCTGCACCAGAATCGCTTTTCGGCCCAGAGTTTCGATTTCGTGTTTGACCTCTTCGGCTTCATCGGTGTGCGAACGATAGTTCAGGGCAACGTTGGCTCCGCGTCGAGCCAGTTCAATCGCGCACCCCCGTCCAATGCCGCGCGAGGCCCCCGTGACTAAAGCGTTCTTTCCTTCCAATGACATGCATCTGTTCCTTAAGCATCGAATGACGGCGTTTGAACCAGCGGGAAGCACAAGCGGCCGACGAATTGTCGCGCTGGTGATTGACCGCCATCATAGTCGAGGACAGGAAACTTTTCAGCCGATGGCCGAATCGGTATTTCTAAACAGTCTCGCTCGCAAATCGGTCGCAACTGCCCTTAGAATGTTCACACCGGAGCCGGCTCCGGACGTCAACATAGAGAATCGCAGCATTTGAGGATCGACAATGTCGTCTGATGAGTACTCCGGAAGCCTTGTGGGCTCCACTTCTCCCGCGCCTTCGCGATCCGACGTCAAGAAAATCGAAACAGCGTTTGAACGCTCGATTGCGGAAATTGGAAAAGTGTTCGTGGGCCAAAACGAACTGGTCGAAGCGACGTTGATCGCCTTATTTTGCGAAGGCAACGTGCTGATTGAAGGCGTTCCCGGTCTCGGAAAAACTCTGCTGGTCAATACTCTCAGCAAAGTTCTCACCTGCGAATATCGCCGCATTCAGTTCACGCCCGATTTGATGCCCTCCGACATCACCGGCAATTCCATTTACGATATGAAGGAACGCGAATTCACGTTCAACGCCGGTCCCGTTTTCACCAACCTGTTGCTGGCCGACGAAATCAACCGCGCCCCGGCGAAAACACAGTCGGCTCTGTTGGAAGCGATGCAGGAGCGGCAGGTCACTGTGGACGGCACCACATATGTGCTGGACCCACCCTTTATCACCATCGCCACACAGAACCCGCTCGAACAGGAAGGAACCTATCCGCTGCCCGAAGCGCAGCTCGATCGGTTCATGTTCAAGCTCATTGTCGATTATCCAACACAAAAGCAGGAAAGTAGCATTCTCGCGCAGTATGCGGCCGGCCAGGACAATCGGAATCTCAGCGAGTTCGATCTCAAACCAGTACTGCGCGGGGCTGATGTCGTCACGATTCAGAAGGCAATTCGGCGGGTGATCGTCGAGCCCTCGATCATTGATTACATCACGTCAATTATCGCCAAGACACGCAATTGGCACACGATTGAAGTGGGAGCCAGTCCGCGAGCCAGCGTGAATGTTTTGCTGGCCGCGCGGGCGATGGCGGCTTGTCACGGTCGAGATTTCGTTGTCCCCGACGATGTGAAAACGCTCGCACCGTGGGTATTGCGGCATCGAATTCGTTTGCGGCCCGATGCGGAAATCGAAGGTTTGCTCGTCGATGACGTGATTCGCGAAACACTCGATTCGGTCGAGGCACCCCGCCGATGACACCCCGCATGCTACTGCTGGCGTTGTTCGGACTGGCTGGAATTCCGCTCGTGCTTGGAATCATCTACCCGGCGCTAGCGCAGATTGGCGTCTTGCTCACGATGGTGGTGTTGATCGCCGCGTTGGTGGATTTGGCGATCTCAGCTCGGCCGACGGTCGTCGAAGTCCGCCGTGAAGCAAGCGATGTCATGAGCGTTGGTGCCCGCAATGCTGTGAAAGTCTGGTTGCGAAACGGTAGTCGTTCAACGATGACCGTCGAAATTCACGACGAGCCACCCCAGCCCTGCACGTTACACGACTTGCCGTTCGTTATCGAGTTGCCGCCGGACAGCAATCGGTATGGAATTTATCACGTACAGCCGCACCGTCGGGGGCAGTACCATTTCGGCCGGATCTTCCTTCGCCGTCGCAGTCTACTTTCACTGTGGACGTTGTGGGATGAGCGATTGCTGGATGATCCGGTTCGCGTCTATCCCGATATTCAAGCCGTGCATGCCGTCGAGTTGCTCGCGCGCCAGAACCGACTGGCTGCGGCGGGAGTGCGACTCTCGCGGATTCGTGGTCGGGGAAACGAGTTCGACCGGCTGCGAGAATACCGCCGCGAGGACGAATTTCGTTCAATCGACTGGCGAGCAACCGCCAAGCACCAGACGTTGATCAGTCGAGAGTACGTCGTCGAACGCAATCAGAACATCATTTTCGTTCTCGATTGCGGACGGTCGATGTGCAATGAATTGGACGGCGTGACGCATTTCGACCGCGCCCTGAATGCCGTCATTCTGCTCAGCTATGTTGCGCTCAGGCAGGGCGATACCGTCGGCGTTCTCGCTTGCTCGAATCGGGTGCAGCGCTGGGTTCCACCTGTTCGCGGCGCTTCGGCCATTCAAACATTGATTCGCCAGACCTACGATTTGGAACCGACGTACGATGCCTCCGACTACAGCCTGATCGTTGAGGAACTGCGCCGCCGTCACCGCAAGCGTTCGCTGGTGGTGTTCGTCTCGCACGCGCTCGACGAAGTTCACATGCGCGGTATCGCGCGGCACGTGCGGCAGATTCGCTCACCCCACCTGGTATTGGGAGCGTTCGTGCGAAACGTTCCGCTGCACGAAAAGCTGGAAACCGTTCCACGAACCGACCTGGAAGCATTTCAGGTCGCCGCCGCCGCTGAAATGATCGCCGCGCAGACGCTGCAGATTGTCCAGCTCGAAAAATCCGGCGTACTGGTTGTCGATACGCTGCCGGAAAATCTCTCGTCGCGGTTGATCAGCCAATATCTGGAAATCAAAGCGCGGCATTTATTGTAGCTCAAGAGTCAAGAGCTAAAAATACGCGATTGATATCGGCTTTCAGCTCTCGACACTCGACTCTAGACTGCGACTCATGTCGCATCG
>CAUZOL010000437.1:0-5185 GCA_963581435.1 Planctomycetota bacterium
GGCGGGGGAAGATTCTGTGCGAGTCCATCCGCAATCAATGCGTCGTATCGTAAACGAATCGATGCCAGTGCGGCAGAATCTTCCGCAAGGCAATTTTCCGAAGTTGCCTCGCCCATCTCTTTGGCTGGACCTTCGCCAACGGTTATCCAATTGCTATAGTGGCAACAGCCGCAATTGGCGAAGTTCGCAGACAATCACATGCGCGAAGGGATTTCGCGATGCTTGCCTCACTGTTGTCGTAAAACCTATGAACGGTCACCATGAGAACATAACTGCTCAAGAGCGAGTTTGAACGCACCGGACACCGCTCGACATCAACATCGAAAAAGGCCGCACGATGTTACGGATTCTCGGTCGATCGAAACAAACATGTGACGGAATCACCCGACGTGACCTGATGCAGGTCGGCGGGCTTTCGCTGTTTGGGAGCATGACGCTACCGCGATTGTTGCGGGCGGCGGAGAACAGCGCATCGCGGCCCGACGGCACGGCCAAGTCAGTCATCATGTTCAATCTGCTCGGCGGCCCCAGTCACATGGACATGTTCGATATGAAGCCGGAGGCTCCGGCGGAAATCCGCGGAGAATTCCAGCCAATCGATACGTCACTCCCCGGTCTGCAAATCTGTGAGCACCTGCCGAAGTCCGCGCAGTTGATGCACAAAGCCAGTTTGATTCGCACAATCACACACAACTACAACTCGCACAACCCGCTGGCCATGATGACTGGGTTTGCCGAGGGGAAGAATCAGCAACTCACTGCCGACCGCACCGATCCGCCCGACATCGGCGCGATTTGCCAATACCTGCAAATGGGCTCGCCGGAAATGCCGGGAGCCGTTTGCCTCCCCTGCTATCCCGGCTGGGGCGAAAGCAGCATGTACCCCGGAATTCGCCGGCCGGGACCTTACGGCGGCTTTCTGGGAAGCCAGTACGATCCGTTATTCAGCATTTGCAAACCAACATTCAAGCGCAAACCGTCGCGTCCTTATTACGGCACGGTTCGGCCTTACGGCGAACCTTCAATGCCCGCATTAGACGCGCTGCCGGAGATGTCGGCCAATCGACTCAATCGCCGACGCTCGCTGTTAACGCAAATCGACGATCAATTCCAAAGCGTCCAAACGTCCCCGTCCATCGAGCGGATGGACAAGTTCCAGCAGCGTGCCTTTTCCATGCTCTCGTCCAGCAAAACACGCGATGCGTTCGATCTGTCGCCCGAACCAGCCGAACTCCGCGACCGTTACGGCCGCAACATGTTTGGTTCGAGCATGCTGGCGGCCCGTCGGCTGGTGGAAGCCGGAGTGCCGTTCGTCAGCGTGCATGCCGAGAACTTCCTGCCCAACGGCTCGTTCACCTACGACATGCACGAGAACAACTTTGCCATGTTGAAGGACAACAATCTCCCCGTTCTCGACATGTGTTACTCGGCACTCATCGGCGATCTGGAAGAACGCGGGCTGTTCGATTCGACGTTGGTTGTTGTGATGGGAGAGATGGGCCGTTCGCCCAAAGTGAATGCCAAAGCGGGCCGCGAACATTGGCCGCAATGTGGCTTCAGCCTGCTGACCGGTGGCGGCGTGAAACGGGGAACAGTCTTCGGCCAAACCGACAAACATGCCGGCTACCCAACCAGTCACCCGGTTTCACCAGGCGACGTGGTGGCAACGATTTACCAACTACTGGGAGTCGATCCCAACATGGCCGTCCCCGACCTCAACAACCGCCCCGTCCGCATCGCCCACGGCGGCGAACCAATTTGGAACGTAATTGGCTAATGTAACCGACCGGGTACGCCACACAATTGAGGAACGTCGATGAACCGAATCACGAGACCGTTGCCCTGTACCAAACTGCGCCGACGGCTTTCGATATGGGCCGGTGTGCTGGTGGCGTCATCGATTGTCTTAGCGGTGCAGACTGGAGAAGTCTCAGCGGAAACGCTTCAGTTCCAACCACTCGGAAAGCCCACCGCAGACAAAGCAGAAGCGGCACGGAAGATCAACGAACTGATGTTCTTCGAGGGGCGGCTCTATCTGGGCCATGGGGATTGGTTTAAAAATTCCGGCCCGACGGATGTGATCTCCTATGACTTTTCCAAGCAGAAATTCGTCAAAGAACATACCGTCCAGGATGAGGCCATCCACCGCTATCGGCACTACGGGAATCGCCTGTTTTTGCCTGGCACCGATGCCACCGAGAGTTGGGAGTTCGGCAACCTCTACGTTTATGAAGCATCGGCCTGGAAGAAACACCGCACGATTCCACGGGGCCTGCACGTCTTCGATTTTGCGGAATACGGCGGCCGATGGTTTGTGGCCACTGGCAGCTACTTCAACGATATCAAAAAGGGGCCGTGGATCGGTGCGATCTACTCTTCCAAGGATCAAGCCGCATCTTGGCAATACGAGTACACAACCGCATCGTCGACCGGGACCGCATCGCGCATCACCGCCCTGATGCCGTTCAACGGCCGCTTGTTCGCATTCGGATACCGCGACGGCCCGATGCCCAAAGAATCAAACCCCAAGCCGCCCACATCCGCAACAATCAAACAGTACAACCGGGTGGAAAAATCGCTCGTTTACGACGGTGTCGGATGGTTTCCAGCCGATCTCATTCCTGCGACTCCGCTTATCCAAACGATTGAGCCGGTCGTCTTTGCCGACCAACTGTTGCTGATCGTTCGCAGTGGCCGTTATGGGAAACAGTTCAAGAACAAATGGCTATTATTCGCCCACGACGGCAAGCACACACGCCGTCTGCCGCTGGATTGCGATCGGATCGTGGACACGCTGGTCAAACCCGACCGACTGATCCTGCTGCTTTCGCGCCAGGGGAAGCACGTGCTGGTGGAATCCACCGATCTGGTCCATTGGAGCACTCACCCCCTTGGCCTGAAAATCGAACGCCCACTGTCCGTCGAGTTCGACGGCAAGTCGTACTACCTGGGTTTGGCGGACGGAACCGTCCTTGCCGCGCCGGTATCGGCCGATTGATTCTTCCTATCTCGGCGTGAATAGCTGCGACTCAACAAGTTGCAGAGTCGGGTTACGGGAGTCCGCATCGCCCACGGCGGCGAACCGATTTGGAACGTGATCGGGTGATGCGACGTGGGATTGTGCATTGGAACGCGTAAGCCGTCAGGCTTTAGCCTGACGTACGACACTGATTAATTGGGCCGCGTGTTCATTCCACTTAGTGGTTTACTAGAGGATGTCAAAATGGTTGGGGTCGCGACCAAGAAGCAATCCATAAATGTTACAACGCCCAAGAAACGAGTTCCTTCATGCTGCCAACCCCGACTCCCACATTGCTGCTGTCCTAAGCACTATCGGCTTGCGTCTCCGAAACGGGGTTGTCATGCCGGCGCGGCGGGAATATAGCCACGTGGACGTGGCGGATACTGTTTACGCGACGAGACCGACTGTGCTGAAACGCGGGCGTGAGGTTCTGGCGACTGTAACTCCAGGTCTCCGATTTCAGGCCATCACGGTTAAAGATGATTGGATCTGGACGTCAGCAATGGTGAGGGGGAAAGAAATACGGGGCTGGATTTACCGATCTCACGTGGGAACTAGCGCGCCGGTTGCGAGCAGCAATCGCGTTAGTGCGAGACACTGAGGGGATCGGCTGTTGGTCTCGGCGGTGGGATTGGCGAGTGTGAGACCGACCGCACGGGAAATGCCCTCTGAAGAGCAAGCCAGGTTGGCCCAATACTTGAATGGTTTCGAGGCATCCCAAAGGTTCAGGTCCGTCAGATCGAAATCGATCGCTATTTCACTCTCTTCGCGAAGAGGATCGACCAACACCGCGAGCGCATCGGAACTCGTGGACACAGTCGTTCTCCCTCAACACGTGTCGTGCGAATTGAACCACAATACGAGCATGTAGCCCCATATGCAGTTCGCATACGATCCGACTGTGGGCGCAGGACGCATTAGAAGTCAACAAGCTTTTTCTGAAATCCGCAGGGAGCGGATGCGGGAGGTGGGTCAACCAAGGAATCGAGATAGGGGTCCTGGCCCATTTCCAGATGTGCGGTCTTCCGCTGCTCCTCCTGGTAGAGCAATTCGACCCGTTGCCGATAGTGACGCCGCTCGATGATGCGCTGGGCCTTGCGGTGAATTGCCCCAGGGTCGTCGCTTGAAGTTGATCGCTGCCCGATGTCGTTGGATTGGTCAGGTTCGAAGGCGGATGAGAGGATCTCATCATCGTTCGCTAGAATCTGTTGGACCGTTCCGGGATCTCCCTGCCGGCCGGCGCGACCGAAGAGTTGTTGGTCGATACGACTGGAATCGTGCAGTTCCGTCCCAATCACGAACAATCCACCCGTCTCGGCGACGCCTTCACCGAGATTGATGTCGGTTCCGCGTCCGGCCATGTTGGTGGCGACGGTAACACTGCCGGGCTGTCCGGCTGCGGCGACAATCTCCGCCTCGATCGCGTGGTTGCGTGCATTGAGCACCTGATGTTCGATGCCCTCCTCGGTCAGCGTTTCAGAGAGTCGTTCGGATTTGTCGATTGAACGGACGCCAATCAGCACCGGCCGGCCCTGTTCGTGTAGTTCGCGGACGCTCTCCACAACTGCCAACCATTTTGCCTCTGCATCGGGCAGAATACGATCGGGCAATTGCTCTCGTCGCACTGGTCGGTTTGTCGGAATGCGCAATACGCCGAGCTTGTAGAACTTTTTCAATTCACGTGCCGCCGTCTTGGCCGTTCCCGTCATGCCGGCCAAATGATCGAACCGCAGAAAGAAGTCCTGAACTGTCACGCGGGCGATCTGTTCGGTGTCGGCCGACAGTTCCAGGCTTTCCTTCGCTTCAACAGCGTGGTGGATTTCGGGGCGCCACCCGAACAGGAGTGCAGATACATCAGAACGGAGAAGTGTCGTCTAGACAAATCCCTCGCACACCTGACCACTACGCGAGTAAAGTACGAATCCGACGGAAAAAAGTGGGATGTTGAGACGATGATGCGTGAAATCGAATCCATGATTGACCGGTTCCTGGCCGGACTGCGCGATCGCCCGAAGGAATGGTTCAAAGACACGTGAGCGGCAGGGTGGCTGTGGTCGTAGCGGAGCCCACAGGAGCTATTGTCAATTGTTGTGTTATGAAAATGTTTCTAAGCGGCGAATTCCTGCAGAATTCCGTCTTGGAAGGAACGTCCTTCGACGACGA
>CAUZOL010000438.1:0-5168 GCA_963581435.1 Planctomycetota bacterium
CCGGCCTGCGTCAGTTACTGTTGTACCATCCTGAGAATCTCACCGAGGAGCGAAGCGAACGACTTTCGGACTTCCTCGGAGACAGGAAGCGTCCGCAACTGCTGACGCTTCGGGTTACGATCGCGGCCACCCACCGGTGTCTGATCAGTCTTCCGGAATGGGTGTCTGTGGGGCGACCGAATTCCACTTGGGCAATGATTTTGGAATTCGGTTTCTCAGTCCTGGTAGCGACTTTTGAATGCCGGGCAGAGGGTTGGACCATTTAGGAATTGTGGGAATGAAGTCCCATCCTTGCCAACGACTGTCGGTGTCCTTTTCCATGGGTTGCGAAGTTGCGCCGGTGACCTGCAGCCGCGGCGAATGAGGTACGACGCGAATGTTGTCGAACTGTGCATCGCCCAGACCGGTGAGCGCAATCGTCAGTCGCAGTTCACCGTCGGATTCCACCTTGCGGAGTAACTCGAACTGTTGCCAGTCGGCCGACTTATTCCATCGCAGGGCGCGGCGGGGACCAGATTGGCTGTCGTAAAGCATCACGCCGTCAACATTGCCTGTGATCGGTCCGACAATGCGGACGCGACCGCTGATGTGAATGATTTGTCCTGCCGACACGCGCATTGCCGGTGTGGTGACCGTCACCGGGTGATGATCGACGACGCGGGGCGGCTCGTGTCCAATCTCGGGTACAGCGACAAGTCGCAACGCATAGCCGCCATCGTTGGGCAGCGGATTCAGTTCGGCAGCCGCCGTGATCCCTTTGAGTTTGTTTTGCGTATGCGTCCAGCCGTCGGCAATCATCGTCTCGATGTCTTCAAAATCACCCGAGGCGAGAATGTTCGTGTCGTTCTTGAATCGCGTCCGCCCCAAATACGCCATCAGTCGCCAGTGATCGGGCAGCGTTTGAAAACTGACGGTATAGGGAGAGGCGGCCGGCGAGGACAGGCTGCGGATCGCATCGTACCAGTGGGCGCTCTGCAAAATTCGCAGCGACTGCGCGGCTTCACCGCTCGTCTGCCGTGCACCGTGAAAGTCCTGGCGGCCAAACGCTTTTTCAGCATTCGCTAACAGCCGTGTCGCGCGGGCCAGCAGTTGAGGGGCATCCAACTGGCCGACTCCCGGAAGTTGAAGTTTTTTTTCCAGAAGTTGAAGTTCCGTATCGACGCGGCGCACGCGGTCAAGCTTTGCGCGGACCAGATCGATGGAAGTGCGGGCGCTCAATTCGGCCATACTGTCAATTTTGCGGCGAATTTTCTTAATGAGGGTTCGGTCGGCCGTCAGAATCACAGCGGTCGTCTGATCGAATCGGGGGATCGTGATTTTCTCGCCGCCGTTAATCCGTTCGCTTTCGAGACTGCGAATACCGGTTGTGCTAACCTGCCACGCCGGGGCGGCCCGACCAACACCACGCACGACGATCGTCACGTCGTTGGCCGCCATTTGGCTGGGAACGTAGAACGCCGTTTTGTGATACCAGACCGGCAGCAGCAGCATGCCGTAATCCGTACGAATTAGGGTCGCTTCCAATTCATTGCTGCTGCCGTCGTTGACGCGAAATTCATGATCGCGGGCTTTGAGCTGCGCGTCGCGTTCGTTGCGTCCGCGCCCCGATCCAGGAAAGTCGATTCTGCGTCGCCCGATTTTCAAACCGGGTTGTGAAACGAGAAACGGAATGTGCTCCACCACCGTTCCCGTTGCCAGCCACGGTTCGAGCAACTCCAACTCCAGGTTGAGCTGCGTCAACGCAAGCTGCCGTTCGTGAGACGCGGGGTCGGAAGAATTCAGCGGCCCGGTTTTCCAATATCCAATGCCGCGGCAACCGGCAGCCAGTGCCGCATACAATTGGAGACGTATCTGCTCGGGTTCGACAAACATTGGACGAGTGGTCGTCGGCAACCGTTTGCCGGAGGCCGCCACGTTCGTTTCCGTTTGAATCCAAGAAAAGATGAAGCGACCTGGACGGGCTGTCTTGCGGCGTTGAATCAGCCAGTCGCGATACTCCAACGGCGACAGACTCGAACCGATGGGAAACCGGCTCACGCCGAGCATCCCAATGTGCCGGGAGTAAACGTGTTCCAAACCGGTGACGTCGGCCATCAGCGGTCGACGATATTTGACGTCGGCGTCCTCAATCTGCCGTTTCCAAGCAACCAGCGCGTCCTTTGCTTCGGGAGGAATCTGCAGGCCCAGATTCCACCACAGGATCGATCGTGTCTTCGCACCGAACGGCCGGATGCGATTCTGTTTCGTTTCCCCTGCATCATCTGCCGCAGCAGATGGTCGAGGGGGAGTTGCAATCGTCCACATCTTCTCGCGACGCAGGCTGTCGATGAGCGGGATGTTATCAGGATTCGGCACCCAGGCGACGTTGGCCCGAGCCTGCCCGAGAGTCTGAGCCAGTTCCCCATGAAACGGCATGATCCGGGGGAAGAAGGGAGCGCCCTCGACGCGCAATTGATCGAGGCGAAATTCGGCGGGCGGGCGATCCTCGTCCCCCTCTTCGGCGACTTGCCGCACATCGCCTTTCGTCTTCACTTCGACGATGGGGCCAAACTTCAATTCGTCGAGAAAGAATTCGGTCGTTCCCTTCGACAGCAGGGTGGTCAGGTAGACGCGATCGACATACGCCTCGCGCGGATCGATGCGCGTGTTTATCAGCCGGGCGCGAATTTGTCGCAGTTGCACGTCCATTTGTTTCTGTGGTGTCGTGCAATTCAGTCGTTGCCAGCGGCCCGTGTTCGAGTAGGTTTCGCCCCGCAGAAAGGTGTGCAACACTTTCCCTGTTCTGGGATCGATTTGATGGGGGAAAACGACACGCACAAACAACGCTGCGCCACGTCGATTTGATCGAACCCAGAGCGAGAGTTTCAACTCGTTGAAAACGCGGGCGCGTGGCAGTACGTGTTCCAACTGCACAAATTCGCCGCTGCGCGGCGCGTCAAATTCAAAATTCTCGCTAGCGCTTCCGCGAACGAAGATCGTCTGATGCCGCCGGTGCGAAAGCATTCGCAATTGCGGCTTCTCGTAATTCACTTTCCAACTTGGTTCACCTTCGTCGAAGCCGACATGAAAGTCTTCCCCCACCGCGCAGCGCGACATCGCCAGCACCAGCAGCGGTAAACTGCAGTACCATGCGATATGAGAAGTGTTTGAAAAATTTGGCTTCACTGCCGGATTGATCCCGTGCGTGGGCGACGGATCGTGGCGAATCATCTTCCGCAACCCAACAAACCGAACCTTGCGGTGGGGGATTCTGTGAGAATCTTCGGCGATCCAGATGGCAGACGGAAATGTGTCGATGCGACTGTTTCGATTCGGCAACGCGCAGCAAACACCGCCCGCGCCGTTGTAAGTGCGGGATTCTACAACAGGTTGCGATTTTCGCCAAGACGAGCGTGTGGCGTGTTGGCAACATGCACCAACACGCGTGAACAAACACATGGGCGACGTAAACCACTGACACAACACAGGTTACAGATCACCCCTTGAGATGGGCGACCATTTGGCACAGAATCTGTACTAAGTGCGAATCAACTGTCACGGATATTGAAACGACACACAGCTTGCCAAACATTCGCCTTGCGGATGGATCCCCTCAGCCATTGGCAGGTCACTTGAGAAAGCCTCAACGATGAACAGCACCTCACGACTTCCCAATAGCGAACCCGATCAGCTTCCCCGCGAACTGATTGAACTGGGTAAGGAAATCGCCAAACTGCCGGCCGGGCAACAACCCGGGATAGAAGCGGCCTACAGCCGCGCCATCGAATCGGTCAACCGTCGCCGCCGCATTCTGTCGCTGGTGCAGGAAGCGTTGTCACAATTACGCCTCGACATCAAATACCTGATGTTCGACCTCGAAGTCACGCGCCGCGAGCGAGATGAATTGCGAAAAGGACTCGAAGACTGAACCGCGCAAGTTTCGCGCGATTGTTTCAAGCCTGAAACGCAAGCGAACGTGCCCGGAGTGGTCCTTCGCTTGCGTTTTTTATGTTGTGATTCAGGCTTCACCGTCCGTCGAATCCGTTACGACATCGGATTCCGTCGGTGATCGCTGCGACCAATATTGTGCGAGAATCGCTCCGGTCAACATGCAGCCGAATGTATACAACGCGGGAGGCAAAGCGACCACGTTGTGGTCCTTGAACAACTGTGTTGCGAGAACAGAACCTAATCCTGCATTTTGCATTCCGACTTCCAGCGTCAATGCGCGCCGCATGCCATCGGTGACGCGCATCGCAGATCCTCCCGCATAGCCGCCGGCAAAACCCAGCAGATTGACGCCCAATAATGCCGTCGCCAATGGCCAGCCGACCTTCGAGAGGTTTTCGTGGTTCCCGTTCACGACCACAGCGATGATCCACAGGATTGAGAGATTGGCGATGGCTGGCCCGCAGCGATGCATGAACCGCTCAAGTCGCGTGAATCGTTGCGAAAGCAAGTGACCGAGAACCACCGGACCTACGACCTGCAATATCAGTAGGCGAAACGCGCTTTCCATCAACTCAAATCGATCAACGTTCTCAAGATGGACGGCAAAATAAAGCATTGCGGGAACGACGAGCGGCGACAGCAGGGTGGCACTTGTCGTCAGACTGACCGAGTAGCTGACATTGCCCCGCGCGCTCAGTGTGAGTACGTTCGAGGCCATAGCGCCCGGTACGCAGCCAACGAGCATCACTCCCAAAAAGACGTCATCAGAAAAATCGAATGCGAGGGCAAAGACATAGGCCAGCAACGGCATGAGCGTGTATTGGATAGCCGTCCCTCCGAGTACCGTCGCGCAAGCTGGCGCACTTCATCGCGTGGCAGCAGACACCCGACGGCAAACATCGTCACAGCAAACAGCTGCGACAGGTAATCGGCTGACAATGCAAAAGGATCGCGCGACGCATCAGCCCAACTCGGCCAGAGATAAGCGACTGTCGATAGCAACGTCAGCCAGACAAGTAAGAACCGTTGAAGCATTGTGGTGTTGAGCTATATGAAACGAGAACGGGATGAGAAGTTCCGAAACGCTGACCGTAACCCGTCGCCGCTTCACCCGCAGAGGTATTGTCAAAACTTGTGTTCTTGAAGAGTTGAGAAAAAGCGGGGTATCCTGCTGAGGTAACCACACTTCAGCGGCCCGATAGGGGCACAAGGACACGCCATGAGCAAGATTACTACAG
>CAUZOL010000439.1:0-5165 GCA_963581435.1 Planctomycetota bacterium
TGCCAAAGCCAGCACATCTTCCCGCAGGCCAAACCGGTGGATTTCGACGCCTGCAAGAATGACGGGACGTTTGCAGTTGTTGATCAACTCCGATGCGTCATCGATTGCTTCACGCAGCGCATCCTTGTCGCTCGTCGGCTGCTCCGACTTGGGCGTGTGTGGGTACAGTCCCTGGGTCTGCACTCGATCGCGGGGAAGTTCCAGGTAAACCGGTCGCTTGAAGCGAATAGCCGATTCGAGGCAGCGATCGATTTCGCGGAAGGCCGTCAGCGGATCGTCCAGCGATGCTGTCGCAACCGTAATCTTCTCGAAGACTTCGCGCTGGGTATCGAAGTCCTTCACGCGATGATGCAGCAGCGGATCGGCGTGTCGCTCGTCCATGCCCGGCGCGCCGCCGATGACGATGACGGGCGATTTCTCGGCGTAGGCGCCGGCGATGGAATTGCACAGGCTCAAACCGCCAACGCAATAGGTCACGCAAACGGCTCCCAAACCGTCAACGCGCGCGTATCCGTCGGCCGCATAGCCGGCACAGTCTTCCCGCGTCATGCCGATCACACGGATCGGGCTTTCTTCCAGCATTCCATAGAACTGCAAGGAATAGTCGCCCGGAATTCCGAACATGTCCTTCAGGCCGTAGTGCTGCAGCCGCTCGATGAGATAGGCACCAATCGTTTGCAATTTGCCGTTGTCGGCCTGTTGTTTGGCAGCCTGTTGTTTGTTTGTGGTTTTCGATGCCCGCTTCGAGACTGCCCGGCTCGACTTCGTCGCAGGACCGCGTTTCTTATTGGTCTTGTTGGAATTGGCAGCTGTCTTCTTGCGCGCGGTGCTGGATTGCGGGCTTTTACGTTTTGCCATGTTTTTCTCTCCCGATCCATGAATCCTGCCTGCCCGATGCAGGCGATCACCCCACGAACTGCGACAGCGAACTTCCGACGAGGGGTGTCCGCCCAGGGGAATTCTGGGACGCATTTGCCCTCACGTCAACCGGTGTTCAGGAAACGCGCAACGGAAGTTGTTCTGTAGACACATCTTTCGCCATCAGTCATTTCGTCGATCGTGTGATCTGAACCGCCAATGCGGGCGTTCCCAACGGCATTTTGGGGGAAGACTCGTCTTTTCTCAAATCGCCTGATCTGTTAAGGATAGCCGCCCATATCGGCTCCGCCGCCTTTCGGCGACGGTCGATAAACGAGAATCCTCGCTGACAGTCACCTCATCGCGACACTATGCAGCGAGACGAGTTGCACTTCTCTTCAATTTGACACTGCAAGTTGACACTGCCGAGACGGAAGAAGATCCCATGCAAAAGTCGATCTGGAAATTGGCGGCATTGGCCGGCGTGATTGGTGTTGGTTTTCTTGGCGTGATGCAGGCACAGCGCGGGCTGTCGCCGACGGACGACGAGAAAAATGCGAAGACGCAGTTCGAGGATTTTGATTCGTCCGGCCTGCCCGACGAAAATGCCGACACCACTGGTGGAAAAGAGACCGACGATGAACTCGGTTTCGGCCAGTTTGAACCGAATGATGAAAACGATGGCCGCGAGGAACGCGCGGCCGATCCAAATTCCATTTTCCAGGTGGCACAGCGGGACACCCTAAGAGGACAATCCGATCCATTCGACGAAACTGCCGATAAATCTGAATCAGCCGAACCGGGTTTTGACGACTTCGGACCTCGAAAGACAGGCGGCCCAGACCCAGATTCTCCCTCCGCCGACGGTAAGACGCTGCCATCGGTAAATGAACTCCGCGACGACAATCAGTACTTCCCCGCGGGGGTTGAAACGCGTTTGCCAAACTTGCGCCGTGCCCTTGACGAATACCGCCAGGAGCAGGAAGCCATTCAAGACGGGTTGCAACAGGACGAACCATTGGACGACGGTTTTCGGTCCATAGAGGACGACGACACAACGACGCCGAAATCACCGGCTATCGCCGTGCCATCGAAACAGGAAGAGAATCCGTCGCGGCACCCGCTCAAATTGACGGGACCGGATGCTGTTCGCGGCGACGATTCGCCTGACAATCCGTTCGGTGATGAGGATCAAGTCGTAGAGTCAAAGGACAAATCGGAAACGCCACCAAACGACGCTGACAAGTCGGACAACCCATTCGCCGACGATGGTCCGAAATTGCTGTCCCCGGCAGATGATTCGCAACCAATGGCCGAGCCAACCGAATCGGCGTTCGATCTGCAACCCAAGCAGGATGCTCCAGGCAAGGACGGGAAATCAGACGAACCACTCGATGCGCCGTTCGAACGGTCGCCGCGAGTTGAACCGCCGGCAGAAAAGAGCGGATTCGACGATCTGCCCGCCTTCGGTGATCTGGACGAACCGAAAACTCTGGATCAGCCTAAGGCCAATCAAGCACCAGCGGCGGATGATTCGCCGTTTCCCGATCCCAATGCATTCGACGATGCCCCCAAGAGTGCCGCGTCGCCGAAGGCCGAAGCGGCCCCGCCAGCCAACAGCAAGGCTGTGCCATCGCTCAAACCACTTGGGAAAGAGACCGTCGTACCTCAGGTCAAGCGGCCGGACATCGAACGAGTTCCCTATCCCAAGGCGGACACACAGCCGGCAAAGACGCCCGCGAAAACCGCCGAACAACCAAAGGAACAACCGAATCGGCTGACACCTTACCCGAAGGCCGTCCGGTTGGTGCCGCCGACCAACGATGATCTGGCCGGCGATGCAACCATCGATGCGAATTCACCGCGTGGTCCGCAACGGCCGCAGTTGAACATTGTCAAGCAGGCCCCGCCGAACGCCGTGCTGGGCCAATCGATGATTTACAGCATTGTCGTCAAGAACGTCGGCAACAGTTCCGCGGCACAAGTGACCGTCGAAGATCACATTCCACGCGGAACAAAACTCACGGGAACGATTCCGCAAGCAGAGATGTATAAGAAAACGCTGGTTTGGAAACTGGGAACGCTGAAACCAAACGAGCAACGAAAAATCCAGGTGCGGGTGGTCCCCTTCGAGGCGGGAGAAATCGGCAGCGTCGCCACAGTCAACTTCGTCACCGAAGTTGCGGCCCGCACGCTGGTCACCGCGCCCAGCCTGAAACTCAGTTTGGCGAGTCCCCCGAGTGCAAACGTGGGCGGAAAAGTCACATTAACATTCAAAGTAACAAACGACGGCACATCGAAAGCGACCGGCGTCGTGTTGCGGAATTTGGTTCCGTCACAGCTCTCTCACCCCGGTGGGAAGGACCTGGAATACGATGTCGGCGATCTTGCGGCCGGCCAAACGAGAGACATTAACCTGCAACTCACCGCGGCCAAGGTCGGCAAGGCGGTTACCAAGGCAGTGATTACGGCCGACGGCAATCTGAACGCCGAGGCGACCGCTAACATTGACGTTGTTGGTTCGCAGCTGGAATTGACCCGCAGCGGCCCGAAACGACGTTACCTCGGACGTCCCGCCGAGTACACCAATCGCGTGACCAACAAGGCCGGCACATCGGTCGGGCCGATTACCATTGTGGAAACAATCCCGGCGGGATTGAAATTCGTCAAAGCAACGAATGGCGGACAGTTTAATCAGGCCCGCCGAACTGTCGCCTGGCAAATCGATCAGTTGGCAGCCGGCGAGTCGAAAGACGTCGGTGTCGAATTGACGGCGATTGTCAAAGGAACCCAGTCGAGTCGAGTGACAGCGGTGGGACCATCCGGCGGCGCAGCGAGCGTTGAGTCGCAAACCGACATTGTCGTCGGATCGGCTGCTTTGAGCGCAAATTTGACGGGCATTACCGGACCAACCCCCGTGGGTGAGACTGTGACATTGCAGGTCCGTGTTGCCAACCGTGGCAACGAACCCGCTTCGGGAGTCAGAGTGCGATTGCAATTGTCGGAGCAACTCACCTTTGTGACCAGCGACGGACCGGTGAAGGCAACCGCAGCCAACGGCGAAGTCAGCTTCGCGCCACTGCAGGCAATTGGCCCAAAGAAAGAGCAGGTACTGACAATCGTTCTGAAAGCAATTCGCCCGGGAGAGGCTCGGCTGAAAGTGCAGATCGATTCCGATCAATTGTCGCGTCCCTTAACCCGCGACGATGCCCTTGTGATTGAACCCGCAAATCCCTAGAGCGGCGGCAAATCTCGGTTGGCGGATTGGGTGTCGTCGGCATCATCCTGTTTTCCGTATTCTCGACGATATGACCTGACGACCATCACGAATGCGAGATAATCGTAAAGTGCATGCGTCGTTATCGGAGCGAGCAGATTACGTTCGCCCGTCGCGTCGAACAGGAATCCGAGGTACAGGCCCATCACGCCGGCGAACAGGGCGTAGGTGGGCGTGATAAGGTGGGCCAGTCCGAACAGAACGTTACTGCCGATTAGTCCGGCTGTGGTGGATTCGAAGCTCTTCTCAATCCACGTTTGCAGCAGACCGCGAAAGAGGATCTCTTCCGCCCATCCCGCCAAAGCCGCCAGCAGAATCAGATCGTACCAGCGACAGGCGGCCAAAGAGGGGCCGAGCGCTTCGAGCAGGAACCGTCGAATGCGCCCCAGCGGATTGAATGTGAGTCGCTGCGAAAGGACAAAGAGACCAAACATCGGCAGCGCCGCCAGCGCGCCCCACACAAGGGCAGCCCACGAAAACTTCAGATGCTCGATCGGATCAACGTCGAAAATCCAGCCGATCAAGAAGGCAACCAGAATCAATCCGCCTTCCACCAAGCCGGAGAGATTCAGGAATTGCCTTCGATCATCAAGTTTCATGCCGTCATCCGATTGAAGCTCCCATTGAGCGGATGCAAATTTGTGCCGTGGTAGGCCGATGGCAATTGACAGTACGGCTTCGCGAGCATCAGTACAATCGACACGGCTGCAGAATTAACTCGGAGTTCCGTCGTGTTCAAAAAGTGTCCTGGTCTTGGACATTGCAATGCTGCCGATCAACGCAATAATACCATTGGTGAATCGATGTAAACGATTCAACCGGTCGTAAGTCCACGTTTCGTCACGGTCGGCGATTCAATAGGCGTGGCCTGTATCATGATCGTGCAGGATTCTTGTTGCTCCCTGTCATTCAACTGGAGGAGAGTCTGATGATTCGTAACTACCCAGTGACGAAGATGTGCGCTGGCAGGTTGGGGGACTGGTGGAAGGCGGATTGGATGCCGTCCAGGATTTTCAGGTCGTTTTTGCGG
>CAUZOL010000440.1:0-5135 GCA_963581435.1 Planctomycetota bacterium
CCTGGGCCGGTAAGCACTCGCGGTTTACCTTGATGTTCGAGGCGTTCGCCATCGACGTGCTGATCGCCGCCGGCAGCGTGCAATCCGGGCGGGCGTTGATCGGCCTGAGTTGGCAGAGTGCCCACGCTGTGATGCAACGGGCTGTCCAGCGCGGTCTGGCGAAACGCGACAACGACGGGTTGCGTTACGTCGGCATCGATGAGAAGAGCTTTGGACACGGGCAACCTAAGAATACCGAATGGGGTTTACGGGTATTAGTGAAGGACCCCGATGGACGCTCTGTTGAGCTATACCAGCGGGGCGAATGATTCAGAGTGGGATCGTTCGTGATGGAGTGTGATCGAGCGCTCCGCTTCGTAAAGACTGCGCGTCGCCGCTAACCGTTAATACGAGACAGCAACGGCTGTCGCGGTGGCGTAGGCTCGGCAGTGCGAAATGGTGATCAGGATTTCGTCGATGCCGAGTTGGTTGGCGTGGTCGCGGGCGCCGCCGTGGATGGCGATGCTGGGTTGGCCGCTTTTGGCCGATTCCACTTCGATGTCCTGCCACCCGACGCCGCGCGTCCAGCCGGTGCCGAGCGTTTTCATCACGGCTTCTTTGGCGGCCCAACGGCCGGCGAAGTGGGGGTAACACTCCTTGCGGCGTTGGCAGTAGCGAATTTCGCCTTCGGTGTAAACGCGCTGCAGGAAGAGTTCGCCGTGCCGTTCCACCATCCGGCCGATGCGAACGATTTCGACGATATCGGTGCCGAGGCCGACAATACGGCAGCGACCGTTTTTTTGTGAAGAGGGCGGCATGCAGCGAATCTCAATGACGATTTTGGGAACAAAAGTTCTGCGACGTCCAGCTTAGTCTGCATCGCTTGCGAGATGCAATTGTATGGAGTATCTGGAGCCAAGAGTCTAGGGACCAGAGCCGGAGTTCTCTGTCGGTGGGCGGGTGAAGATGTGAAATGTCCCGACGGCGAGGATCGCGGCAAGCAGAATTTCGACCGCCCATAAACCCGCAGCTGTCGAGGTCGAAAACGCCTTTTCGCCCACGAGCCGATTCTCCATGATGCGGTAGCGAAGATAGACGTCGAATTGGGAACGCGTCGCGATGACTTGGGCGCGTCCCTCGTTCATCTTTTCATAACACAACAATTGACAATAGCTCTCGTTCATCTCGTCGAGCATCTTCGAGGGCAACAGGTTCAAACCCACGCCGGAGCCGATCGAATCTTTCAGGCGAACAACGTAGAGCCGATGTGATTCGAGCGTGAGACCGACGAAGCCGGCCGCCCCAAGAATTGCGGCCAGAAGCAGTCGGCGTCGATGGTTTGCGTCCCTTCCCTGCCCTGCCAACCAGCCGATGAGTGCACCGACAACGAGGCCGAACAATGCCGCGAAACGGCAGGCGATGCCGGCTTGTCCGGGGACATGTGCGGCGGCGAAGGCGAGCATCGCCGTCAGGACGACGCTCAGCGACAGCCACTTGACGAATGAGATCGGCGGCGGTTGATCTTCCGTGGGAGTGTTGTCGTTGGAATTCGACATGGCGGTTTGCGTTTGCTGAGCAAGTGGCTGTTGGGTGAATCAACCTCGAATCCCACGGGTTGCGACCCGTGGGATTTGTGGCCGCGATGTTCCTACTGACTTTGGGCGGTTAAGCCGCAGGCGGTGCGGACGCGGTCGAGGACTTCGCGACCTTTTTCTCGTGCGCGAGTCGCACCGGCTTGCAGGATGTCTTCAACCTGATCGATGTCTGCGGCGAGTTGTTCGCGGCGCTCACGTGCCGGGGTAAAGTATTCCATCGCGGCTTCGTACAATGTTTGTTTGGCCTCGCCGTAACCCATGCCGCCGGCGCGATAGCGGTCGGCCAGCGCGTTCTGCTGTTGTTCGTCGGCGAACAGTTGATACAGCGTGAAGACCGAGCAGGTCTCGGGGTCTTTCGCATCTTCGAGAGCCGCCGAGTCGGTCTTGATGGACATGATCCGCTTGCGGAGTTTCTTGGCTGGTTGAAACAACTCGATGGTGTTGCCGTAACTCTTGGACATCTTCTCGCCATCGGTGCCGGGGACCTTGGCCGTCGATTCGACAACGTAGGCTTCGGGCAGGTGCAGGGCTTCAGCGTTGTACATTGCATTGAACCGCCCAGCGATATCGCGGGCGACTTCAATATGCTGCACCTGATCGACACCAACCGGAACCTTGTCGCTGTCGTACAGCAGAATGTCGGCGGCCATCAGCACCGGATAGGTGAACAGGCCGGCATCGGCGGCGAGACCTTTGGACTGTTTGTCTTTATAAGCGTGGCATTTTTCGAGCAGGCTCATCTGCGTAACGGTCATCAGCAGCCAGGTGAGTTCGCTAATTTCCGGTACGTCCGACTGCCGAAATAGCGTTGCCTGCTCCGGGTTGAGACCGAGGGCCAGCAGATCGATGGCCGCTTCGGTCGAGTATTCGCGCAGCAGCGCGGGATCGCGCACGGTGGTCAGTGCGTGCAGATCGGCAATGAAGTAAAACGCCTGCTCGTTGTCCTGCAAGGCGATGTATTGCCGGATCGCACCGAAGTAGTTGCCCCAATGGAAACGCCCAGTGGGTTGTATGCCGGAGAGAATTCGCATGGATCAAGGCAAAAGTAAAAAGGAAAAATGCACAAGTTAAATGGGCGCAAGGGCGGAATTGATTGAGACTTATGTTTGCAGGGTGCCGGTTAGCTCGCTGATGTGATTGCAGCCCTGCTCTTCGACGATTTTTGACAATTCGCCGACGAGTTGGTTGGCGATGCCTGGATTGTAGAAATTGGCGGTGCCGATTTGAACCGCGGTGGCACCGGCAACAATGAATTGCATGACGTCATCGATGCAGGCAATTCCGCCGACGCCGATGATGGGGATATCGACCGCCTGGGCTACCTGCCAGACGATTCGTAAGGCCAACGGTTTGATGGCCGGCCCACTGAGACCGCCGAGAACTGCGCCCAGAACCGGCTTTCGTTTTCGCCAATCGACGGCCATCCCCTGAAACGTGTTCACAAGAGAGACAGCATCCGCACCGGCTTCAGCGGCAGCGGCGGCGATTTCGACGACGCTGGTGACGTTGGGAGTCAGTTTCGCAATGACGGGCAACGAACAGGCATTACGAACGCTACCGACAACTTGGGCCGCCAGTTTGGGGTTGGTGCCGAAATCGACACCACCGCTGACGTTGGGGCACGAGATGTTGAGTTCCAATGCCGCCAGCTGGTCGAATTCATTCAGCCGTTCTGCCATCTGCACGAAGTCATCGACGTTTCGCCCGGCGATGTTGGCGATGACGGACGTCTTCAGTGAGAGGAGATAATCGAGATGCTTCTCGATGAACTGCTCCAGCCCGTCGTTGTCCAGCCCGATGGAATTGAGCAGCCCGGAACTGGTTTCAATCGTTCTCGGCGGAGGGTTGCCAATGCGCGGCTGTGGCGTGATGGTTTTGGGGATGATTCCGCCGAGCGTGGCGAAATCGACGTAGGCCTGCGCCTCGCGCGCGTATCCAAACGTCCCCGATGCGACGAGAATGGGATTCGCAAGCTGCAGGCGGTTGAGTTGTACGGCGAGTCGATTCACTCGATTATCGTATCGCCAACAAGCGCGTCAGGCAACGGGACGCGCCAACACGTGCTGCACCGTCTGTCCGTCGGAGAATACTCCGACGGACGTCGCGCACAGCCGTTGTTAGATCACGCCGCCATGTGTTCGGTACGGAGTGGCGACGTCGGGCATATCGAGTCCCCAAATCCGTTCCCAAATTTTGGGAATGTGGCGGTAGCCTTCCGAGACGAAGATGAGCTGCCGGGCTCGGACGTCCTTAGTGGACGAGTAAATGGGGACAATGCAGCCGACTTTGATGCTGATTGCTGAAAGCAACAGCAGTGCGAGACCGAACTTTCGCATTTCGCTCCTCCGTGAACGAATGGACGATCCGATTGCAGTGACGCAACGGCCCCCTCTGCGATGCGACAGGCAGTCGAAGGAGAACCGAACATGCCACTTGGGAACGTCCGTCAAACGTGAATCAGTTGTAAGGGGGGGATCGTCGTAGACTGTGAGAGGTCGCAGTAGATCGCCTGCGAATCCGCGCTCAAAGTTGTTATCGTATACTACGTGGCTGGACTGGAGAGAAAACCTCTCGATTGCCATCCACTTGTCGTTTTGTCTGCTTGGCGTGGTTAAAAAACTATTCTGTGCCGCCGGCAAAGGCGTTGTAGGGTGCGTTCTGGCTGGCAGCCGTCTGCTGGACGCTTTGCTGTGAACCCTGAACCCCGTCTTGACCGTCCGTAGCAACGGCATTGGCCGCCTCGACTTCCAATTGCCTAACGCGTTCTTCCATTTCCTTACCGGGCTTGAAAGTGACAACGTACTTTTCAGCCACGTCAACACGTTCACCGGTTCGCGGATTGCGCGCCTTCCGCGCTGCCCGCTTCTTCACCTCGAAGACACCGAAGTTGCGCAATTCGATCCGTTTCTCACGAACCAGCGTTTCTACGATGGCATCGAAAGTCTTTTGAACAATATCCTTGGTCTGCAACTGGGTCAGACCAATCTCTTCGGAAATCGCTTTAACAATCTCTTTTTTGGTCACAACTCGAGTCTCCAGCGAGAGGTGCCAGCGGATAACATTGCTCGTCCATTGAGCCACGACATAACGTCTCAACTGTAATTCCAAACTGGACTTACTGTCAAGGCGACTATGAAAAACAGGCCAGAATCGAGTACTCCGAGGGCGGTTTAGGGGCTGAAAATTGAGTTATGAACAGTTGTCTGCGCCGCGTCTTGTGGATTTGAGCGTCGATTTTTCGTGTAACGGCAGGCTGCGTGCGTTGATTTTTAAATTCGCATCGAGCCGCTGCATGAGGATATTACGTAACTAATTTAAGAGTTTGATGTTAAGAGTGTTGATACCGCGTTGATGGTACGATCACTCCCTTTCAGTATCGGCCCGCTGCAGTCGGTACCTCCAGCAGAACCGGCAAAATCGGCATATTTTGTTTAAATGTAACTACCCAGTGACGAAGATGTGCGCTGGCAGGTTGGGGGACTGGTGGAAGGCGGATTGGATGCCGTCCAGGATTTTCAGGTCGTTTTTGCGGAGCGTCGAGACGTAACCGCGGATTCGGCT
>CAUZOL010000441.1:0-5133 GCA_963581435.1 Planctomycetota bacterium
AGTCCACACTGAAGGTAGGCATCAAGAACAAACGACTCACCGCCGGATGGGACGAGACTTATCTCAATAAAGTCCTATGCGCACCATGACTTTTGGTGCAATCGCCCTGGGGTGGTGGCCCTCGTCTTCGGCCAATTCGGCTACACGATTGAAGAAGTCGATGGCCGCGATGAAGTTCTTGACGACCCACTCGCGGCGAATTCGCTGTCCATCGTTGGTCAGATCCCAGCCAGACAGACTTTCAAGCAGCATTTTTACTTCGTCTTCTGGAACTGGCGGTACGCCGCCTTCACACGGTTGGCACTTCTTGGCCGTCAATTCTTCCGCGGTGATGTGACTCATCGACGTGTCTCCGTTGATAGCTATTTGATGGATCAAGCAGGCTCTTCTCACTACATCAATGTTGACTGTAATCGGACACATCTCACAACTCAGTTAATCTCTGGCCGGCCAGTAGAAACCGCTCGACGTGCTCTCGCACAGCTTCCAACTCCAACGCGCTGGCGATTTCATTGGCAAAGGCGTAAACGAGTAGCGAGCGCGCAAGATCCTCGGCAATGCCCCGCGAGCGCAGATAGTACATCGCTGTTTCGTCGATCTGTCCGACCGTTGCGCCGTGCGTACACTTCACGTCGTCGGCGTAGATCTCCAACTGCGGCTTGGTGTCGATCACGGCGTCGTCCGAGAGCAGCAGCACCCGGTTGCTTTGTTTGGCATCGGTCTTTTGTGCATCGGGATGCACGTAGATTTTGCCATTGAAGACCCCCTTGGCACGATCGTCCAGAATGCCCTTGTACAGCTCGTGGCTGTTGCAGTGCGGTTTGGCGTGATCGATACGCGTGCGGTTGTCCATGTGTTGGTCGCCGGCGGCGACATACAGACCGTTGAGCGTACACTCGCAGCCTTCATCAGCGAGTGTCACATTGACCTCGTTCCGCACAAGCCGCCCGCCCAGCGAGAAGTAGTGCGATGAAAACCGGCTGGCTCGCTGCTGCCGAACCTGGGTGGTGGCGATGTGGTAACCGTCGCCGCCTTCCTGCTGCAGTTTGCAATGATCGATGAACGCGTTCTCGGCGACCGATACCTCGGTGACAGCGTTGGTCAGGTAAACGCCATCGTTCAAACCGACGTAGCTTTCGATAACTGTGGCCTGGGAGTCGCGTTGGGCGATGATCAGGTTGCGCGGATGGGACGCGGTCGGACTGCTGTTGCCGGTCGAAATGAAGAGCAGATGAATCGGCCGCTCGACCACGACGCCTCGCGGCACATGGACGAAAGCGCCGTCGCGGATAAATGCCGAATTGAGAGCCGCAAAACAGGCGTTATCGTCACTTGCAAGCTGTCCGAGATGATCTTCGATGAGCGCCGGATGGTCGGTCAGCCCCGCGGACAGACTGCTGACGACGGCGCCATGCGGAGTCGCGTCTGTTGCTGACAAGTCGTCAACATAGTGCCCATTGACAAAGACGAGCCGAAGGTAGTCCTCATCGAGTACGAATGGTGCGATCGTCTCGCGGCTGAGCGGCGCGGGCCTTTCCGCCAGAGCGAATTCTGTTTCGACGATGCGTTTGACGTTGGTGAACCGCCATTCTTCTTGTCGCGTGGTGGGAAATCCCAAGTCCTCGAACCGTCGAAACGCATCCTCTCGCAAGCCAGTCAACCAGGGTGGCGCCTGCGACTCCAAGCCGGTGTGAAAGCGGGCAAACTCGTCGCTTATCTGTCGTGTTCTGTTGTCGCTTGCAATCATGTTTGATTCCATTGGCCATTCGACTCGTATCACCACGAACCTCACAAATCGGAGACAGGCTACGCCGGGGACGGCACTGCTTCTCGTTCGCCGTCCACCAACGCATAACCTTTCTCTTCCAACTCCAAGGCCAACGTCTTGTCGCCCGACCGCACGATCCTGCCGTCAGCCAGCACATGCACTTTGTCGGGCACGATGTATTCGAGCAGCCGCTGGTAATGCGTGACGACGATGATGGCCCGGTCTGCACCACGCAGCGAATTGACTCCGTCGGCCACGATTCGCAAGGCGTCGATGTCCAGGCCGGAGTCGGTCTCGTCGAGGATCGCCAATTTCGGCTGCAACACGGCCATCTGGAAAATCTCGTTTCGCTTCTTCTCGCCGCCCGAAAATCCTTCGTTGACCCCGCGATCGAGCAGGCTTTTATCCATGCCCAGCATCTCCATCTTCTCCTTGGCCAGTCTCATAAACTCGGCCGAGTTGTAACGTTTCTCGCCTCGGAACTTGCGAATCGAGTTCAAGGCCGCTTTGAGGAAGTACTTGGTGCTGATACCGGGAATCTCGACCGGGTATTGATAAGCGAGGAACAGGCCTTCCCCGGCACGCTCATCGACTTGTATTTCCAGCAAGTTCTTACCCTGGAACAGGACCTCGCCGTGGGTGACTTCGTAGTCCTCCCGCCCAGCCAACACATGTGCCAGCGTACTCTTGCCGGAGCCGTTCGGTCCCATGATCGCGTGGACTTCGCCGGCGTTGACGGTCAGGTTGATGCCACGCAGAATCTCGGTCTCTTTTGCGCGAGCGTGCAGGTCTTTGATTTCAAGCATTCCGATTGGTCCTTTTAATTCTCGTCTACCCGCGTACTGGGTACTCATTGTTCCCGCTACGCGCTACCCCACACTTCCTTCCAAAGTCACGCTCAGCAGCTTCCTCGCCTCGACCGCGAATTCCCACGGTAACTCTTCAAATACCTCGTGGCAAAAGCCGTTGATGATCATGCTCACGGCGTCTTCGGCCGACAGGCCCCGTTGTCGGCAGTAGTAAATCTGGTCTTCACCAACCTTTGACGTGGACGCTTCGTGTTCCACTTGCGACGACGTGTTACGCACTTCGATGTAGGGGAAGGTGTGCGCCCCGCAGGAATCGCCAATCAACAGCGAATCGCATTGCGAGTAATTGCGGGCGTTAGTCGCCCCCTTCTGAATTTTCACCTGCCCGCGGTAGTTGTTCTGCCCGCGTCCCGCCGAGATCCCTTTCGAGACAATTGTGCTACTGGTGTTCTTGCCGACATGCACCATCTTGGTGCCCGTGTCGGCTTGCTGGCGGTTCGCAGTCACCGCGACCGAGTAGAACTCGCCTACCGAGTTATCGCCCAGCAGCATCACGCTGGGATACTTCCACGTGATTGCCGAGCCGGTCTCGACCTGCGTCCACGAGATCTTCGAGTTCGCGCCGCGGCAAGCCCCGCGTTTGGTGACAAAATTGTAGATGCCGCCGCGTCCTTCTTCGTCGCCGGGATACCAATTCTGCACGGTCGAGTACTTGATTTGTGCGTCGTCCATCGCCACCAGTTCGACGATGGCGGCGTGCAACTGATGTTCGTCACGTTTCGGCGCGGTGCAGCCTTCCAGATAACTGACGTAGCTGCCCTCTTCGGCGATAATCAGCGTCCGCTCGAATTGGCCGGTGTTCGCGGCGTTGATACGGAAGTAGGTCGACAACTCCATCGGGCAGCGCACGCCCTTCGGGATGTAACAGAACGACCCATCACTGAAAACGGCCGAGTTGAGCGTCGCAAAGAAGTTGTCAGTGTAGGGAACCACCGAACCCAGATACTTCCTCACCAGTTCGGGATGGTTCTGCACGGCCTCGGAGAATGGGCAGAAGATGACGCCCACCTCGTCGAGCGTATCCTTGAACGTTGTGGCGATCGACACGCTGTCGAAGACCGCATCCACGGCGACACCCGCCAGCGCTTTCTGTTCTTCCAGCGGAATTCCCAGTTTTTCGTAAGTCTCCAGCAGCAGCGGGTCGACTTCGTCGAGGCTGTTGAGCGCTTTCTTCTGCTGGGGCGCGGAGTAATAGACCGACTTTTGATAGTCGATCGGTGAATAATGCACGTTGTGCCACGTGGGCTCTTCGAGAGTGAGCCAGTGCCGGTACGCCTTCAGCCGCCACTCGAGCAACCACTCCGGCTCATTCTTCTTCGACGAGATCAGCCGCACGACGTCTTCGTTCAGGCCGGGCGGAATCGTGTCGGCTTCGATGTCAGTCACGAAGCCATACTTGTATTCGCGCTGGGCGACCTCATCGAGTACTGCGTCGGTATCTGCAGGCATTCTTGAATTCCTCATGCGACCGTAGTCGCAAATAAAACGGTAGGCTAAACTTCACTCGACCGCCGATCACTGTGCTCGCGACTGTGGGCCGGTTCAAACAGTTATTCGGGCCTTCCGGATTGTTCGTTTCGGCTTTTCACCGAACTGGCAACTCGCATGTCCGTCCAGTCGGCACTCCGAGAGCACGACCTCGTCGCCGAGCAATTGGGAAAACAACATCGTTTCTACCTGGCAGATGGTGCTGTCCACGTCGGCTAAATCAGGATAGGGACAGTCGCGGAGCGTGAACGTGGGATTACCTTTCGATGAATCGACCTCACAGCGGACCCGTCGCTCTTCGAGCAGCTCGCGCAGAGATTCCATGCGGGCCTTGAGCGTCGTTCCGCGAATGGCACCCGCGTAGAGGACCTTGAGGGCATCGGCGACTCTTCTGATCGCTTGTTGGCGGCGGCGCGCATCCTTGATGCCAAGCACTTCCTGCAAGAGGACGGCTGCAAGATCGGCGAAATTGTTGCCCGCCAGCTGCCGGGCCTTGGGGCTGGGCGAGTACCTGTAGCTCGGCCGTCCTCGGCCACCATGCACCAGCTCTCGGTCAACCAGACCATCCCCCATCAAACGAAGCAATCGCTCGTGCACGGCAGTTCGCGTCACCGCGAAATGCTGTACGATGTCCGAAATGGCCAACGGCCCGGAATCAGCCAGGAAATTGAGTACATCGGCGTCCGTGTTGGTGCTTCCGTTTGCCATGGCAAGTCCCCGGGTTCGCACGTGAAACGTCCATCTAATTACAAATTCTAGTGCCACGTCTGGTTTTGTCAATTTAGACTGTTAAAATTGTTTTATTATCCAACAGCACATCGAAAAGGAGCATATCGCGCGGGCCACATCCCCGGTGCGACAAGGACGTCTCTCCTGAAACACCAATTGTTATTGCTTTAGGGCAGTGAAACCGAACTTGCACGGGCGGTTGGGATTGATGAAGGAATTGAGAAAGGTTCGCATCCTTGGCCAGAACACGAACCTGCTTTGAATCCTTCAGGTTGCTCG
>CAUZOL010000442.1:0-5097 GCA_963581435.1 Planctomycetota bacterium
AAACCGTTTCTGTTTGATGGAATCGCGTGCATGGCAACAGTACAAATCGACAAATTGTTAGAGACGGTGGTCAAGGAAGGGGTCAGCGATCTTCACATCACCACCGGTCAACCGCCGGTTGTGCGGTTGCATGGTCACATGGTCCGACTGGAGACCAAGACGCTGGAGCCGGAAGATACCGTCTCGCTGATGAAGAGTATTACGCCGGAACGGAATCAGCAGGAACTTCAGGAAATGGGCGGGACCGACTTCGGTTTTGCTTTCGGCGACAAGGCGCGGTTTCGCGTCGCGGTGTTTAAACAACGCGGGTGCGTTGGCTTGGTGTTGCGGCGAATTCCGAACGAGTTTTTGACATTCGAACAACTCGGTCTGCCGGCGGTTGTCGGCGATTTGATTCAGCGGCCTCGTGGCCTGTTTCTGGTCACTGGCCCGACAGGTAGCGGTAAAACGACCAGTCTGGCCAGCATGATCAACTGGATGAACCATAATATGGATCATCACATCATCACGCTCGAAGACCCGATTGAATATTACCACGACCACATCAAATGCACGATTAATCAGCGCGAGATCGGTATTGATGTTCCCAGTTTTCCCGAGGCACTCAGACGCGCGCTGCGAATGGACCCCGACGTCATTCTGGTCGGCGAAATGCGTGACCTGGAAACCATTCAGTCGGCTATTACGGCGGCAGAAACCGGTCACGTGGTGTTCGGAACGCTTCACACAAGTAGTGCGCAGGGGACTGTTGATCGTATCATCGATGTTTTCCCAACCAATCAGCAGGAGCAGATTCGCACACAGCTTTCGAGTTCGATCATCGGCATTCTCAGTCAGGCGTTGCTACCAAAGCAGCCCACGGGGCTGGTTGCCGCTTACGAGATGTTGGTCGTCACGCCGGCTATCGCTAACCTCATTCGCGAAGGCAAGACATTCCGGATCACCTCGTCTATTCAAACGGGGCGCAAATACGGAATGCAATTGATGGACGATGCCTTGTTCGATTTGTGGAATAACGACTTGTGCCTTGAAGAAGATGTCGTCGCCAAGTCGAACAATCCGGGCGAGTTGAAGTCGCGCATTCAACGCGCCAAACGCGGTGAATTCGACGACGAAGAAGACGAAGATGACGACGATGATTTCGACGACGATGATGATGACGACGACGAGTACGACGACGTGTGATTGGAAGCGGCTGTTTTTTGACGGTCGGTAATCGACTGAATTTTTGGAGCGCGTTCGATGAACGATCGGCCTTTCGGTCGATGAATCGAACGACAATCGGGATGCGGTACTCATGGCTCAAAGGCGATTAGGTCAAATTCTGGTTGATCTCGGTTATCTGACCGAAGACCAATTGTGGGACGTGCTCGAAGAGCAGAAGCAGAGTCCCGGAGAGGTCATCGGCCAGGTTGCGGTCCGCATGGGAATGGTGACCGACCTGCAGGTGACTGAGGCGCTCGCCGAGCAGTGGGGCATGCCGGTCGTCAAATTGTCGGAAACGAACATTCCGCCCAAAGTGTTGGAACTCGTTCCGCAAACGATGGCCGAGATCTACAAGATCATGCCCATTTCGCTGAAGAACGACATTCTCACCGTCGCCATGGCCGACCCGCAAAACGTTGGAGCCTTGGACGACCTGCGAAACTTTCTTGGCTACGACGTGCGTGGAGCCGTTTCGAACCTGCAGGAAGTCGAAGCGTCGATCGTCAAGCATTATGCCGACAAAGAAGAGAGTATCGAAGACGTCATCAATCAGTTGGAAGAGCCCGACGAGGAAGAGGGGGGGGGGATCGCGGATATTGCCTCAGCCGAGGAAATGTCCGATGCCGCTCCGATTCGCAAGTTGCTTAATATGGTGCTGTTGCTGGCGATCAAGGATCAGGCCAGCGACATTCACTTCGAACCGTTTGAAGACGAATTCAAGATTCGCGTTCGGGCCGACGGAGTTCTCTATGAAATGGTTCCCCCACCGTTGCATCTGGCCAGTGCAATCATCACCCGTATTAAGGTCATGGCGGAACTGGACATTGCCGAGCGTCGGCTGCCGCAGGATGGTCGAATTGAACTCTCGGTTGGAGGCAACCCGGTCGATTTGCGCGTGAGCGTGCTGCCGACGATGTTCGGCGAATCGGTTGTATTGCGGGTACTTGACCGGACCGTGGTTCAGCTCGATCTGAACAAGATCGGCATGGATGCGACGACGCTGTCGCGATTCCGTGAATTGATCCGAACCCCCAACGGGATTCTGCTCGTCACCGGACCGACCGGAAGTGGAAAAACGACAACACTTTATTCGGCACTGAATGAACTCAACGACATTGAAACCAAAATCATCACCACCGAAGACCCGATCGAATACGACATCGAAGGGCTGATCCAGGTGCCGGTGAACCCGGATATTGAAGTGACGTTTGCCAACGTGCTGCGGGCTATTCTGCGGCACGATCCCGATAAGATTCTGGTCGGTGAAATTCGCGACTACGAGACGGCGGAAATTGCCGTCCAAAGCGCACTCACCGGACACCTTGTCTTCAGCACGCTGCACACCAACGACGCTCCGTCGGCCATCACGAGATTGCGTGATATGGGCGTGCCGTCGTTCCTCATTACAGCAACAGTGGAAGCGATCCTGGCACAGCGGCTCGTGCGGCGTATCTGTCTCGAATGCCGCACCGAATTCGAGCCGAGTGACGAATTGTTAATGGAACTGCAACTGCCCATTGAGCAGGCGAGGCAATATAAATTCTATTACGGCAAGGGCTGTGCCCGCTGCAACAACTCGGGCTACAAGGGACGCGTCGGGTTGTACGAGTTGATGTACATTACCGACGAAATTCGTGACATGGTCACGGCCGATGCTTCGGTTGACGACGTCCGCAACTTCGCCCGCACCCAGGGAATGACAACACTCCGCGAAGCAGGTCTGAAGTTGATCTTTGACGGACAAACCACGATCGACGAAGTCGTTCGCGAAACAGTGATGGAAGACGTGGAATAACGAGAGACAAGAGTCGAGAGACAAGAGTCGAGAGAAAGGAATGAGAGAGCAACTCGGAGCATTTTTTCTGACCCCTGCCCTCTGATTTCTGACCTTTCAATACAACGTGCCTGCACGTAATCAAACACAAGTGACGGAGAAGGCCGATGCCGGTATTTCAGTACGAGGCGATGGACAACACCGGGCTGGAGATCAAGGAAACGATCGAGGCCGGTTCCGAAGCCGAAGCGCAGCAGAAGATTAAGGAAAAGGGATTCTTCGTCACCCGCATTCAGGAAACCGACCGCAAAAAGAAAAAGAAGGGCAAAGGAAAAGCCAAGAAGGGCGGCCCCCGCAAAAAGGGGACGTTTTCTGTCGGCGGTGTCAGGCCGAAGCACCTTTGTACTTTCACGCGGCAACTCTCCACGCTGCAGGATGCCGGGCTGCCGATTCTGCGAAGCCTGCGAATTCTGGAAGGCCAACAAAAGCCAGGGCCACTCAAGAATGCGCTGATGGCGGTCGTTGAAGATATCGAAGGCGGGTCCACGCTTTCCGAAGCCATGTCCCGCCAGCCGAAGGCGTTCGACAAACTGTACGTCAACATGGTGAAGGCGGGCGAGGCCGGTGGTGCACTCGAAATCATTCTGCGCCGGCTGGCTGAGTTCAAAGAAAAATCACAAAGCCTGAAACGAAAAGTGCAGGGGGCGATGATTTATCCCTGTGCGGTCATCGTCATTGCCGGCGGTATCGTCGCGGGCATCATGATCTACATCGTGCCGAAGTTTGCCAAGATTTTCGAAGACTTCGGCACCGAATTGCCAGTGATGACGCAGATGCTGATCGACGCCAGCCATTGGTTGGCGACCTATTGGTATTTCCTCGTGTTTTCACCGATACTCCTTTGGATCACGCTCAAGCTCATTAAGAAGAACAAGACCGGCGAGTTTATTGTCGACTGGACGGTGCTGAAAATTCCCTTACTGGGGCTGATCCTGCGCAAATCGATTATTGCCCGAACCTGCCGGACGATGGGAACACTGATTGCTTCGGGTGTGCCAATTCTGGAGTGTATTATCATATCCCGCGATACGTCGGGGAATGCGGTTTTTGCGCGGGCGTACGATCAAATCTATTCCGCAATTCGCGAGGGCGAGTCGATGGCGGTTCCCCTCAAGGAAACCCGAATTACCGACGACATGGTCGTCAACATGGTCGACGTTGGCGAAGAAACCGGTGCCTTGGACACCATGCTCTACAAGGTTGCCGACGTCTACGAAGAAGAAGTGGAAGTTCTGGTCGAGGCCCTGGTCAACATGATCGAACCGATCATGGTTGTCGTACTCGGTGGGGCCGTCGGTTTTATTGTCATCGCATTGTTCATGCCGCTGATTAAGCTGCTGAATGACCTGTCTTGAAATGGAAATTCGCCGTGGCGAATAGTCTTCGCCACGGAACATTCAGGCGACATCAGATTTGCAATATTGGGGGCGGGCCACTTGACAACAACGAACGGCTTGCGCGCCGCCGCAACCCGATTGATTGGTGAATACCAACAGCATTTTGAAGGAGTCAAACCGTGATCTCGCATCGCCAATATCACCGATCCAACCCGGCACAACAGCCTTCGGCTCGCACCGCGTCCGGCGGCTTCACGTTAATCGAACTCATGGTCGTCATCGTCATCATCGGCGTGCTGATCGGGCTGATTGCCCCCGCCATCTTCGCAGCCGTCCGCAGGGCACGCGAAGCCGAAGTCCGCACCGAAATCTCCCAACTCGAAACTGGCATTTCGGCCTTCAAGACCGAATTTGGCGGAGCACCTCCCAGTCGCATTACCTTTCCCGACTTGAGCGGCCTTGATCTCACAGATCCCACGGATAGGGCAACAGCAACGACTCGCTGGAACCAACTACCGCGAAGTAAGGCGATCATTCGGCGCTTCTGGGGCCAATTCGATTTCGGGCGCAATGGTGGGGGGGGCGCAGCAATTTCAGGGACGCTGAATGGAGCCGAGTGCCTGGTCTTCTTTCTTGGCGGCGTGCGGGATGGGGCAAACGGACCACTCGTTGGATTTTCCAAGAACCCGGGAACGCCATTTGCGACGGGAGGTAATCGAG
>CAUZOL010000443.1:0-5090 GCA_963581435.1 Planctomycetota bacterium
GACGCTCGTCGTCGAAGGACGTTCCTTCCAAGACGGAATTCTGCAGGAATTCGCCGCTTAGAAACATTTTCATAACACAACAATTGACAATAGCTCACGCCCCGTTGCTGTCGGTGAGCCGGCATTCTGTGGTAAGATGGCACAACAAACGATTGACAGATTGTCGTCTCAAGTTCGAGCAGGTGATATTTGTTATGCAACGCTCCGTTTCTCTCTTTGTTCTGGTGTCCCTTTTCGTTCTTGTGACCGTCGCATCGAGCGGGATCGCTTTCGCTGACGACAACAAAATCGACTACCTCACCGAGATCAAGCCGGTTCTTGCCTCGCGGTGCTTTTCCTGTCACGGCGGATTGAAACAGGAATCCGGACTGCGGCTCGATACGGTCGCCTTGATGCGAAAAGGGGGCGAAGGCGGAACAGCGGTTGTGCCGGGGAACTCCGCCAAGTCGATTTTGTTGGAACGCATTTCCGCGATCGACGAAGATGTTCGCATGCCGCCGGAAGGCAAACCGCTGACGAAGAAGCAGATCGCGGCAATCTCCGCATGGATCGAGCGGGGAGCAACAGCTCCCGCGGACGAGAAACCTGAAGAGGATGCACGCCGTCATTGGTCGTTCCGCAGCCCGGTTCGCCCGGCTGTTCCCAACGTGAAGAATCGCAAATGGGTTCGCAATCCGATCGATGCATTCATCGCTGCGCGCCACGAATCGTTTGAGTTGACGCCGGCTCCGGCTGCGACGAAGCCCGAACTGCTGCGCAGAGTTTACATCGATTTAATCGGCCTGCCGCCCAATCGAGAACAGCTGCACGCGTTCCTGGCCGACAATTCTCCCGATGCCTACGAGAAAGTGGTCGATCGTTTGCTCGACAGTCCGCAGTATGGCGAACGCTGGGGGCGACATTGGATGGACGTATGGCGATACAGCGACTGGTACGGCCGTCGTTCGGTGAACGACGTTCGCAACAGCTATCCGCATATCTGGCGGTGGCGCGACTGGATCATTCGTTCGCTGAACGAAGACAAGGGCTACGATCAGATGGTCCGCGAGATGTTGGCCGCCGACGAAATTGCGCCCGAAGACGATGAAACGATTGCCGCGCTTGGTTTTATCGTCCGCAACTGGTTTTCGCTCAACTACGACACCTGGAAGCAAGACCTCGTCGAGCACACGGGTAAAGCGTTTCTCGGGCTGCGATTGAATTGCGCTCATTGCCACGATCACAAGTACGATCCGATTCTCCAGAAAGAATACTTTCAGTTTCGCGCGTTTTTTGAGCCATTGGAATTGCGGCACGACCGTGTTCCCGGCGGCGTGGCGTTGGCGAAGTATCTGCGTTACACGCCGTCTGGAAGTGGAGCGCTCAAGCCGATCAAATCGGGCCTGCCGCGCGTGTACGATCACTATTTCGACCAGGCAACGTTCATGTACAAGTTGGGCGACCCACGCGACCGCTTCGAGGGACCTCCTGTCACGCCGGCAACTCCGGTGTTTTTGGACGGGCCGAAAATTGCCGCAGAAATTGAACAGATCAAACTACCGCCGGTGGCATCGTATCCCGGGCTGAAACCGTTTTCCCAACGGGCCGAAGTGGAACAGCGGATTAGCACGGTCAAATCGGCCGAAGCGGAACTCGGCAAGTTGAAACAGCCATCGGTTCCGGCAGCGAAGTTAGTTGCCGAGGCGAAACTGGCGTCGGCCCGGGCGGAGTTGACGGCAATAGAGGCACGCGTTGCTGCTGACAATTCAAAATATCGAGGTGAACTCGGCGACCCCGATTTGTTGGCCCAAACCGCGTCGAAGGCCGAACGTCAGGCGAAACTGGCGGTCGCCCAGCTACAACTAGCGCAGGCTCAGCTGGCGGTGACGGCAGCGGGTGCCGATTCGAAGGCGTTGAAGAAAGCACAGGCCGCACTGACGGCGGCGCAGAAATCTGTCGAAGTCGCGAAAAAAGCAGCCGCGAAAGTGAGTGCCGATTACACGCCGCTTGGCCCGAAATATCCGACCGTCAGCACCGGTCGCCGCAAGGCGTTGGCCGAGTGGATCGGCAACCGGCAGAATCCACTGACAGCTCGCGTGGCCGTCAATCACATTTGGATGCGGCACTTCGGGCGGCCGATTGTTGAGAGTGTGTTCGACTTCGGCCGCAGCGGAACGCGTCCCTCGCATCCCGATCTGATCGACTGGCTGGCAGTGGAATTGATGCAGCCCTCCGTTGCTCCGTTGCCAGGGAATGATTGGAGTATGAAGCACATTCACCGGCTCATTGTCACCAGTAACACGTATCGGATGAATTCCAAGACCCCGGGCGATTCGCCAAACCTGAAACACGACAAAGACAACCGGTGGTGGTGGAGATTCGATCGGCAGCGGATGCAGGCAGAAGTTGTTCGTGACAGTATTCTCCATGTGGCTGATGCGCTGGATGCGACCATTGGCGGTGAGGAACTCGATCCAAAACTCGAAGCGACCACACAACGACGCAGCTTGTATTATGCCGTCTATCCTGAGGGCGGCGGCGTGATGAAATTTCTGGAGACGTTCGATCCGGCTGATCCGATCGACTGCTATCGCCGCAAGGGGAGCATCGTGCCGCAGCAGGCGCTCGCGCTCTCGAACAGCCAACTGGCAATCCATCATGGCCGCCTGTTGGCCCGCGCTCTTTCTACTGAGATTGGGCAAGGAGAAGGCGACTTGATTGAACAACAAACGTTGTTTATCACGGCGGCCTTCGAGCAGATTCTCACTCGATCGCCGACTGACAAAGAAAGCGAGTTCTGCATCGCCTTCTTGAAGAAGCAGCAGGAACTTTACGGACAGCCGAATCAGAAAGCGGGTGCAACGGCCAAGGGCGTGGTTGCCGCCGCGACCGATCCGCTGTTACGCGCCCGTGAAAGTCTGGTGCGAGTTTTGTTGAACCATAACGATTTCGTTACGATCCACTGACGGTGAATGTCAGCTGGCTGTTGAAGGGCCGCTAAACGGCAAGCCGGATTTTGTTCGTCTGCGATTGAGGACTGTGAACCGATGACGTTTCAACAGCGAAATGCCGGCCCCTGTTTTGGGCGCGTTCCGCGAAGAACCTTCCTGGCCGATTTCGGCATGGGTTTCACCGGCCTTGCGCTCGGTTCGCTTTTACTGGATGATGGGATCGCCAGAGCCGAGGCGACAACGAAATGGTCGCCGCCCACCGGTCAACCGCAATTCCCGCCGAAAGCGAAGAGTGTCATCTGGGTGTTTCTCTCCGGCGGTTACAGCCAGTTGGAAACTTTCGATCCGAAACCGGCGCTGACGAAGTATGCGGGCAAGACATTCAAAGAGACGCCGTTTGACGATCCGTTGCAGTCCCCGCTACACGATGCGCGCTCCCGTTCGGTCATCGAAAAGGTACGCGACAAGTACGCCAAGATTTATCCCACGCAGGTTGGCTTCAAGAAGTACGGCGAGAGCGGGATCGAAGTCAGCGACTGGTTTCCGCACGTGGGAAGTTGCGTCGATGACATCTCATTCGTTCGCAACATGTATACGACCGACAACGACCACGCGGCCGAAAACCAAATTCACACCGGTCGCCACAAGCTCGACGAGACGCAGCCGAGCATCGGCGCGTGGGTGACCTATGGGCTGGCCAGCGGCAACGGGAACATTCCGCAGTTCGTCGTACTCGGCGGACCAACGCGTCCCGATACGAGCCAGAGTTTCGAGTCGTACTATCTCGGCCCCAAATATGGCGGCATCCCGCTTGCGCTCGATCCCAACAATCCACTGCCCTATGGACGCCGCAGTGGCGACATTCTGCTCGAAGAGCAACGCAACGAATTTGATTTGGTGAATAAACTGAATCAATTGTCGGCCGTCGAATACCCGAACGACGAAGCGCTCAGCGCCCGCATCCGTTCGTACGAATTGGCCTTCAACATGCAGAAGGCGGTTCCCGAAGCAGTCGATCTTGCGGGCGAAACCAAAGAAGTTCAGCAGTTGTATGGGCTGGATAATGCAAACACCCGTCTGGCTGGTCGTCGAATGCTGGCCGCGCGCCGGATGGTGGAACGCGGTGTTCGATTTGTGCAAGTCTATCCGAGTCCCTACGGGGTGTGGGATTCACATAAGAATCTGAAGAAACTCCACGCGGCGCAGTCGGCGAAAATCGACAAACCGGTTGCCGGTCTACTGAAAGACTTGAAACGACGCGGGCTGTTGGACGATGTGCTGGTGGTGTTCTGCACGGAATTCGGTCGCACACCGGCGGTCGAGGAACGCAGTGGCGGAACCGATGGTCGCGACCATCATCCGCACGGATTCACCGTCTGGTTTGCGGGCGCCGGTGTGAAGGGCGGCCACGTCCACGGCGCGACCGACGAACTCGGTTTTCACGCGATCGAGCCAGGCCATTACATCACCGACATGCACGCCACCGTCCTGCACCTGATGGGTCTCGATGGCCGCAAGCTGGAAATCCCCGGCCGCAAACGGCTCGACGTCGATCACGGAATGCCCATTCGCGATATTCTCGCATGATCTACAACGCAACGTGAAGCATGTATTCCATTTAGCCGCTCCGCTCGCGGGGCGTGTCGATGACGTTTCGGCTCGGCACACACGGGGCAAGCCCCGCGGCTAAATGGATCTGCCCCTCTCTTTCGCAGGCCGATTGCAACGCTCAACGCGGTTGTATCGATTGTGTCCCAGAGACTCGACGGGGAAACCTCTTCGCGTGAACGACAACCAGTCGCATCCGCAGATTACAAGCTAGGTTTGCATTGCCGCAACAGAGTGGATGGACTGCGCAGATTCTGCATGACTGGCATACGCGTCGCGCCCCTTCGTCCGTGGTTCTTTTCTGTTCGTTCGGATGCGAGTCGGCGGATCTCCCATGTGCCAAGACAAGCTGCCAAAACGTGGACAATTCCTGCGACGATCGAGATGGTTCTGGATCTGCTCGATTATCGCAGTGGGCTTGGCATTTGGCTGTGGATACTTCCGGCACTCCCAGCAGGAATTCACGGCCACCGTTAACCGGGCCATTATCGAACAGCAATTGGCGATGGAACGCGCGGAAGAAGCGGAACAACTTCGGCTGGCTGCCGAAGA
>CAUZOL010000444.1:0-5059 GCA_963581435.1 Planctomycetota bacterium
TTTGCCGACTGCTCCGGTGGGAGTTCTCATTTTGTTGCTTTCATCGGCCGTTTGTGACAGAGTGAAAAAACAGTTGTGATCGTATTCGCCCGTCGATAACCCAATCTCGCGAGAATAAGCCATGCAGCCAAACGCGCCAGCTACCATCGTTCGCATCTTGGGTTTCCTGATGTTGCTCGCTCCCGCCCCCGCGATGGCTGAGGGCTTTCCGAAGTTTCGTCACCAGACAATCGACCCTAACTGCGGGGATGTCTGCTACGCCGTGTCTCTGGCAGACGTCGATGGCGACGGGCGAAAGGACATCGTCGCGGCGACCGAGAGTCGCGTGTTGTGGTACCAGGCACCCGACTGGAAGAAGCGGGTCATCATCGAAAACCAGACCGAACGCGATAACGTCTGTATTGCTCCTCTCGACATCGATGGCGACGGTAAGATCGACTTCGCGCTCGGTGCAGGCTGGACGAAGGTTGGCACGATTCAATGGCTTTCGCGGAATGAATCGCTCGATGACAAATGGAACGTCCATCTGATTGGCGAAGAACGCTGGCTGCACCGGATGCGATTCGCCAATGTGCTCGGCAACAAGCGGCCGCAGCTGGTCATATCGCCGCTCAACAAGACTGTCGGCGCGGGAGTTCGGCTGACGGCGCTACAGATCCCCGCACACCCGAAGACTGATCGCTGGCCTCGCACCGTTCTCGATGCGAGTCTGAATCGCATGCACAACCACTGGCACTTCAAGCCGAAAGGTTCATCATCGATCAAGACGCTGACGGCCAGTCAGGAGGGCATTCACTTGATCTCGAAAACCGACACGGGTTGGCAGAAAACCCGCTACAGCGCCGGCATGCCGGGCAAAACAGCGTCGCAAATGGGTGCCGGCGAAATCAAGAGTACCCGGCTGCCATCGGGCCGCATGTTGATTGCCACCATTGAGCCGATGCACGGCACGAGTCTGGTTGTGTATCTCCAATCGAAAAAGGACCCCGCCAAATTTGAGCGACGGGTGCTCGATGATTCGTTTCGGCGGGGACATGCGCTGTGGCTGGCCGACGTCGATGGCGACAACATGGACGAGATCATCGTCGGACACAGCGATACCGGCGCCGGTGAAAACCGCAAACGCGGCGTCTACGTCTTCGACGCGCAGGATGCCACCGGAACGAAGTGGGTGAAACACGTGATTGACGAAGGCGGAGTCGCCGTCGAAGATGCCGTCGCAGGCGACCTGACCGGCGACGGTCGAATCGACATCGTCGCCGGCGGCCGCTATACCCACAACATCAAACTGTACGTCAATCTCGGCAGCGAATAGGATTCGCGTTTCTCGAGAATCCGCCAACAATCACATCACAAATCATTCGAGCCGCTTGCATTTCAGCGAACCATAAATCGCATGGACTACCTTCAACTCAACGGTAAAACGGTCCTCATCTTCGGTTTGGCCAACCGCAAGAGCGTTGCCTGGCATGTGGCACGCGTGCTGGAAGAAGCCGGCGCAAACGTCATCTACTCGGTGCGCAGCGAGCAACGAAAAGAAACCGTCTCGAAGATCGTCGATCCCGAACGCGTCTTCGTGTGTGATGTCGAAGATCAAGCGGAGATTGACCGTCTCCGTGAGGACGTGGGCAAATCGCACGAGCAAATTCATGGCATCGTGCATTCGATTGCATTCGCCGATTATTCGGCCGGTTGGTTGCCGTTTCACGAAACACCGCGTACCGCGTTTTTGCAGGCGATTGACATTTCCTGCTTTTCGTTGGTCGCCGTCTCTAATGCCTTCGGCGACTTGCTCGATGATAAACAGGGCAGCGTTGTGACGATTTCGATCTCGACAACCCGCATGGCCGCCGAGAACTACGGTTACATGGCCCCGGTCAAGGCGGCTCTCGATTCGTCCGTCTGCTTTCTGGCGAAGTCGTTCTCCAAGTTCTCCTCGATTCGTTTCAACGCCGTCTGCCCTGGACTTTTAAAGACGTCCGCCTCAGCCGGCATACCGGGTTACGTCGATAGTTACCTGTTCGCCGAAAAAGCAACGCTTCGTAACCGTGCCGTCGAAACCAGTGAAGTCGCCAACACCGTCGCCTTCCTGCTCAGCCCACGCTCATCCGGCATCAACTCACAAGGATTGGTCATCGATGCCGGCATGTCGACCAACTACTTCGACGCCGACCTCGTCCGCGACGCAATGAACGGTGGCGAGGGGTAAGGCGGGATATCAGGCAGAAACAGGGCAAATCAAACAGGTTCTCGCGCGGAATGCTCGATGTTTCAACGATCAAACCGGTCGAAGTTTACGTTCGCCCTGATCGGGTTGCTGTTGGTGGGGGCAGTCGCCACCTGGGCTGCGCTGCGACCCGACAACACTCGGTCGGCAGTCGAATCATCTTCACCGGCTACCACGCAGACTGCAGCCAATCCGTTTCTCCCAACAGGAACACCCGATGATGGTTGGCCTTTTGTGAGGGGGCCGAACTACGACGGGCATTCGGCGGAAACCAATCTTGCCGATTCGTGGCCAACCGGCGGGCCGCCGGTGTTGTGGGTGCGGGAACTTGGGCAGGGGTACTCGGGATTTGTCGTTTCCGATGACCGGGTCTACACACAGTATCAAACGCTCGCGGGGCAGTACGTTGTTTGTCTCGACGCGGAGAGCGGCGAGACGATCTGGGAGTACTGGTACGACTGGCCGTTCGAGGCGACCGGTCTGTATCCCGGGCCGCGGGCGACGCCGACCATTGCATCGGACCGCATTTTCTTTGCAGGACCGAGCGGACTTGTCGGCTGCTTGTCCAAGCAGGGCAAACTTGTCTGGTCGGTCAATGTGACCGAGAAGTTCAGCGGCCGCGGCACCGAATTCGGCTACTCCAGCACGCCGACAGTGGTGGACGGCATGGTCATTTTGCCGGTTGGTGGCAAAGGTGCCAGTATGGTGGCTCTCGATGCCAACGATGGATCGACCATCTGGAAATCGGGAGACGACACCGCCAGCTACACCCCTGCTCTGCCGATTACCGTGGATGGTCATCGCCAGGTGCTGGGTTACCTGGAGTACGTGCTGGCTGCGTTCGATTTGAAGACGGGACGCCAACTCTGGAGGGTTCCGTTGTCGTCGGGATACGACGAACACGCCGCCTGGCCGATTTTTTCTGAGCCATACGTGTGGATCTCCGGGCCATTTCGTGGGGGATCGCGCTTGCTGAAATTGACCGGTGGCCCCAATGCGTCTTATGAGCGGGTCTGGGAGTCACAGCTGATGTCGAACGACGTCGCTTCCAGCGTGCTTATTGACGGACACCTCTATGGTTTTGACCTGCGCGACGTGCAGGCGAAAGCGCACCGGGCATCGCGCGGGAGTTTCCGCTGCATTGAATTGCAAACGGGAAAAGAACTGTGGGCCAACGGCAATCCGAATGCACGAAGAACGCCGCCGAAACCGGGTGAGCATTCTTCCGAAGATGCCATCGGTCATGCCAGCGTGATTGTCGCCGACGGCAAGCTCATTCTGTTCAACGATACGGGCGAGTTGATTCTGGCACGGGCGAACCCCGATCGCTGCGAAGTGTTGGCACGTGTGTCGGTGTTGAGCGGGGAAATCTGCTGGACGGCACCGGCGCTGCATCGCGGCCGTTTGTTTCTGCGAAATCCGACACGCGCGGCGTGTCTTTACTTGGGGAAACCTGAACTGCGCGAGTCGAAATCTGAAGCCGCTACACTCACCGTCGCCGATATTCCACAGCACGAGCATTGGGACTTCTCGCAGCTGCTCGGTGTGGAGCCGGAATATGCTTTTGATGTTCCGAGCCGAGAATGGCTGCTGCTGTGGTATGTCGCTTCACTGGTGGGCGTGCTGGGAGTTTCCGGTCTGCTGACGTTGTTAGTGCGTGCCTGCGCCGGACGACGAATGACCCACGCGCGAATGCGGCGGCTGTTCTGGACGCTGGCCTTTGTGCTGGGAGCCGTCGCCACCACACCGCTGAGCCTGTGGCGAAACGAGTTTGTGTTTACCTGGCCGGTGGCGTTGTTTGTGGCGTTTCAGGCCACCGTCTACCAGATCGGGATGGAAAAGACACATCCGGCCGATCGCTGGCAATCGTGGCGATCGCGCGCTGTGGCCCTCGGCTTTGTCGGTGTTTGTCTCGCGTACTTTCTGATTTGCCGCCGGCTCAGCCTGGTGACCGAATGGGTATTTCTCGCCGGGTTCCTGCCGGCGTTGCCGTTTTTGTTGCTCAGCGGTCGGCTGGCACGCCGCCATGCAAAACCCATTTTCTGGGAAGTGCTGCTGACTGCGCTCGCATTTTCGGCCTACTACTGGGGTTCGACGGCGTTGCTGTTCTTTCGGTATGAAGTTTAGCGGCGGGGCAACGCCCCGCGTGCGATTGGCGGGACAACAACTCCAATTACGGTTTGAGGATCAATTGCAGTGTCCGCAGCCGGCCGTCCAGTTGACGGATTCGCGATGCGCTGGGCGTCTGATTCGCGTAACCCTTCTTGACAAGCCGCTGCTCAAATTTCAGCTGAACTTCGGCGGCTTTGCGATTTTCGCTTGTATCTTCGATTTCCTGTTCAATTATCGTTTTGAGCAGTGCCACTTTTCGCTCTGCGGTCTTCGTCGCCACCCGGGCCGAGTCCGCCTCCAATTGTGTGACGACATTGCGATCTGCAAGCTTATCTATCCTCTTCATTTTAAGCTGTGCCAGTTCCATCACGCCGACGGCATCGACGTACGTGGTCGCCAACTGAATGAGATCGAGCGGCTGGTCCTTTCCAGCCGTGGCCGCCGGCTTGCCGCTCTTGGGTAGAACCGTCACGGCCCCCGGCGCAGTCCCCGGGTTTGGCAATTCGGCGTTGAGAGCGACCTGCCTGCGAACTTCCGCTTTCAGGGTTCGAATCGCCTCGGTTTCGTTCGGCAATTTGAGAAGTTCGTCGTAGAGGTTCTTCACCGATTTTAATGGGTGTTTTCAGCACGGTTTGAGTTTCAGTTTTCCACAGAAGAACAGGATGCGGGTGCGGTAGTTCGCAAAGTTGCGGAAGCCGCGGGCGTTCGACTTGATGGATT
>CAUZOL010000445.1:0-5053 GCA_963581435.1 Planctomycetota bacterium
ATGGAACCGCTTACGCAGCCACGAAAAGATGACGCTCGTCGTCGAAGGACGTTCCTTCCAAGACGGAATTCTGCAGGAATTCGCCGCTTAGAAACATTTTCATAACACAACAATTGACAATAGCTCGACACGTTCTTAGAGAATCCTAAGAGCAAGGGATCGGCGTGGTATCGCCGTCTCAACCGAACGAACGTCCGAAGCCACTATTCAGAAACAATTGGCGGAAGCGCAGCTCGATTCGGTCTCGATGCGAAGGAGCCACCAGTGCAACACGTTGGTATCGTCGGCGTCGGCTTGCTGGGGACGGCCATCGCCGGAAGACTGCTGAAAGCCGGTTTCGACGTCGTCGGATTCGACATCGATCAGCAGCGGCGGGAACTGCTTTCAGAGTTTGGGGGACGACCTGTTGACTCGGCCCGCGAGGTGGCGCACGCGTGCAAGCGGGTCATTCTCAGTCTGCCGCATTCCGGAATCGCGACCGCGGTCGTCGATGACATTGTCGGTAGCCTGTCGCCCGATTCGATCGTGATCGACACCACGACGGGTGATCCCGAAACAATGAAGGGCTTGGGAAACCAGTTGGCCGAACATCGCGTCTCTTATCTCGATTCGACGGTTGCCGGTTCGAGCAAACAGGCGCACTTCGGCGATGTCGTCGTCATGGTTGGCGGAAACACCGCAGCGTTTGAGTCGTGTCGCGATATTTACAGCGCGATCGCCAGAGAAACCGTCCACGTCGGCCCCTGCGGTAGCGGTGCCCAGATGAAGCTGGTGGTCAATCTGATTCTGGGACTCAACCGGGCGGTGCTTGCAGAAGGGTTGTCGTATGCTCGTTCGCTCGGTCTCGATTTGCGTGATGTCCTGGACCTGCTGAAATCGACCGTGGCGTACTCCCGCGTGATGGACTCGAAGGGAGAAAAAATGGTGACGGGCGATTTCTCCACCGAGGCCCGGTTGTCGCAGCATCTCAAAGACGTCCGTTTGATTCTCGCAACCGCATCCGAAACGGGCCGCAGCTTACCAATGTCACAATTGCACGAAAACCTTCTCGCATCGCTCGATGCCGCCGGACACGGCAACGAAGACAACAGCGCCGTCTTCAAAGCGTATGAATAGGCCACCAGCGGTTAGCTGCGACGCGAAGCCTTTGCGAAGCGGAACGCGGCGCGATCAACTGAGCTCTTCTCGCAACCGTTGCGTCAACTTGGCTGCAGTCTCGTCGGTCAGGCAATGCGGATTGATCACCAGCGATCCGTTTCTCAGTTGCCCGTGGCTGACGTAGACCGGCGGCGATCCGTTGCGCAGTCGGCGGCAGACATCGAATGCCGAGCGACCAAGCGCCGACTCATCGATGGCGATCTCCAGTATCGGCCAACTTTCTTCGTGGGGCGGTACGACGGTTCGGCAATTGGAATGCGTGCCGCGCAGTTCGATTTCGATGGCTTCGAGATAGGACTGAAAACGGGCAAAGTCTTTGTCGTAGGCTCCCGATGCGAACAAGTCGAGCGCGGTGAGTAGCGCGATGATTTCTTCCTTCGACACCTTCAAAGCGCGGCCGATGCCGTGGCGCGGAATGCCGGCGAGTTTTTCGCGGTCGATGAAATCGGCGGGCGGTTCCCATAATTCGGGATGATCGTCCATGTCGAGCATCTGCAAAGCCGCCGCTGCAATGAGATCGCGGCGTCCGCAAAGAATACCCGTCGATTGCGGCCCGCGAATCCCCTTGCCGCCACTGAAAGAAACGAGATCGGGACCCAAGGCGGCGATGGCGGTGAGATTTGAGCGCGGCGGAAGTTCACCGGCGGCATCGACAAGCACCGGCAGCCCATGTTTGCGGCCGATGGCGACCACCTCTTCGAGTGCCGGTCGCGATCCGGGGCCGAACGCGTAAACAATGCCGGCCGTGCGATCGGAAATTGCCGCCTCGTATTCCCACGCCTCCGTGCGGCGGACGCCCGCGTTGGAGACAATTTCGTTGAAGCCGACTTCCGTCAACCGCGCCCCTGCGGCACGGATCGCATGGTCGTAACCGCTGCGTTGTTCACGGGCAATGAGAATCTCGTGCGGAAAGCCGTCACAGTGCGGCAACCGTTCCATTCGCCCGAGATCGAACCCGGTCAAAATCGCGGCCGTCCCCATCGTCAACCCCGCCGCAGAACCGGCCGTCACCAATCCCGCCTCGGTCCCGGTGAGAGTCGCGATTCTGCGCGAAGCGGCCGCCTGCAATTGTTCCAACGGAACCCACTCCCCCGCCGCCGCAACAAAGGCCTCCAGCACAGCCGGAGGCATCGGCGCACCGCCCAACCGCGTAACAGCCCCACTGGCATTGATGATCGGTTCGAGGTTGTGTTGGGTGTAGATGGACATGGGGAGCTCAATCCTTAGATACCAATCGATGGCCGGCACTGTGTGACTAGTCAATTCATGGAAGGGGGGCGAGTCTGACTCTGGACTCTGGTCCCGCGACTCTTGACCGCTATCCCAACAACCCGGGGATCGGTTCGCCGTGGTAGATGTGGTGCGGACGGTTGAGTTCGTCGTGCCAGGCGGCTTCGGGGGGGATGCCGAGGGCGTGGTAGATGCTGGCGGCCATGTTCTCGGGCTGCTGTGGACTCGATGCGGGGTAGCCGCCGGTTTTGTCCGATGAGCCGATGACCGCGCCGCCGTTCACGCCGCCGCCAGCAAAGAAGACGCTTTGCACGGCTCCCCAGTGGTCGCGACCGGCACCGTTGAAGCTATCGGTGAGCGTTGAAAGTTTCGGGGTGCGGCCGAATTCACCGGCCATCGCAATCATCGTGCTATCGAGCAGGCCGGTTGCATCGAGGTCGTCGAGCATTGCCGACAGCGCGCGATCGGTCGGCGGGAAGAGGCGTTCCTTCAATCGGAAGAATGAATCGCCGTGCGTGTCCCACGTTTCGTTGTTGCCCAGGTTCACCTGCACCATGTTGACGCCCGCCTCGACCAATCGGAACGCCATCAACAACGACCAGCCGAAACTGTTTGCGCCGTATCGCTGCTGCGTTTTGGGGTCGGCTTTGGTGACGTCGAAGGCGCGGCGGATCTTCTTGTCGGCCAATAGTGAGATGGCCGACTGACGGCTGCGGTCGTACTGCTGCGTTTCGGCCGATTGTTCGAGTGCGTGCCGCTGTTGGTCGATCGACTTCAACAAGTTCAATCGGCTATCGAACCGGCCGACGTTCATGCCGTGCTGCAGTTTGAGGTTCGGTGCCTGATAGACACGGGCATCGGCGCTGGTTGGGGGTTTCTTGGATTGATTCGGGAACGTGTATTCCGGATACGCACCGCGCCACATTGGGTTGCCGTAGGGCGAGGCTTCGACGAAGAACGGGTCGCGGTGTTGGCCCATCAATCCGCCGTAGGCACCGGGAATGACACCGCCGGACCAGTGCACGAGTCGCTCGGGAAGTACGACGGCGGGCGGCAGGTTGTTGTTACGCGACACGGTGGCATCGCCGGTGACCGAAGCGATTGACGGCCAATCGGAGGGTCGCGGTTTGCGGTCCCCTTTGTAACCGGGCGGAGTCTGCGACCGGCCGGTAAGCATGTAGAAATGCCCCGTGGTGTGCGAGTTGGTAGGGTGCGTGAGCGACCGGACCACCGCCCAATGCCGGCTGCGCTGGGCGAGCATGGGCAGATGCTCGCAGATCTCGATGCCCGGTGTCGCGGTGGCAATTGGCGAAAACTCGCCGCGAATTCCGTCGGCCGCTTCTGGTTTCAAGTCGAAACTCTCGTGCTGCGAGAGTCCGCCGGAGAGGAAGATGTAAATACACGCTTTCGCTCGGCCTGCGCCCGGCGCATCGGACAGCTGCCCCGAGTCGGCCGCCCGTAGCGACTCGACGTGGTTACCCGCCAATCCCAACAACCCGACCGCACCGGCCTGAATTGCGGTTCGACGCGAGACAGCCGGATGTTGCATCGAGTGAGCGTCATGCCCCCTCATGTTCATTCTCCTGCACGAACCAAACGAACGCACCGGATGCCATTTTGATGTACACACCGTTGGCTGTCAAACTCAATCGGTGTGGGGACTGGCAGATCCCACGGGGCGCGGCCCGTGGGCTTTGAGAAGGCCACCGGCAGTGCCGCGGGCATCAGCGAGTTATCTTGCAGTTGGGCAGCGCTTTCTGCACATTCGCAACGGCATTCGCAGTGACGTTGGTATTTGAGAGGCGAAGATCAGTGAGACTCGTCAGCCCCATGAGATGGGCAAGGCCAGAATCGTTGACTTGGGTATTGCCGAGTCGCAGCGAGATAATCCTCGTCATCCCTTTGAGATGTTCGAGCCCCGCCCCGTTAATCGGTGTGCCGACGAGAATCAGAGTGGTGAGCTTGGTCATTCCTTTGATATGTACGAGTCCTGCATCACTGATCTTTGTGTTGTCAGCCATTAGAGTGACGAGGTTCGTCAATTCCGTAAGGTGTGCCAGTCCCGCGTCGGTCGCCTGGGTGTTGTTGAAGCGAAGATCGGTGAGACTTGTCAGCCCCTTGACGTGGGCGAGACCGGCATCGGTGACTTGAGTATTGCCGAGTCGTAATGAAGCGAGTTGCGTCATCCCCTTGAGATGTGCGAGGCTTTCCCCATTGATTGGCGTGCCGACGAGATGAAGACTGGTGAGATTCGTCATTCCCTTGATGTGGACGAGTCCGGCGTCGGTGATCTGCGTGTTCTCAACAAGCAGAGTGATGAGTTTCGTCAGCCCCCTCAGGTGTGCCAAACCGGCGTCGCCGATTTTTGTGTTCGTAAGGTGTAGTTCGGTGAGATTCGTCAGCCCCTTGAGATGCGCAAGACTGGAATCGTTGACTTGTGTCTTTCCAAGTCGCAGTGAGGCGAGTTGCGTCATCCCTTTGAGATGTTCGAGGCCTTCCCCTGCAATCGGTGCACCTGTGAGATAAAGACTGGTGAGCTTTGGAGTTCCCCAGAAATAGTGGACACTGGAATTCGAGCGTAAACTATTTTTGGAGGAACTTTGAATGAGCAAGAAACAGCAATTGGCAAGCAATCGAACTCGGCGTTCGTTCAGCGAGGAATTCA
>CAUZOL010000446.1:0-5027 GCA_963581435.1 Planctomycetota bacterium
GCGGCGAGGTGAAATTTGGCTTCCGGCCGGAGTCGCCGTCTCCAGGGCGACTTTCGACACCGAGTTGGCTGCGGCCGCAATTGCCGAAGGGGCAGAGTTCCTGCCGGAGACATCGGCAACGTTGATCGATGACGTGCCGACCCTGCCCGGCCGAGAGGTTCAACTCGCTCAACAGGGGAAAGACGTGACGACAGTCGCGGCACGCGTCGTGCTGTTGGCCGATGGTCTGGGCAATCCCAGCCTTCCACAAGACCATGAATTACGCGGCCACGTTGCGCCGCACTCTCGCATTGGAGTCGGCGGAGTTGTCGAGAAATGCCCGCCCGGATTCGAGGATGGCACAATTTACATGGCTGTTGGCAAGGTGGGATACGTGGGACTGGTGCGGGTGGAAGAGGGCCGGCTGAATGTCGCCGCCGCGCTCGATCCGGCTGCCTTGGGTCGCAACGAACGTCCGGCAGCCGCCATCGCTTCGGTGCTCGCTTCGTCGGGGTTTCAGGGAGTGGCTTCAATCGAATCGACCGCATGGACGGGAACCGTTCCGTTGACTCGAAATTCCCCCAATCCGGCTGGACGTCGCGTGCTGATGTTGGGAGACGCGGCAGGCTATGTGGAACCGTTCACCGGCGAAGGCATCGCCAGCGCATTGACGAGCGGAGCCGCCGCCGCGACTCATGTCGCCCGGAACGTTTCCACGTGGAATGAGGACGTCGAGCGCCAGTGGGCTTTGCAGCATCGCGAGTTGTTTGTCGATCGGCAGCGGTGGTGCCGACGGCTGGCCCGGTTGTTGTGGCATCCGTGGGCGGTGCGCGGATTGCTGCGCGGACTGTCGATTGCCCCCTGGCTGGCGCGACCTATTGTGAGCCGTCTGAATCAGATTCCAGAAGGACTCAACAACTGCGATGCAACGCATCGTAGCCATATTGAAAATAGTCACACACCTGTGAACGAATTGCCGGAGTTCAGCCGATGAGCCTCGAAATACTCAGCATTGGGACGGCCATCCCCGAACACTCAATCGAGCAGTGGGATGCCGCGTCGATGGGACTATCGATCTGCACGCAAACAGAATCTCATACGCGGGTGCTGCCGGAACTGTATCGGCGCAGCGGCGTCCGCAGGCGACATCTGGTCGTGCTGGAGCGTTCGACGAACGGCACGTTGGCGCAGCAATCGTTTTATGCGCCCGCCAGTTCTCCCGAAGATCGAGGCCCGACAACCGCCGGACGCATGCAGTTGTACGAAGAACGGGTCATGCCGTTGGGCGCTGCCGCTGCAGCAGCTGCGCTAGCAGAGTCAGATGTGTCGGCGAACGAGATCACGCATTTGGTTACCGTTTCCTGCAGCGGATTCAGTGCACCGGGTTTCGATATCGCGCTGATTGGCGAACTCGGATTGCGTGCCGACGTCGCCCGCACACACGTCGGTTTTATGGGCTGCCACGCAGCGCTAAACGGACTGCGGGTGATGAAGGCATACACCGATGCCGACCCCGATGCACGCGTCCTGTTGTGCGCGGTTGAGTTGTGCAGCCTGCACCAACAGTACGGCTGGAACCCCGACAGAATTGTATCGAATGCACTGTTCGCCGACGGTGCAGCCGCCGTAGTGGGGCGCCGTTCCCACGACGATAACGAAACCGCGTGGCGTCTGGTGGCGTCCGGTTCAACAATCATTCCCGGAACGACAGATGCCATGAGTTGGCGAATTGGCGATCACGGTTTCCAGATGACGCTTTCGCCCCGCGTCCCCGATCTCATTCGCCAGCATTTGAGACCGTGGCTTGACGATTGGCTCGCTAAGAGCGGTTTTGTGATTGACGACATCGGCTCGTGGGCCGTTCATCCCGGTGGACCGAAAGTGCTGTCGGCCACTGCGGAAGCTGCCGAATTTGCTCCGTCGCTGCTCGAACCATCACGGCAGATCCTGGCCGACTTTGGCAACATGTCGTCCCCCACCGTGTTGTTCATTATCGATGAGCTGCGTCGCAGCGGTGCGCCGCGCCCGTGTGTTTCACTGGCGTTTGGTCCCGGCTTGACGATCGAAGCCGCGCTGATCGTATGACGACGGCTGCGGGTGCGGAACGTCTTGCTGATCGGACGCGGCATTCTGCGGGCGACTTCGCACGCTGCTCGCACTGGCGACCGGGCAACGTTGTGACTATCTGCGCTGTCGCGACGCTCGCAACTCGTCCTTGGTTACCAGTTCGTCGCCGTCTGTATCGGCCGGCAGGATGAACTGCTGAACGAATTCGGGAATCTCTGACTTCTGGAGTTTTCCGTCCTTGTTGGCGTCGAAACGCTGGAAGACTTCATCGACGCTTGGCGGTCCTGATCCCGCATTCCGACGTCCCGAGGGAGGTCCGCCGTTCGGTCGACCTATTGGTTGTCGGTCGGAGTTCTCGGCCAAATTGCTTTCCGAGTCGGCGAGATTCGCTCGTCGTGCTGCGATGCGTTTGTCGGCTGACTTTCTTCCAATCCGCGCCCACCGCCCCCAGACTTGCAGGTATTCAGGAATGGGAATCTCGCCATCGTCGTTGGTATCCAACTCGGCAAACACGCGATTGGTCAATTCCGGCGTGGAAAGCAACACGGTCGCATGCTTGACGAATTCCATCTTTTGGACCAAACCATCTTCGTTGTCGTCCATCTCTTGAACGATCGCTTTGGCTTCGTCCGTCACGATTCGGTTCAACACATACTCGGCTCGGGTGACAACTCCGTCCACGTTTTCATCGGCAGCGCGAAAAATTCCGTCGCGTGCCACGGGCGTCATGTATGTTCCCTTTTCGACGAATTCTTCGCGCGAATGTTTTCCGTCTCCATTGGAATCCGTCCGGTCGAAATGGATTGAGTAATTTTCGAGATCTCCGGCGGTCGATCCCAGTTCGAGCCTGGCCCCCAGTCGTTGAAGAACGTCGGCCACCGAAGCATTTCCGAACTTTGCAAAATCCGGTTGAGTCGGCGAGGACGGCAGCTTGTCCGACGAGTCCGCGTCGTTGGCCGTTGAACTCTCCATCGCCAAATCGTTTGGCGTTAAACTGTCCTGTGTTGAACAGCCACATGACACGAATGTTGCAATGGCGAGAACCGCCAGAACTGTAGTTGGTTTGTTCATCGAAAATATGTTCATGCCAGTAGTTCGGAAAGCACTTCGCCATCCTCGACCAACTTCGTGGGTCGCTTCAGGCGGTCGGAAATCGTCGTTTCGTGATCGATTCCTTTCAGGTGGTACATGGTCGCCAGAATGTCGGCAGGACTAACGGGGCGGGTTTTGACAAAGGCGCCGTGTGCGTCCGACTCGCCGAGAACGGTTCCCGGTTTGATGCCCGCACCGGCCAGCATCACGCTATACACATTCGACCAATGATCGCGACCACCGCCATTTTTTGTTTTTTTGACCTTCGGTGTGCGGCCATGTTCCGATAGGCACATAACGAGCGTCTCGTCCAGCAGTCCGCGTTCTTCCAAATCGATCAGCAGGCTACTGACGGCCGAGTCGAACCCGGGCAGCAGTTCGTTTCCAAGCCTTGAAAAGTGGCGAGAATGCGTATCCCAGGCCGTGTTGACGATTTTGTATTCGTCCCAGAACACCGAGACCAATCCACAGCCGGCTTCCAACAGACGGCGTCCGGTCAATGCGGACTGGCCGAACAATGTCATCCCATACTTTTCGCGGAGCGCCATCGGTTCCTTATCAAGATCCATGGCATTGCGCAATTTCGATGAGGTCATCAGCGACCATGCCATCTCTCGAAAGCGGCCCAAACTTTTCCCGGCTGCGTTTTCATCGAACCGACGGACTTCGTCCTCCAATTGATCGAGCAAACTTCGTCTGCGATCCAGACGATCGAGCGTCATTTCCGGGCGCAGTTGCGCCGACTTCGAGATGTTCAGCCGACTCTCGGGTGTGATGCCCAGATACGGGTCTTTGACCATCACATCTTTGCGCCGGAAGAACGATGCCCGGGCAACTTCTTTTGTGGGTTTGCCGTCGAATTCGGTCCAGACAGGATCGTACCCGTGACCGAGGAATGCACCGTACGGCCCCGATCGTCGAAAGACGGGCGAGTGGGTGCTGAAACGAAACGGCACGCCAATGTTCCGCGGCACCTCGGGGACATCCTGCGGATGCTTCTGGTCTTCCAGGTAATCCAATACGCTGCCAAAAAACGGATGATGCCGACTGTCCTCGGGGTTCGTCTCGCTGGGAAAGTTCACAGCGGGATAGCCGGTCATTGTGTAGAGATTGGAGTGGTTGTTGTACGCGTGGGTCATCGACCGCAAAATCGCGACACGGTCCATTACCTGGGCGAGTTTGGGCAGATGATCGCAGATGGAAATGCCGGGAACCGATGTTGCGGTGGCATTCATCTCGCCACGGATTTCGGCCGGCGCTTCCGGTTTAGGGTCCCACGTTTCAAACTGCGTTGCCGCCCCTTGCAAGTACAGCAACATGATTTGCTTGGCGCGACCGAACCCCGGCAATGCGCTGCCGCCAGCAGCCTGCAACGATTGCAGCCCCAACATTTCCGGCAACCCCAGCGACATCGCGCTGAGACCGCCAACGCGCATCACCTCACGGCGATTGAACGACTCGTGAAACGGATTGTGTGACCCAAGAATCCGCAGCACAGCTTGTCTCCCCGTGAGGACGTACCGTAGTCATCAACCGGACTAGTTTGCGATCGTGTCTTGACCCATGATAACAAATCTATCGGACAAAAGTCGTGTCGACCGTGAATTACTCGCCCGGCAGCGAGCATGGCGATTTGTCATTGCAACGGGCTTTCAAGGATTGTGTTGATACAAGTCGCTGACAGTCCATAATAGGGTTCTTCACCGATTTCAATGGGTGTTTTCAGCACGGTTTGAGTTTCAGTTTTCCACAGAAGAACAGTATGCGGGTGCGGTAGTTCGCAAAGTTGCGGAAGCCGCGGGCGTTCGACTTGATGGATTGTATGCGGCTGTTGAAGCCTTCTGCCGTCGCGTTGCTGATCGGATGGCGGAACCAACTCAAGATGTTTT
>CAUZOL010000447.1:0-4937 GCA_963581435.1 Planctomycetota bacterium
TTCCTCCATCATCACATCTGCGGTTCACGGCTTCACAGGGAAAACTCGACTGGAATCTCGCTGAATCTCAGAATCTCGCACGGGAAAGTGGCGAGAACTCGCGCAGAAAACTCCAGAATGTCGTGACAGATAGCACGGAAGTCATTTTCGACGTGTCAACAATTCATCTAGCGAGAACTTCTCGAAGACGAGTTGATATTGACTGCCTTCGTAGACCAAGGCGATGTGTCCCTCATCGACACGGCTGAGGCTGGGATAGCCGGCACCCCGGCCAACATCGAGGAGAAGATGGTACTCTTTGGGCCACGTGCGGCCGTCGTCGAAGCTGATCTGGATTGTGTGGTGGTCGCGGCCCGCCTGGGTATGCGGGTTGGCAAACACGAGGATGTGTTTCTTTTCGCCATTCTGCTTGTAGTCGAAACGGTATGTGCTGCCGTTGCAGTTCGGCTCGATCAACGTGTTGCGATTCGTTGTGTGCGGCTTCCAGGTTTTTCCCAAATCGGACGTGACTGCGACCGTGCGAAACTTCGTCGGCCGTTCTGAACGGCAGTTGAGCATGATCGAACCATTTCCAAGGAGAACGGCTTGGCATTCCGTGTTTCCGAACGAAGCGGGGTTGCTGAGCGTCCACGTCTTCCCGTGGTCGCGGCTGATGATGAGGTTTGAAAAATGCCGGTCCTGTTCATCACGTCCCTGACCGGGCATGACGAGCGTTCCGTCGGGCAGCGAAATGCCCTGTTGCGGTGACGGGGCAAACAGAATCCACTCTTTCTGCTTCAGCTTCCGGGTCATATTCTCCGGCTTCGAGAAGCTTCGGCCATCGTCTTTCGAGCGAACCATCAAAAACTGGGCGGTCTTGCCGATTTCGAAGCCTGGTTCGGAGCCACCTTTGTTCCACTGATGTGTGCCGGGGCGACCCCAAGTCCAGACGGCTGTGACAAAGATCTCACCGGTTGCCGGGTCCACGAGAATCCCCGGATCACTGCAGCCGTTTTGCTCCTGCGGCAGCTTACCGTATTCGTGCATGTCCATAATGACGCGTTGCGGTTCCCACGTCTGACCTCCGTCGGTGCTCCTCAGCAATCCGAGTCGATGTCCTCTTGCAGATCGCGCCCCGCCCGCCGCCGCATGTCGTAAACACACAGCAGAGTCCCTTTCGGTGTTGTTGCCAATGCTGCAATTCGATACGTGTGCACGCCGTCGTCGAAATGCCGACGAAGTGCGATGCCGATTCGTTTGCGGACATTGAGCGTTTCAGCTTGTGGAGTGACGTCACCGACAGACGTTTCGATTTTCGTGCACGTCGCATCCACCTTGTGGGTCAGGCTTGCTTTCGGACTGAGTTGACACGACAGCCACAAAACGTTGACGCCGCGGCGAAGCCTGACGTTGCCGCGAATGACAACCTCGCCGGCGGACTTGGCACGGTCGCCGAACGTCGCCTGTGTTGAATAATTCTGCTTGTCGCCCGCCAAAAACACCTGCAGACTCTCGACATCGTTCAGGTCGTCTGTGCCTTTGAGGGAAAACGTCAGTGAATGCAGGAAAACGTCTTTCCGCTCGGATTCGATTGTCAGTTCCAACAGCGGGTTGCGATCATTGCGGATCAGTACAGGATGGATGCGCTGTCGGACAACGGCCTTGATTCCAAGCGGCTTCTCTCCGGCAGAGACGGATGAAAGAGTGGAAAGAATCGCGATGATAGTGAAAGCAAAGTACGGCCGGATGATCATGTTGCAAACTCCAAATCGAGGCAACTAGCAGCTACCTTTGCCTCGTGCCCACGCAATACAGATTCTCGTACGTTCGCACAAACAACTGCCCATCTGAAGGAGCCAGCCCGGCTTTGATGTGCTCACCCATCTCGTTCTTAGCAATCAGTCGGAACTTCGGGCTGGCCGCCAGCACGAATATTTCGCCCTCTGTGTTGCTGACGTACAATCGCTCTCCCGCCCGCAGAATCGATCCCCACAGGTTGCCGCCCAGCCGTTCCTTCCAGAGGGTCTTGCCGGTCTTGACCTCGATGCATTCCGCAATCCCTGTTGCATTGGAGACGTAAAGAAACCCCTTGTGCACGACGCCGGAACCGATGCGTTGTTGTGTCATAGGGACATGCCACAGCCGATGCGTCTCTGTCACGTCGCCCTTCCCGCCAATGCGGACGGCCATCATCGATTTCCGAAAACCGCTGATGCCGATCAGCACGTTGTCGCCGACGACCGTATCCGGATAATTGCTCGGTCCCAGTCCGCTGCAGCGCCACAGCTCCTTTCCGGTGAGCGGATCGTAGCCCTTTAGTTCGCCCGGCATCGACAGCGCGAATTCTTCGCGCTCACCAACCCGGTAAATTACCGGGGTCGACCACGAACCGTACAGCTTGTCGTTGTTGCCAACTTCCGGTGTGTCCCACACCGTCTCGCCGGTCCGCTTGTCGAGGGCGATAATGTGCGTCGGCTCTCCGGGACCGCGGTGAATAATCAACAAGTTCCGATAAAGAACCGGCGTGGTGGCCGGGCCGAATACATGGGCCAACTTGCCCAATTCGCGACTCCAAACCACTTTGCCGGAAAAGTCACATGCAACCACGCCCGCCGACCCAAAACTGGCATACACCAGTTTGCCGTCGGTCGTGGGCGAGCCGGAGCAGAACGGGTTGCCGCTGTGTGTCGTTTCCTTCTGGGGAAAAGCAACACGATGCTGCCACAACATCTTGCCCGCTGTTCGATCAAAACAAATCAAGCTTCGAGTCTTGCCGCCGTCGATCTGGCAGGTGACAAAAACCTTCTCGTCCCACACAATCGGCGTCGAGTTTCCCTCACCCGGCAGCGGTGTTTTCCAGGCAACATTCTCTGCGGGACCGAATGCGATCAGCAGTTTCGACTCGTTGCAAACTCCGTCACCGGCCGGTCCACGCCACGCCGGCCAGTTCTCGGCAGTAGCAGTCGAGGAATACAAACAGAGGACGACTGCACACGCAAACGCTATTCGATTCATCCTTCTCCGCTCCAATCATTTGCCGAACCCTTCGACCGTTGCTCTTTCAGTTCAATCGGCTCCGAAACTCACGGACAGTTGTACCTTGAGCATACCGATCGATGCCAAGACGGGCAACGACCCACGTTTTCCCATCTCCCTGTCGTCCTCCTTCTCTCCGCACCGCACCGCTGGTTTTCCCCAAGGCAGTCGAGTACCTTCAGGGAACCATTTCCGGGCGGAACGGCCAGACCCTGCCGCGGTCGAAGCTGTTGCGAAACGTATCCAGAAGATTGGAAAAGACCGATGCAGAACGCTCGCAAATTCTCTGAACAAATCTCAAGGAAAGGCAAAAAGGCACTCCGGTGACGCATATTTGATTCACGCCGACAAAAAGCGAACCGCACTCATTCTCCTGTCCCGCTCAGAGCGTGCACAGCCCAAAGGGTGGCGAGCGTTCGCGCCGCCGACACGGAGTTTCTGGAAGGAGTAGCAGATAAAGACCTCGGCCACTGGTTCTTGAAGCCCGCGAGCAGCTCCCGTAGCATCCGTGACGCGAGCGGTCGCTCGACCGTGGTTTCGAATCCGTTCGGGCGCGGTAGAGTGGTGACACTCTGTTTTAGCGTCACGTCGGCCGGTCCCGACACCAACAATCAGGTCTATCTCGCGAAATCTCTCCGACGTGATCTTGCAGAGTGAAATTTCAAGCCGCTGGTCGATTCTGTTCGCGAAACTCGTCATTTTTGCGGACTCCCTACCTGCACGCGAATCTCAACGTATTACGGGACGCCTGGCTGGCTGATTGTTCGGCTTTGGCTATCTAAGATTATGGCGTCTTCACGCAGCGAAACCCTGTAAAGAGGTTGAGAGCCTGCTGCGGTGCACCCTGGCGATCGGCACTGCGGATGTGCAGCGCGACATTGGCCCAGGAACCGCCTCTGCGGGCGCGGAGTTTCTTCTGTTCGGCGTCGTCCCCCTTGGAGTACGAAACCTGAAAGTCGGCGCACCATTCCCAGGCGTTGCCGGCCATGTCATGAACGCCAAAGGGACTGACCGATTTGGGGAAAGAGCCGCCGCGCGTCGTCAATGGAAACAGCGACTTCTGGTCGCCCTCGTACCAGACTTTCCAGTCCTCGGCATTCTGCAGCTCTTTGCCCGCGTGGAAGGATGAGTTGTTCGAGAGGCGATAATCCCAGGCGTTTCCCCACGGAAAAGCCAAACTCGGTTTCCCATCTCCTGGCGAAGCGCCGCGAGCCGCGTATTCCCACTCGGCTTCGGTTGGGAGACGTGTGCCGGCCCAACGGCAATAAGCCTGCGCGTCGTCCCAATTCACTTCAACCACGGGATGTTTCGCTCTATCGGCGGGGTGATTTGTTCCCTTCCAATGAGGCGGTGACCTGTGACCGGTGGCCGCAATGAATGCCTGATACTGCTCGCTGGTCACTTCGTACTTGTAAATGAAAAACGCCGGAACGTTTTGCAGATGTCGGGGCTGCTCGTCGAGCGTGTGCTTTTTCCAATCCACAGGCAGCCCGGTATCACGGAACTGCGCATCGACTTCCGCCGTTGTCGATCCCATCAGAAAACTTCCGCGCGGAACCAACACCATCTCGGCGCCGTCCTTTGCGTTGTTTGCGGTCACCCGCTTCTTCGCTTTCTCTTTTTTTCGCTCCGGATTCTTGGCCAACAGTTCGATCGTGTCGGCAACCAAATGCCAATAGACGACATCTTCCGCAAAGGACGACGTTTCCAACGCCGGGATTGGATAGTCGGGAATTTTCAGAACCGCGTTGTATTGGGCGAACTTCAGATCGATGTAGATCCGATTCTCACTTTGCGGAAGTTGGTCGAACGAAGTGAAATGCCGGAGCTCGCCGACCTCTCCATAAATCGCGGGCTTCGGTGGTTGTTCCTGAACAAGGGTAAAACACAAGATTTGCTTACCGCCCGCTTTATCGACGGTA
>CAUZOL010000448.1:0-4935 GCA_963581435.1 Planctomycetota bacterium
GGTTACGTCTCGACGCTCCGCAAAAACGACCTGAAAATCCTGGACGGCATCCAATCCGCCTTCCACCAGTCCCCCAACCTGCCAGCGCACATCTTCGTCACTGGGTAGTTACCTTTTCGACTTCAAAAGAAATATGAGGAACAGTAATGCTGGAATTGACCCGTCAAGTGAACGAAGGCTTGGTGATAGGCGAAGACATTCACGTGACGGTGTTGGACATTCGAGCGGACCATGTGCAGTTGGCAATTTCATCGCCAAACGATCAACCGTCCTACTGGGAAGAGACTCTCTTCTGGGAACCGACTGAAGCGAACCGCGAACTGCAGTTGAATTAACAACTTGCATTCACGCGAGCAAATGGCGCTCGCGTCCCAGAGACAGCGCCCCTATTTCTGTGCCGACTTCTTGCTCGCTGTGACGCGTTTGGCGTGGAAACCGAATTTGCGAGCGGCAAGCGTCGCGGTCCCTGCAATGGCCGATTTGTCTTTCGTCCACAGGTACCCGTCGATGGTTTGCTCGGCGTTGTCGAGATGAATGACGAGACGAATCCGGTGCGGCGGTAACGATACGCGACCCGTAATCGGATAGGTGTTCTTCGAATCGGTCGACGTCAGCGTTCCCTGCACGCGTCCCCCTTCTCCCACGTTGATTTTCCACTGGCCGCGCCATCTGCCGTCAACATCCACAACCCACGTCCCCTCAAAATCGCGGGCACGAACCCCCGCATGATCGTTCGGGTCGTACTTGTCCGTCTTTTCTTCGGTGGGAAGTTGCGAACCGTCGAAGGCGTACAATTCGGATTTCTCGCGCGGGCGGAGCGCCGCCTTTTCGGAAAAGTTGATGTCGTCGCCCAATCCCGCGGGGACAACCTGCCCAAGATCGAAATCGAAACCGAACCCGGAAAACAATATCACCTTTTTGCCGACGGCTGTGGTGACGTTGTTACGATCTCCCCGGTATGTGACAAACCGATCGATCAGCAGCACCGGGATCGGTCGATCCGGACCTTTGACAAATCCCCAACCGATGAGCGCCTTAGTCCAGTTGTCCTTATCGGTTTTTACCACCACGCACGCTCCGTCGATGTCCTCTCCAATCGAATTCAAACGCGCTGCTTGATCCATCGACAATTCTTTGAGCGGCTTCGCATCCCGCGTCGCCTGTTTGAGCCAATAGGCCGTATGACGATCGAAGGCGTCGTCGCCTTGCGCAGATTGTGAGATGAACACCAACAGACAGGTTGCCAATAGCGCGATTCTCATTCGTCATTCTCCAAATTGCGGTTGTTTCGCCTCTCTTCCGGTATAGGGGGCCGAGCGGGTAAGATCAAGTGGTGTCGGTGGGTGTCGTCAATTCTCTGTTTTGACCGCGGAAGAATGAATGGCCAATTGGTTGATGACCTGCCTGGTGTGCACTGCGGCGATGGCTGAGCCAGCGACGGCCGAAACGGTTGATGTGCGAATTGGCGTTGTCGCTTTCGAGGACTTTCACGCCGAGCAGAACCGCTTTTCTGCGCTGCTTGGCGAACTCTCGCGCCGCGATCCCGAGTTGCGGTTTCAAATTGCCGTAGGAACCTACGGCGACGTGTTGCATTGGATTCGACGAAGACAGATTGATATTGCCGTTCTCTCGCCCGGCGTTTTTTCGGAACTTCTCGGTCCTCAACTCAACGTGTCTTCGCAACAGACATTCGAGTATTTGGCAACGGTGAATCTCCCCTCAGCGACATCGCCGTGGGCGGGCGACGACCGCCGGAAGGCCGGCGTTTACGATTGGTATCGCCCGGTCTGCTTAGTTGCTGACACCTCACCGCTGAAGTCGGTTGACGATTTACGACGCCTGACGGCAAAAGGGCAGGCGGAATTTGTCTTCGTGCATCCGCTGTCCGCTTCGGGGCATCGGGCGGCGGAATTCGCGCTGGAAAAGGCGGGCATCGAGACGACGAAGTCGGTGACCCGCTACTCGTACTCGCACAGCGAATCGATTCGATTGCTCGCCTCGTCGCATCCGAATCGTCCGCGTGTGGCATTTGTGTTTGACGATGCGACTGCCGATAGTACCGCCTTATCGCGTTCTGTTCGCCGTCTCGAATTTCCAGAGCTCGACTCCTTACAGATACCCAATGACGTCGTGATCGCCACGGAAGGGTTTCGACATACCGACCGGATTCGGGACTTGTTGCTCGATCTTGCCGACGCTGAAGGCCGGCCACGGTTTGTGGCATTGACCGATTGGAAGCGACGCTATCGTCTCATGCACGACTGGTGGAATGACGCCGGTTTTCGCGCGGACGATGGGGCATCCCAACTGATCACGTTGGACGAAATCGGCCAGACGCTACTGCATCATGCGCGTTCGCAACCGCGACCGCCGCGATTGGCGTTGGTGCTTTCCGGCGGTGGAGCGAAGTGTTCGTATCAAGTGGGGGCGGTCGCCGCCCTGGAAGAAAAACTAACCGAGTTGCGAAAACAAAACCCCAATAGCGGGATGGATATCGCATTGGTTGTCGGCACTTCCGGCGGCGCGATCAATTCACTGCCGATTGCGATGGGGATTTCACAGACGAAAGATGGACGCCGAAGATTTCGCCGCACATGGGCCGAACTCGATCAACGCGAAATCGTCCGCCCGTCGTGGATTGTGCGCGCCAATATCGGCCTTTGGTTCGCCCTGTTTCAGACGATGTGCGTGGTGTGGGTGGTGAGGCTATTCGTACGGCAACCCGAAAGGCGCGGACTGCCATTCGCGATTGTTTATACTACTTTGGCGGCGATCGAAATCATCATCGGATACGTCCCGCTCAGCCCGTGGGCCTGGTTGGGAACGAATCACTGGTGGCATCACGCCTGGCTGTGGATTGGCTTCGGCGTGCGCGCGTCGGCCTGGAGTTTGTTGGTTTTGGGAATCGCCGCCCTGCTCATGGAAGCGGTCCGCGCGAAACGCGGCCGACATATCAGCATTCCCAGTTGGTTGACCTGGTCGACTTTGGCAGCCGGTTTGTTGGGGTTGCCGCTCTTGCAGGTCATCACCGTGGCATCTATCGAAGAAACACTCTCGGGCGGACAGGGTATGGAACACGCGGTGGCCGAGAAGTTCCCGCGGCTGATCGATGCGCATCTGGAACAACAAGGACAGCCGCCACTCGACCTCGACGGAACCGCAATGGACGCCGACCGACTGCAAGCCACCAGCCGACAAATTGTCGAGCGGAAATTGATGCAACGCGATCTGGTAATGACCGGTTCCTGTCTGTCGCAAACGAGTGACGATTTGCCTTCCGACATTTATTTCTATCTGGCAGCCGACTCTGATAGCGTTGCTCCGCCGTTCGGCAACCGTGGTGTCTCGCTGTTGCAGCGGCCTTCAATTCTGCTCGACGTCATGCTCGGTTCCGGTTCGATCTTTCCCATATTCCCATCACGCCGCGTGAACGGAGTCCCCAATCCAGACGACAGCATTGAGTTGATTGACGGCGGTTTCGCTCACAACAGTCCGGTCGAAGCGGCCGTATTGTGGGGTGCCACGCACATCGTGTTGATTGAAGCAACGCCTCACAAACGCGTCGAGCGGACGAATTTCCTGCAGAACGCGTCGGCCTCGTTCAGTCACCTTTACCAGCAGGCGCAACTGCTCGATGCGCGTTCGCGCGAGCGCGTCGTCGTGTTCAGTCTTGCTCCCGAATCGCCACACATGTGCGTACTCGATTTCTCCGATAATTTGATCGCCGATAGCATCGATCGCGGCTACCGCGATGCCGCACGCACATCGGCCGACGGTCCACCGCGTTTCAAGAAAGAACCCGGCTTGCCCGTGTTTGCGGATGTGTTGACCGGCGCGGAGTAGAGGGCGTCTCCTGTCCTCGGAGAACAGCGGAATGGCAGCGTCCGCTTGCGATGACCGCCGATCTGATGCATGCTGGGCCTCCGAAAGTTGTCGCTTTTCAAAATCATTCCTGCAAGACAAGGTGACCGGATGCCGCTGCTTGCCGAAACCAGTTCCACCGCCACGTTGGGGGGCCTCGACTGGGGGATTTGTGCGGGGTATCTGCTCGTTGTCTTCCTGCTAGGACTGTGGGTTGCCCGCGATCAGCATTCGAACGAAGACTATTTTGTCGGCGGTCGCACGATGCATTGGCTGCCGATTGGTCTTTCGATCTTTGCGGGGACTTTCAGTTCGCTGTCGTTTGTTGGCCTGCCCAGTGATGCCGCTTATGAGGACTACCATTTGCTGCTGGGCATCCTGTTCATTCCGTTTGTCGTCACGCCGATTGTGTGGTGTCTGTTTCTGCCGTTCTACTTTCGGCTCGGGCTGACGAGCGCCTACGAATACGTCGAACGGAGGTTCAATCGGCGGCTGCGGCTGATTGCCAGCGTGCTGTTTCTGCTTTACACCATCGGCTGGATGGGGAACCTGTTGCGCGCCGTTGGCCTAATCATGCAGGCGGTTCTCGATCTGTCTCCCGGGCAAACGGTGCTGTTGCTGGTGGGTGTCGGCCTGTTCGCCACATTCTACACGGCGATCGGTGGAGTCAAAGCGGTCGTCTGGACCGATGCGCTGCAGGCGTTCGCGCTTGGTGGGGGCATGCTGCTGGTGCTCTATCTTGCTGTGGATCAAATTGACGGCGGCTGGCAGCGGATGGTTGAAATTGGACAGGCACACCACAAATTCGACATGTTTCACACCGAGTTCGATTTCAAAGAATCCAACGTTTACGCAGCCTGTGCGTTTGGATTCTTCGTCTACCTGGCCGGTCATGCGGTCAGCTTCGGAGCGGTGCAACGATACGTCTCGATGCCGAACATTGCCGCCGCCCGTCGGTCGCTTCTCGTCAACGGCGTGATGGTGGCCGCGGTGTGTACGGTATTCTTTCTCGTCGGCTCAACGCTGTTCGCGTTCTACCATCAAACAGATGCGGCGGGCAGTCTCGATGAAACG
>CAUZOL010000449.1:0-4933 GCA_963581435.1 Planctomycetota bacterium
CATCACCAAGCGCTAGACACGGGGCGGCCGCAGCGTGTTACAATCGCGACATCGCGAGCCTGGATCGGTTTCAGGCTCGACCCATATGGGAAATGTAGGCTAGTACGTCTTGCCGCCGTGCTGCTGTTCCTTGCACTCGTGTTCGGCTAACTTGAGTGATTCGGCATCAACCGATTTGTTCAATCGCGCGACGGCGGTGAATTGCTCTCGGGCGGCCGACGCGATATCTGCCGGACCTTCCGGTGCACCTTTTTTGCCTGTTCGGAAACGCCCGACAGACCGACAGTGAGACTGGCAACGTCGTCGGGAGCAAGGCCGAGATTCTGCTGCACTTCCTGCAGCCCCGATTGCACCTGGGGCAGGCCGGCGAGTTGCTTTAACAACGGCGACTGCCAGGCATCGGCCAGCTTGAGTTGGACAAACAACTCGGTGTCGGCGGGCAGATAGGAGAGATCGAGTTTGTTCTCCGCCGCCGGTGCTTTTCCATTGCCTTCGACGAGCGGTGGATCATCGCCGCCGGAGAAGAGACCGGATGCCCACAGCCCGACTCCCACCAACAGCACGGCGACAATTCCGCCACCAATGATCACGCCGGCCTTGGAACCGCCCGCCGGCCGTTGTTGGTGCGCTTTGATGCGTTGCCCCGCTGTTTTTTTCGATTTGCTTCTTTGTGGTGGTTGCGAAGGAACCGGAGGCGATGCGGTCGCCTCGGCCAACACAAATAGATTACTGCAATTGGGGCAGTTGGCTTTCTTGCCGAGCTTGCTGCGATCCTTCAGATTCATACTCACGCCGCACATTGGACATACGACAGATATCGTCTCGGACATGATTGACTCGCTTGTCGATCGAATGGAATGAGCGGCCCGGCTGCTCGCGGTTGCTGGGCCGAATGCTTCCGAAGGGCTGTTTGCTAACGAATGGTAGTACAACCACCGCTTCATTGGCAAACGGAATTTTGGAAGTAGTCTCCGTAGGGAACGCTCGCTACGGCGTTCCGGATCGCGCCATCGACGGCGGATCGGGACGGAGCCCGATCCCTACCGGGGCAGTTCGTTGCCAACGGAAGAGGGAGCCGCGTTTGTCGCCACATGGCCGACCAATTCGAGCAGGTCCTCGTCGTTCGGCCATAGGGCGAGTGCATCGCGGAGAATGAGGCGTGCTTGCGGCAAGTCCTTCCGGCGAACTGCACAAATCGCGCGAAGCAGTTCGACCTCGCGCGAGCGAACCGGGCTGTACCGCGAGATGCCGTCGTATACAGTTTGGGCCCGTTCGACATCGCCGGTGCGAAGACACGCATCGCCGAATTCGGCATATTCGGTCAGTGATACGCTGGACGCTTTACTATCGATGCATGCTGAGTACGCGTCGCAAGCACTGGCATAATCGCCCAGGTTGTAATGGCAGCGAGCCAGTTGGCGGCGCCACGACAGGTTGTCCTCGTTGGCCTTGAGGGCGACACCATAATAGCGGGCCGCTTCCTGCCAGTTTTCAGACGATTCGTGAAACCGTGCCAAGGCGATTGGCATGGTCGTATCCTGAGGATTTCGTCGCATCGCCTGCAACAACACTTGACCGGTGAGTTCTGTGGCGGACGTTTCCAGGCAAGCTGCAGCCAGGTCGCGAGCGAATTTGGCATTGCGCGGTGCCAGCTCATGGGCTCTGTTCAATGCTTTGACGCCTCCTTCCCACTGGCCGTTTTCGACCAACCGTTTCCCCACGGTGTTTTGAACTGCAGCCGAGTCGGGATAGGCATCCAGCGTCTGCTGCAAAGCTACTCGATACGCAGACATGTCTCCCAGATCGAGTGCAACTCGGGCAGCCAGTTCAAACGTGGCTGTTAGTGTCGGGTCGGCTTCATGTGCCGAACGCAGAGCAGCTTGGGCGTCGTGCAGACGGCCCTGCGAATACAGTTTGTTCGCTCGCTGAACATGCTTCTGCGCGTCTTCCGTCGAGAGCTCAGTCGAGACGCTGAGCGGCTGTTGCCCTCGGGTCACAAATTGTGTGACTTCGCCCTTATGGTTAGTTCGATCGAGCAGGCCGCAACCACAAAGGCATGACACAAACGCGATGAGAATGACCTGCCCGCTGCAAGCCACCGACAGCGCCGACGGACGTCGGCAAATGTTGTTATTCGGGTGTCCGATCATTGTTTCTTGCTTCCTGCACGGATTCACGATGAACAAGAATCACCGGGCCTCCACACCATCACGCTCTGCCGCATCCGCCTTGCGGGCAGCGTACTCGGATTTCGTCATAACGTATATGGATTGGCCGTCGTGCTCGAATTCAAATCCAAGTGAATGGACGATACTTGGGAGCGCCTGAATAATGGTGACATTTCGCAGATCGACCGAGGGAATAATTCCGCTCACTCCCTCGCCGATCACGATGTTGTATCCGTCTGCCTCTCCGAGCATTTCGAGCACTTCGGTAATTTCCCAATGCCGAAGCTTCAACGAAAACCGCTCGACGGTCGCTGTGTCGGCTTTATTCTTTGTTGCCTCCGGCTGTTTCGTCGTGATAACGGGCGGGCAAATGCCGGTTGCAGCCGATTTGTTTTCGGGGGTTTTCTTCTCGTCAGGAACCGCTGGACCGAGCGATTGCAAATGTTGCAGTTGCAGTTCCAGCTCATGAAGACGCTTCGATTGCTGCGTCTGCTTGAGCTGGTTCGCCGCTCGTTCCAACTCAAAAGCCCACCGGTCCGACTCTGATTGTTTCAGTTGCTCGACGGCTGTCCGCAACGATGCCAACTGTACCGTCAACTCGCCGTTGACAGATGTCGCGGGTGGTTGGGAAACCGTTGAAACACTGTCTGGCTGATCGTCCACCGCTTCAATCGATCCCAACTGAACCAGGGGATCGCGCGAGGAATCTCCCACAGCCACCGACTCAACATCCACGGTCGTCGATGCCGTGAAAAATCGACCGTCGTTCAATTGTGCAGGAACGGCTTCTACTTCTTCGGTGTAGCCATCGAAGCGGGACACACTTGTATCGGACTTGTCGCTCGTGTGATCCGGTATCGTGTCATCCGGTGAGGTTGAATCGGGACGCAGGACGCCCACAAGCAGCAACAGTCCAAAGCTGACTGTCAACGACCAGAAAGCCGTTCGCAAATTCTGCGATGCGTTCACCGTACACCATCTCCGACTGGTCCCGTGAGATTCAACCGCCACATATGTCAGGCGAAAATGCTGAACCGGAGGTCCACAGCAGCCGGCTGATGTCGATTGATGTTGGCCCGTTCGGTCTCTGCCACCCCGCACCAAACCCTAGCCGATGAATGCACGACCGCCCGATTATCGTATCGTCTGCGCCGGCCGCCTAACTGGCGTAATAATCGGTATTTCCGATACGAATTGCGCAAATCGCGTAGAGTGTGGCAGTGTGTGCGCTACCATACGCCTTGGCGACGTTTTCGTCAGACCGGGATCTTCCGGCCATCCTGCGCAGGTGTCGCTTGTTTGGCTTGTGAAAAGAAAAACGGCGCGGCAAGGTCCCCTCAAAGCTCCCAGCTTTCCTTGCCGCGCCGAAAGCTGTCATCTCTTGCTGGAGAGTTCAGTTTGGACGTCGGTGTGGCGAAGTGAATGCGTTGCCGCCTCACTTCAGAGAAAACATAGGTCACATCACCGGCGAGTCAAACAGCGTTTCGGCCGATGTGCGCAGAAAACGCATGCCGGTCTGTTTGAGCGGAATCGGAGCTTAAAAATGAGTGGGATTACTGCAGCGCACCGCATTCAAATCAACCGCGAAGTTTCACCTTCGTCAACTGCGGGGCCAGATTGGCGTAGCTTGTTTTCGCCGCAGCGACCGGATCGTAACCCGGCTTACCATGAATCTGGCCGCTCACCTCGACGCAGACCGTCCCGCGATAACGGGCCTGCTTCAGCAACCGGAAGTAGGTCACGTAATCGATGTCACCCTCGCCGGGCAACAGAAAGCGAAAATTGCCGAGCCGCCCTTTGTTATCCTTAACGTGAATGAAGACCGTCTTGTCGATGAGCAGCGACAGCGATTTTTCCAAATCGAAATCGCGCAACTGGAAGTGGCTGAAATCATAATTGAGCCGAATCCAGCGGTTATCGACGCGGTCCACCAACCACTTGGCTCCCTCCGGTGTGTGCAGCGCTCCGCCAACGTGCGCCTTGAAGGCAATAACGGTTTTGCTGGCCTCGGCCGCCTTCGCCCAGTCTTCCAGCGTGGCGGCCATTTTGTCCTTTTCATTTTCCCAACGGTCCGCGCGGCTGCCCAGAATCGTCTCGATGATCGGCGGCGCGGCCGGCGATAAATCGTGTCCCAACTCACCGACCGCCTTCAATCGATCGAGATTCTGCCGATGACGTGCATCGGTCGTCAGCAGCGGCATGTTCTCCATGAGACAGGGGAGATTCAGCCCCAGGTCCTGGAATTGCTTGCGAACATCACGACGGTCGCCGGCCGACAACTTGGCGGGATCGCCCGATTGCCCGCGACCCGAGTCGAGTTCCACGCCGTCGTAACCAATGTCGGAACACGCCTTCATCGCGTCGGCCAACTTCAACGACCGCATGCCGTACAAGCTGAAGGAAATGCCGACCTTGGCCGGTTCCGGCTTCGACTCATTGGCCGCCACCGATCCGGGCAGCGACAATCCGCCGACACAAAGGGCCGCACTGCCGGCAGCGGCCGACTGCAGAAATCGTCGTCGAGAAGATCGTTGCTCGTTCATGGTTTGGTCACCGTTGCGGCTTGATTGGTCGGTCATGTTGTATGCACTCGGCTTTTTCTGGCACGCACGCTCTGGCCTGGAATTGAGCAAGAACGTCGCAGCGAACATTTCGCTTTGAATTCATTCTGGATCGTCGGCTGCCCATTGGCAAGCGGAAGCTGATTTTCCACGGCTCAAGTGTCTTGGCACGGCAATCGTGGTAAAGTGAACGGCACGCCGACT
>CAUZOL010000450.1:0-4912 GCA_963581435.1 Planctomycetota bacterium
GGCTGTGGAGATAAAGAGCCGGTATGAATCCACGACAGGTCGTATTCATTATCTCCATGCCGCGATCAGGAAGTACCTTACTGGGCCACTTCCTGGGGGCAGCGCCGGAAATCTTGTACTCGGGCGAAGTCGCGGCACCACTGCAAAAAGGCTATCCCGTCCAATGTCGATACTGTGGCGACAAACCGTGTCCTGTTTGGGGCAGCGTGTTGGATTCACAGTTTGTGCAACGATGCTATCGCAGCCAGCGGAGGGCCGGCCGTGGAATTCTTCGCCGCGCCGCAGCGAAAGGTTGGGGTCGGGTGTTGCACGACTACGAACCGCCGGGGGCTCTGTTCAGTCGGCTGTTTCAACATCTGCCTGAAAAGAAGATCATCGTCGATAGCTCCAAACATCTCTCGTGGATTGACTGGAACCGTCGCTGTTCTGAATACGACGTAAAATTCCTGTTCCTGTTGCGCGACCTTCGCGGAGTGGCCGCTTCGATACGGCGTACTTACGATCAGCCCGTGACTCGGATCGCCCAGAGTTCTATGACAGCCCTGCGCCACCTGCAACGCTATGTTGGCCACTTGCCCAGCCAGGACGTATTGACGTTGCGCTACGAACAACTGGCAGAACAACCGGAGGCAGCAGGAGCCAATCTCTGCGACTTTCTTGGCATCCCATTCGATCCCCGGATGGTGGACTTCTATCGATATCCGAGCCATGTGATGGGCGGCAACTGCGGTCCTGTTTTGCAATGCCAGTTGGCCAACGGGCAATCCAACGAGAGCTTTCCGCAATATGAGGCCGAGCGGCATCGCGATTACTATCTTCATCGTCCTCCGGAGATTCGTCCGGACGAAAGATGGAAAACAGAATTGACCGCGGACGCCCGCGCAGATTTTGAAAAAACGGCCGGCGCGTTCAATCGCTCTTTGGGGTACGTGTGATGAGTGCATTAGCGATACTGCATGACGGCAATGCGATTCAAGCAATTCGCAACAACCTCTATTCCGGTTCGGGCTATCACGTGGTCCGAAACTTCCTGCCGCCAATTGCCGTTGATCACATTCGTAGCTTCTGGTCGCAGCGTGTGACGAAGGGACACTCCGGACACTTCGACAAATACATCCACCTCCGCATGAACGGCCCCGACGTTTCATTGCTCACCCCGGATCGCGACACGCATTACAACTTTTTTTGGAACGAACCGCGCGATGTCGCCACCAGCAGCACCGCGTGGCAAATGCAGACGCTGCGCAATGCCATCGAAGGAAATCCCGCCGACCAGGGCTTCCTGCCGCACCATGTGGCACGTGGAGAACGACAGTCGCTGCGGTATGCCGCATCCTACCGCGTGATTTTCACACGGCAGGGGGGTGCCATGAAACCACACTGCGATTGGGCACTCGATCACGCCAGAGTCCAAATGTGTTTGATTCTCACCTCGCCAAAACGCGACTACGTCGCGGGTGGAACGCTGATCGACGACAAGTTCCGCGATGGCAATCCGGTCAATGTCTGCGAGAAGGAGAATCTCCAGGCAGGCGATCTCCTGGTATTTCGTTTCGCACACCGGCATGGCGTCGCTCCCGTTGTCTCTTCTCTGGACGGCATGGGTTACGGCCGCATGCTTCTTCCCGAAGAGTTAATCGACCTGCGCGATCGTTCGCAGCTTAATCGGATTTTCAAACGAGGAGTCTCGTTGGCGAACCGTGTGATGACACGACTACCGGCATCACTCCGTGGACGTTTTGGGGACAAGTCGCTACTCCAGCACTGGCTGCGTCCGCTTCGGCAGCAAGGTGAAGGACTCTACTACGACGACGATGAAGCGCGGCTGATGGAAATCGCCGTTCGCGAAGGACTCGACCCATCGATGGTTTTTAACCATCGCGGTCTGTGGGCAAGATTGCAACCGGAACAGGGATGGCAGCTGGACACATTAAAGCAGCATGGATTGAAGCCTCGGCATCATTTTCTGGATGTGGGATGTGGAATGCTGCGGCTGGGAATGCCGTTGATCTCCTATCTCGAAGACGATCGATATTGCGGAATCGATGCGATGGACAAGTACGTGCAGTTGGGCCGCGTCTATATGAACGAAGTGGCCCACTCCAACAAAACGTTTCATCTGATGGCAAATCGCAAATTTGAATTTGAGCAGTTTGGCCGTCAGTTTGACTTTGCGATGGCTCACTCCGTGATGACACACCTGTCCTATGAACAGATCGAACGGTGTTTCACAAACCTCAAGACGGTAATGAAGCAAGGGGCGAGTTTTCTGTTTACTGTGGTCATCAATCAAGACAAACAGTTCAGTTCGATGTATGCCAGCGACACGCCGATGACGAAATCAAGCCACCGTGATGTCAGGTTGTTTGAAGATCTCGGGCGTAAACTTGGCTTTGGATTTGAGTACCTGGGACAAGCCAATCATCGCGCGCAGCATCTCTGCGTTGCGACCTTTTAGTCGTAGCGAATTCCAATGCAGCATCGACTTCCGAACCTGCTGATTCCCGGTGCCGCGAAGTCGGGAACGACGTCGCTCTATCACTACCTCTCCGCGCATCCCGAATGCGGAATGTCTTCCCCGAAAGAGCCTTACTTCTTTTCAAAAGGTTATTCACCCCACGCAGTGGATCGCTACCGATCATGTTTTTCGGAGGTCGCAGACTCGGCACGCGTCGTCGGAGAAGCGTCGGTGACTTACCTGTCGAACCCGGAGTGCCCGGAGAGAATCCGCACCGTATTGGGTGACGGAACCAAATTCGTCTTCTTACTCAGGAACCCAGTGGAGCGGGCGATGTCCGCTTTCTGTCATGTCGGCAAATACGCAGCCGACCGCCGAAACATATGCGACGTCTTGCTCCCGCCGACGACATCGCTCGAAGAAGCCTTGCAATGGGAGCATTGCGAAGTGCGGAAAGCCCGGGACGAAAACAGAGTAAACGTTCGACCGTTCGAGCAATTCCACGACGATCCGTGTTGGGCTTTCCAACACCTGCGCAACAGCACCTATCTCAATGACCTTAGACACTTCCAGTCCGTATTTGACCAGAGGCAAATGTTGATTGTGCTGAGCGAAGAACTTCGCCGAGAACCAGCGACAACATTTCAACGCATTGCCCGTTTTCTGGAAATTGACCCCGATTTCCTGCCTTCCAATTTGCAGCAAGAATACAACACGACGGAACTGGTGAAACGCGGGACTGTAGTTCGCGTTGTCCGAGCGGTTGCTCGTCGGGTGCCTGTCCGATTCGCCTGCCGAAACGCCGTGTTGCGCGCAACTTTGCAAAAGAAACCATGTCTCAGTGGTACGCAACGCCAAGAACTCGCCGCACTGTTCGCTCCCCACAATCGCTCGCTCGGCGATGAGTTTGATTTGGACCTCGAAACATTCTGGACCTAACGCCAGCTAGGTGCCGGAGAGGAACGCGAGAATGATCTCCCAACATCTTGACGCCGTCGATCGTCGTGACGCATCACACGATCGTTACTGCATCGATTCCGATTTCTCTCCCAATCCGGTACGACGGCACGATGGCCATTCCACCGAATACTGGACAGATCAACGAATCCAACGAAGTGGTCGGTTTCAATACCATGTCTACAGCAAGGCACGGCGGCTGGCACAAGAAACAAAGGCACGCACCATAGTCGATGTAGGATGTGGCGTCGGGACCAAACTGCAAAAGTTTTTTGGAAATGGCATTCGCGCCATCGGGATCGACACTCCAGAATCGATCACAATCTGTCAACGGCTCTTTCCAGACGGAAGCTGGCTCTCTGATGACTTTGAGAACCCAACCATCAATGAGAGAGGCATCCGACTTGAACCAGATATCATCGTTTGTGCCGATGTGATCGAACATTTGGAAAGGCCGGAACGATTGATGGACTATCTAGCATCCCTGGCATCGAGCGAAACTCTATTAGTTCTAAGTACACCGGATCGAGAACGGAGCGAAGGGAAAGACACGCATTGCCCAACGAATAAAGAACACGTTCGAGAGTGGTCTGGTGACGAGTTCGCCACTTTCGTTCAGTATTCTGGCTGGGAACTAATCGAACACCAGGTCTTACTTCCTTTCCGGCTGAGGCTGGATCGCATGTCAGCAAGCTATATACGTGGCCGAGTGCGGTCCTGGCTGCCCCTCAAAACCTGCCAAGTGATTGTTGGCCGAAGATCCACATGACTACACTTCGATCAGCAAGAGCGGGAAGATGTCCGCAGCATCTGCCAACGTCGCGTTTATCTTGACAACACCCACAACGACTGGCACGGCAAATCTTTACACGTCTAGGGAAATGCGACAGGATGATGAACGACGGAGTCCGCCAGCACGGCGATCCGTCTAGCCCGATTTCCGCTCTGCCGGCACATTACGCGGCCTCCGAAACGGACAATGTTTGCGTCATGGGTCCAGAGCATGCGGCAAATGATTCAAAACATTCGAAATGGACAATTACGAATCGCCGAATTGCCGATGCCCGCCTCGCCGTCGGGGCAGTGACTCGTCGCTAACCACTGCTCGGTCATTTCGGCAGGCACCGAGAAAATTGTGAGAGACGGTCGTGCAGGTATTACGACGGTCTCTGAAGATCCACAATCGCAGACATCGATTGCCGCACATCTGTCTCCTCAAGTGATTGGACTACCGTCCCGCCAATCGGATACACTGACCTTCTGATTGACCGCAAGGCAGTCCCACCCCTTTGCCGCCATGACGACGCGGCACGCCACGGTAGATTCCGTCGGCGGCTCCACATGCAGGATGACCCTGCTAACCCATCGGCCCGGCGATTCGTGCCGAATTTGCCGAACTTCCAGCCGTAAGCAATTGGACGAAATCTCGATTGCGCGGATATAAGTTGGAACCGTAGAGAGACACAGTTTTCTATTGCGACGCCCCCGGCGTCGTGA
>CAUZOL010000451.1:0-4910 GCA_963581435.1 Planctomycetota bacterium
GAGAATTGCGTTGAAACGATCGTGCGACGGAATTCCGGATTTGAGATCAAGGAACTTGGCGAACCACTTGTGCTTCGTTCTGCCGAACTTGGCAATCGCGACAAAATCGTCCGCCCCGCAGATCCAGCAGTGAAGACATGACGGCCAAACTCTGGGATGTGACGACATTCCGGGAACTCCTAACATTTCGCGATCACCGCGGCAGAGTGCTGGGTGCGGCCTGGTCCGGTGACGGCAAGAGCATTGCGACTGTCGGAATTGAGGGAGCGTTGAAACTCCGTCGGGCCGATTCGAATCTCGCTGTCGATGTACAAGGCGATGAATGGATTACGCTTTTTGAAGATAACTTCGACCGCGATCAGCCCGGTCCGGCCTGGGAGAAGTCGGGAAAAAACTGGACGATCGAAGAGGGGCGACTCGTGGGCACATTGGTCGATGTCCCGGTTGGAGGGGCAATAATGCCCGCTGCGTTTGCAAGGCTGGCCGGATTTGATTTGCCCACGACCGTCGATGTCTCGGTCGATGTGCGGCAGGACGCTGCGGCGAGAGATACAGCGACAGCACGCTCCCGGTCCCGAACCCGGAGAATTTACAACACGCTTCTACAACGTGTCTGACTTGATTCAGTTGTTAATGAATACGGGAATCGACGTGTCGGAAGGGGTTGCGGTTCATGCCATTCGTTGGTTGGTTGAACGCGAGTATCTGGTCCCGTTCACGGTCGCGGTTCGCGATCCGGATCGACACGGACTCCCGACGCTGGCAGAACCGTGGCTGTCAGCGGTTCTCAACGGGCGGATGCTGGACGCAGTGGATCAGCACGGCCCACCCGATCCGTTGGACGAGCATTACATCAAGCGGTTAGAAGCAACCGAAAGCGAAGCGTACTTCGCCACAGCAGCATTTTGGGACTGGTGGCAGTCGTTCTCGCCCGATATCAAAAATGCGGCGTTCACTAGCACGGTTGAGTCTGTGGATGGTGAAAGAGCAGAACCACAGGTAGCCCCATTCAAAAAAGGGGATGATTGGTGGGCAACCGAACCGCCCGACGCAGAAGATTGGCATGGCCCGGTTCAGGGTACGCAGAAGGAAATCATCGAGGCTCTTCGCCAGTCCATCGAACCAAACGTCACTCGTAAGACACTTTCGCACTACCATCCCATGACAATTTATGTTCTTCGGCACGGCCGAGGACAGAAGTGGAATTGCTACTTTCGCACCCAAGCGGATTACGCAAAAGTAAACGTTGAACTCATACGGATCAGGGAATCCAAACCGTCCAAGAAAGGCCAATAGTATCCAATAACGGCCGAAAACGGCTGCCAGTTTCGGCGATGTTGTGGAAACAGTGATATCGCCTGCTGACATTTCGTTGATGCTCACTAAAAGGGGGTGGTCGCAAGGCCGCTCCCTTTTTTCGTGCCGCAAGAAAGCCAAGCCCATGAACTAGATGCCCCCCAAGGATCAGTTTCTCTCGCCATGACATGACCCCGATCAGCAGTCAGCGATTGATGAGGCCGCGCAGTGTCTTCGGGAGCTACTCTCGGAGGGACCAGTACCCAAAAGCGAAGTCCAAAAGTTCGCCAACGAAAACGGAATCACCGCACGCACTCTGCGAAGAGCCAAGAAGAGTCTCAACGTGAAGTCCCAGCGGGAAGGCTTCGGCCCGAAGAGTAGAGTCTTCTGGGTGCCACCGTCCCATACCGGGCCAATTGTGCCATAGGGGGCCAACCGTACTGTTGGCCCCCTATGTGTGTTTTGGCCCTGTATGGTCCCGCCGGCAACAAATCACAACGCAGTCACGTGAAGAACACCGTTCTACCGGTCCAACTTACGGTAGCGCATTTGGGCCGCAACGTGTAAAACGGAACCGTCAATTTACGACAATCTTGAATAAGGAAACCCCGCGTCATGGCATCGCTCTTTCGAAAAACTGTCACACGATACCTCGACTCGAACGGCAATCGTGTCGGCAAAAAAACACCGGGTTCACAAAAGAAGACGGTCACTCTCAAACCGTGGTATGGCAAGTACCGCGACGCCGACGGCATTGAACGGCGACAGAAACTCTCCACCAACAAGGCTTCGGCTCGGCAGATGCTGGCCGAGTTGGAGCGGAAGGCCGAGCAACAGCGGTCCGGCTTGTGCAGCCCGTTTGAGGAACACGCAACACGCCCGTTGACAGAACATCTCGCAGACTTTCATAGCAACCTGCAGGACGACGGTAACACTCTCGACTACTGTCGGCTCGTCGCTTACCGGGCAAGCCGGATCGTAGAGGGTTGTCGGTTTCGGTTTCTCGGCGAAGTCTCTGCGTCCCGCGTTCAACGATTTCTTGCTGACCTGAAACGCGACGGAAGCTCACAGCAGACTGTCAACCACTACCTGCGAGCGATCAAGCAATTTACGCGGTGGCTTGTGCGTGACCATCGCACGGGTGAAGACCGGATTGCCCATCTGAAAGGCGGAAACGTGAAGACCGACCAACGCATCGACCGCCGTGAATTGTCGAGCGACGAAATTGAGTGGTTGTTGGACGCGACCCGGACGGGGCCGAAGCGACTGAGTCTGACAGGGGAACAACGGTTTCTGTTATACGCTGCGGCAATGGGAACCGGACTGCGGGCGTCGGAATTGGCGTCGCTGACGCCGGCTCATTTCGACTTGACCGGTGAGCCTCCAACAGTCCGCATCGACGCCGCTGATGAAAAGGCCGGCCGTGGCGACGTGTTGCCACTCCCGCCGGACCTCACGGCGTTGTTCTTCCCGGTGCTTGAGGGCATGGATGACGATAGCCGATTGTGGCCGGGGCCGTGGGCGAAGCAGAAACGTGCCAGCAAATTCATTCGTAGCGATTTGGAAGCCGCTCGCTCAGCGTGGATCAAAGACGCAGAAACCGCGGCCGAACATGACGAACGGGAGCGGTCAGATTTTCTCTGCTACCGCGACCATGAAGGCAAGCAAGCCGACTTCCATGCCCTACGGCACACCTACCTGTCGCGGCTAGGGCGATCAGGGGCGTCGCCGAAAGCGATGCAGCGACTCGCACGCCATTCAACCGTCGAACTCACTCTCGGCCGGTACACTCACGCCGGCCTGTACGACCTGGCAGCGGCAGTAGATCGGTTGCCATCATTACCGGTGAAATCACCCAGCCGACACGTGCCGGCTGTTCTGCGGGCGACAGGGACGGACGGAAACCGCGATTCTGTGGTTGCACCATTGGTTGCACCGATTGGTGCCAAAACATGCGGAACGATGACGACCGGTGAGGAAACCGAGGCGTCAGACGACGACGAAGAGCCGTCGCCGCAAGTTCTGTCCTGGACAACCATTGAGGACGATTGCGGACACATGAAAAGCGGAGAGGGGGGGATTCGAACCCCCGGTGGCTGTTACACCACGCCGGTTTTCAAGACCGGTGCATTCGGCCACTCTGCCACCTCTCCGGAAGCCAATTCGGCCTCGGCATCGTAGCCGTCTTTTGCCGTGTTTGCTAGGGGTTTCAACGAGTTTTTACTGTCGGAGTCACTCACGATGTCCGCGTCGGACAACGCTTCGCTGACTGCACTGAGATGCACGGAATTGCCCTTCGGCGCGCCCTTTTCCGGTAAGCAGAGCGGTAAGACATTTTGTGGCGGTATGTCGGCAGCGTCGGTTCCCGTTGCCCGTAATGCCGGTTGTTCGTCCTTTTGCTCATCGAACACCGATGGAAACGAGAGCGAAAGGGTTATCCCGTACTATCCACCACCCAACCAAACCCCACTCTCCCAGGCACGCAGAACCATGATTGCAAACGCACCCGAGAAAACCAAAGTTTGCCGAACGTGTTGGACTCGAAAGGATCTCAGCAACTTCCGCCACATCGATAAAGCCAAGGGCCGTCGGCACCCAGAATGCGGAGAATGTCGGCGAACCAAGATACAAGAGGCGCGGCAGAAGACTCGCCGCGGCGCCTTGAACCGCGCGGACGAAGGGGAGGATCGGGCCATCAACGCGACCGGGGGAAACACCTGCTGTTCAGGAGCGTCCCTTTTCATTGTCTGTCGTGTCGCTGAGATACGGCGTAAGTGCGACCGTTCAATTCTTGCGGACACCAAGCACACCTTGTTCTGCCCGCGACGTCGCACTATTGAATCTGCAAGGACCGCAACTGCCGGATCGCTGAAATCGCCTTGTCCGCATCACCCACTTCCGAGACGAATTTCGCGGCTGCTTGCAACGAAGTCAAATCGACCGTCAGGGCTGTTGCGGCTGGTTTCATCTTGACGACGCTGGTCTTGGCAGCCTTCCGCTTCTTGCCAGTCCCTTTCTGAGAGATGCCAAGTTTCTGGCGTGCATCCGAGACTGCAACACTACAACTGCCTTCGTTGATCTTCTGCCTCGGGAATTTCTTCTTCAGTGCCTTGTAGACTTCCTTGCCAGAGAGAGACTTGTCCTTTTCGAGAAGGCCCCTGATCTCGGCTGCCATGTTGAATCCGCTTGCTGACTTTTTCTTGGCCATGTCGATACTCCGATTGAGATTGTTTGGAAACAGGGATAGAAGCAGGATGCAGCGACGAAGTCAACTGACCTCCCGTCAACAGGTGCTGGCCGTTAAGGCCGACAACCGTCAGCGTGCCGGTCTTGTAAACGTGAAAATACTCTGAATTCACCATTACACAAATCTCGCTGAAAACTCCAGAATGTCGTGGTAATCAGGAAGGCTTGGTTGTGCCGCCAACTTCAGTTTGCGAAGGCCGGTATGTGATGTCCCAGACGAAGTCTGCAAGGATTCAAGATTACTTCGCCGAACTCACCGACCCCCGCCGCCGCGAGGTCACTTATCCGCTGATCAATGTTGTCGTGATTGCCCTCTGCGCTGTGATCTGCGGGGCGGACGATTTTGTCGCGATTGCCAAGTTCGGCAG
>CAUZOL010000452.1:0-4882 GCA_963581435.1 Planctomycetota bacterium
TCGGCGAAGAACTGCTGGCCGTCGTGCCGGACTGATGATTCGTTGGAGCCGAGCCGGACCTACCCCGCTATGACGTGCTCCCTCAGGAACCGCACTCGAGTCTGATGCATGACATCGGCATCGGGGACGGTCCAGATTAGGTGTCCTGCAGCGCGAATGGATACGCGCTGGCAATGTGGAACCTTGGAAACAAACCAATCGACGTGATCGACCGGAGCCATTGGATCGAGCGCATCGTGAATCAAAAGTGTTGGTGTCTGCAGCAGGCAATTGGCACCGATGATGGATTCGTCTGTGAAGATGATAAAATCGTTTTCAAATCCGCCGTGTTTGGTCCCCTGAGCCATTTCCGCCAAGGTCAAAGCGCAGAGCGCATTCGACGCCGGATCATCGGCCACGTCGGAATAGCGGTCACCCGCTTCCATTTTGAGAAACTGTTTGGCACTCATTCGGGGCAGCTGAATCTGGTAGAGCTTGAGCAGCAATTTGCGGAGAAAGCGCCGCCGGAGAAGTGGCAGCGTCCAGCGGCTACTGGCCGGCAGCCATCGTTTGTGATCCCAACGGTGAAGTTGAGGACACAAGAGGACAAGCGATTTTGTTCGGTCTGGCTGGTTGATTGCGAATGAGGCAGCGAATGCGGCACCCCCCGAAGATCCCATGACACCGACTTTGGCGATGCCAAGTGAATCCAGCAACGCGGCCGCCACGTTGCCACAATCGGCGACCGATTCATGCGGTGAAAGCGGCGTTTGACCGTATCCCGGTCGGTTCGGGAGAATCAGACGAAAGCCATCGTCGATCATCCGCGATTCGACAGGCACCATCGCGTCACCTGTGACACCCGTGCCGTGAAAGTAGAGCACGGGATCGCCAGTACCGGCTTCCGTGAACTCGACCGGTCCGAGATTGGTCTCGATGACTCTGGTGAGCATGGTTCAAATACTGAGCGAGGATGGGCCGGATGTGGCACTGGATTCGGCGTTGACGCGAGATGGTAAAAAGAATGTCGCTGGCGTATCGCCTGGGGGGCCAACATTGGCCGAGTCCAGCCACGCCGCCTCCACACTATTGGTGGACTCCTTTGTCAGACCCTCTGGAATTCAGCCCGAAAGCGATGAACTGGTGGAGTTTCGTTATCGCGAAATTCTTCCAGTTGAATCAATGTCAAGCCTTCGTTGCCAAACGACTCCAACTCCCGCCGGGTGATTGGCCACGGCATCTGGCCTTTTGGTGCTGCTTCCTGTCGCGCACGACAAATCACAAGCAGTGTGCCATCGTCTGCGACGCAATCGGCTAGCGCAGCAATTGCTTGTTGCCGAATGTCGGGCGGCAAAACTTGAAGCGTATAGGATTCGAGAACAAATTCGTATTTCCGTGCCCATTCCTGCGGAACTTCGAGGACGTTCTGGACCAAATACTCGACGTCTGAATTCGGGACTCGCCGCTGACACCATTCGATGGCAGTGGGCGAGATATCAAATCCAGTGACGACGCCACCGCATGAGCTTATGTATTCGCAATCATCGCCGAGGCCACAGCCAACCTTGAGACACAGCCTACCGTCAAAATTAAATTTTGAATCGCTGTTCCATGAAACCAAATTAGGATTGGGTTCAAGGTTGGCCCACGGAATCGTGGCCACGTCGCCATTGGCGTACAGTTGGTCGAACCAGCTCAGCGGCTCGCCCCGAGCTATCGCATCGGCACAGAGTTGACACGCGTTCTTTCGATCAGCGTCTGCCATATTTGGGTCTATAGACGAAAGTCACAGGGGCATAATCGCGGACGATCCATCGAACACTCGAAGCAGTTTCAAAACCAGTTTTCCGTGGGTGGCCGGGGCTGGAGTCTTTACGAAGCCCCGGGGATTGCAGAACCGGGGCTTCCCTTCGGTCCAGCCCCGGCCACCCCTGAGACGTTTTGAAACTGGTTCTAGAGCAGTTGCTTGTTACCGCGGCGGGCGGCCCGCGATGAGTACCATCTCTTGACTGCTAAAGCTTAACCGCCGGCCGCCGGCGGTCAGGGTTGCATGGCTGCTGCTGAACGCCAGTCGCCGCTTCCCATCCTGTTTGTAGAAGTACCAGTCAAATGTTGAAATAATAGTCAGCCGTGTACCGCGGCGAATTGACGCGATTGTTTGTGTAGAGAATGTAGTCCTTTTTGTCTGTTGTCCGATAGACGGCCTGCCGTTGGACGCGGACAAACTTGATATCCCAATACTTGCGTTTTACCGGTTTCGTTCGCCCGGAGAGGACATTGTCCTGTTTCTCGACAAGCACGATGCGGCCGAATTGTGGATCGATAAATTTCACGACGACCGTTTTTTTTGAAATTCGTAAGTCGCGATTTTTCGGTCGCCGTCCAGCACGAGATCGTTCGACGTGAAGTCGCACGTCAGGCGGATGAACTTGTTCGTTCTGGGAACGACGGCAATCAACTCCCACAAATCGGCGATCGAGTCCTTCAGTGCAGCGGACGGTTTGCTGCCGATCATTGTTTCCCCTGAGGATTTCGGCAACGTGACGGGAGCAGCGGGTTCGGTTTGGAGCGTGGCGTTATTCATCAAGACGCGGGCGTTGAGCTGCCAGCCGCCGACCCAATTTCCTTTGAAAAAAGTCCCGCCCGCACGAGCCGACGCCTTACCCTCGCGACCGAAATCGACAGTACCGCGGTTGAAGGTCCAGGGAATTCCTTTGTCGGTCTTGCCATCCGACAGCAGTTGCAGCCGTCCGTTGTCCAGCTGCTTGCGATAGGTGGTGACGACTTCCCAGACACTGACCGGATCGGCCGCGGCGGCGGTTGCGATCCCCACGCTCAGCACGATTCCCAAGACAACGCCAAATCGTCTGGCGATCAAAATCGTTCCGATCATCGGTCGGGACCTCGGTCAGTCGGTTGTTGATGTTGCGGTAATGCTCAAATGAAATCTACGTGAACACAATAGTCTCGCCGGGGCCTGTCGAAAATGTCACGATAGTGCAGTGAATAAACAGGTGATGCAGGCCAAGCCCGTCGTAGCGGCTGAGAACACCGGTCACGCATCGTCTGGGGGCTCCCGTTGGTCGATCGCAGCTAACCTGCCGGATTTGTGCAGTTCCGAGAAGAACAGATTCGTCGGGAATCGTGATCACAACGGTTCCCCACCGGAATCCGGATCGGGAGACGAGGTGGCGATAACGGGCATCCTCAGTCATCGAAAAAAAAAAGCCGACGAAATTCGTCGGCTTCCGTGTCTTGCGAATTGTCACGACGATTAAATCGGTCGGACGTTCTCCGCTCGCGGCCCTTTCGGTCCACGCCCTTCGGTGTACGACACTCGCTGTCCTTCTTGGAGTTGATCGTAGCTCACCCCGTCAAGGTTTGAACTGTGGAAGAACATGTCCTTGTCGCTGCCGTCTTCGATAAAGCCGAAGCCTTTGTCCGTCAGCCGCTTGATCGTGCCTTCTGCCATCGTCTGTCCGTTTCTCAAAAAAGGTGTCTTTGCGGCCTTGCCCGACACAACTGGTTCAGGCTACTCGACCGCAGGAATTGAGTCTAACCGGAAACGTGAACAAAACAAGCGCAATTCTGAGGAAAGTGGCCACCACAATCGGGAATTGATCGCTGTTGACCAGACAAACCCTGTCTTTCAAACCTTTGCGAGGCAGAATCTTGACCACATTTCGGGCGGATTTGGCTGTGAAGACGGCGTTGGGTGGCTGGGGGCTTCGCTGCGCTACGACCCCAGCCACCCTGCCGCCCTCAGTACATCGAGATGACCAGTTCGACACCGCCCTGAATGCGTTCCTTCCATTGGTTTTCCAACTCGACAGACCACTGGGGGTCGTGTTTCTTTATGGTTTCGCACGCACTCTCCAGAAACAACGGATACAAATCGGGCCGAATGTTGAGTGCGTCACGATTGTGGGATCGCCCGATTTTTTCCAACGCGATACGAGTTGGCTCATCGTCGGGTTGGTACTTGATCAATAGCAGCAACGCCGCCCGCAAATGGCGTTTCTGCTGCTTGAAATCCGTCTCCGCAAACAGCTTTGGGATTTCGGGCGACTTCGTGAAGAAGATTTCGTAAAAGGTCGCGGGGAAATCACCATTCGCGCAACAGCGATCGTAGCTCTCGCGAACACTCTGAATCGGGGCCATCGTTTGTTCCTTGGCGTCTAAAATTCCACATAATTAGAACTCGCTTGCGCGAGTGTGATTTGGCATGTTGAACTCGGCAGGGTGGCTGGGGTCGTAGCAGAGCGAAGCCCGCAGTTGAATGCTTCCTTCATGCCACCGATTCTGACTGTCCGCTGAATCGTCGGTTTCGGCGTTGAAGCGCAAGGGTGATGAGAACGCCGGTCACGCACCGTCTGGGGGCTCCCGTTCGTCGATCGCAGCCACCCTGCCGAAAACGCAACGGTCGTGGAGACAGAGTCAGTGACGTAGCGACTGCGCCACTGTGTTCAGTTAGCTAGGAGTCTTGAAGGAACTTCGAGTCACTTTACCGACCGGAACTGGTCGTTATCAGGCCAGACTTTCACCGCTGCGGCCGCCTGGTGAACACGGCTATCGATCAGACCGGACAATCCTTTGCCATTCTTTCCGCGACGTGTGTTGAACAGCACTGCCCAGTTTAGGCCATCATACCTGCGAACAAGAATAGTCGATGTGCCGGACAAGGCACCGTTGTGCCAATTGTTGGACTTGGTAGAGCGACTAACGGGGCGGACCGACCAACCGCAAGCGTAGTAAACGGATTTTGGCTTGCCATTCTCGGTTCTTCACCGATTTTAATGGGTGTTTTCAGCACGGTTTGAGTTTCAGTTTTCCACAGAAGAACAGGATGCGGGTGCGGTAGTTCGCAAAGTTGCGGAAGCCGCGGGCGTTCGACTTGATGGAT
>CAUZOL010000453.1:0-4866 GCA_963581435.1 Planctomycetota bacterium
GACGGCGCATCCAACCTAGTGCCGCTTCACCGTGCATCGCAGTGCCGACAACAGCAATTTCTGTGTCGGTCTCCAGCGCTCGAGCGATCAAGCCGCGAACCACGGCGGAATCGTCGACGACGAGTACTTGTATCTGCTGTTGACTCATAGGACGCCAGTTCCCTGCAGTTTGTCTTCGAGGACGGATTCGTCAAATGGTTTCATAATGTATTCACTAGCGCCGGCCTTGATTGCCCGACCAATATGCGACATGTCATTCTCGGTTGTGCACATAATGACCACCGGACGCCGTTCGAGTTGCTCCTGCATCAATGTCTCCAGGAACGTAATCCCATTCATTACGGGCATGTTCCAGTCGAGCAACACGACATCAAACGGAGGCTGCGAACGGACAATTTCCAGAGCAATCGCCCCGTTTTCGGCGTCAACGATGTCCATGTCGTAACCGGCGAGCATGTCGCGGCACACCGAGCGCACGGTGCGGGAATCATCAACAAGTAGAATTCTCTTCATTATTCGCTGCCTACCCAATGGGGAAGGATTGATGCCGTCGCTTGCGCGACGGGATGGCATTGTGTCCTGCCAACTGTCTTGTACTTATCGGAACCTCAAGGACTTCCGTCCTTGGGCATCTGCGAGCTCTAGGGGGAATTGCGAGGTTTACCGCACAATGCTGTCGTTGAAGGTGTCTTGACCGACAATATCGCTGAGGCTGTGATTGCGACGACCAATAGAACCGGTAGAGGTGTGTATCGAGCGAAAAAGAATGCAGCGAGGCGATCGTCTCGCCTCGCTGCATTTGTTCAGAGACTGATTACGTTGTAACCTGACCGTTCAATTCGGTCAGTTAGACAGCGCGGAGCTTTTCGAGGAATCCGTCTGCCATCTCGTCGAGCCGCGCCGATTCCTGAGCCAGACCGTCGGATGCTGTCAGAATATCGGCGGCGCCTTTGCCACCTTCTTCGGCAGCCTGAGAAACGCTGGCAATGTTGCTGCTGACTTCGGCGGTCCCTTTGCTCGCCTCGGCCACGTTTCTCGAAATCTCGTTGGTGGCGGCCGTTTGTTCTTCGACGGCACCAGCGATGGTGGTGGCAATCTCGTTGATCTTGCCAATCTGTGAACCGATCGACTCGATCGCCGTCGCGGCATCACCACTTGCGCCCTGAATTGCTGAGATCTTCTGGCTGATCTCTTCAGTAGCTTTGGCGGTTTGCCGGGCCAGTTCCTTCACTTCGTTCGCGACAACCGCAAAACCTTTGCCCGCTTCGCCGGCACGAGCCGCTTCGATGGTCGCGTTCAACGCCAGCAGGTTCGTTTGCTGGGCGATTGACGTGATGACCTTCACCACCTGGCCAATCTCGTTGCTCGATTCACCAAGGTCGTTAATCGTTGTGTTCGTCCGATCGGCCTCTTCGACCGCAAGAGACGTCATTTTCGAGGCTTCCTGTACGTGATTGGCAATCTCAGAAATCGATGCACTCAGTTCTTCTGTCGCCGAAGCAACAGTTTCCACGTTCTTCGTCGCCTCTTCACTGGCCGCTGCAACCACCTGCGATTGTCGCGACGTTTCTTCGGACGTTGCCGCCATGCTCTTCGAACTGGCCTGCATTTCGGTTGCCGATGACGTGACGATATTCACAATGCCCTTGATGTCACGCTCGAACGAATCAGCCAATTCCACCTGGGCGGTAACGACTTCCCAAGTGATCATCGGACCGATGAAATCGCCGTTGGCGTCGAGGATGGCCGAGACCAGCAAGTCGAGTGTTTCGTCGCCCACCATGATCTTGGCACGATGCGGAAGATTCGCCGGATCGCCAACGATTCGCCGCTGCATTTCGGGGTTCTTGTGGAAGATGTCAATCTTCTCCCCGATCAACTGATCGACCTTAACCGGCAGCAAGTGTTCCAGCGTCTTCAATGTCGTTTCTGAAGCCGGGTTCATGTACACGATTTCGAAATCGGTGTTCGAGAGCATGACGTTGACGGGAATGTTTTCCATCATGTTCTGCACGCGAACCATTTCGTTTTCGGCCTTCAACTTCTCGGTGATAACTTCCCAACTGACCATCGGGCCGATGTAGGTGCCGTCAGCATCGCGGACGGCGCTCACCAGCAGGTCGAGGGTTTCCGGACCGACCTGGATCTGCGCCTGCACGGGCAGGTTTTCGGGTTTCGAGAGGATGCCGCGCTGATAGGCCGGGTCCTTGTGAAAGATATCGACGCTCTGGCCGACGATCTCATCGACCGGGACCGGCAGGAATTGTTGGATTGCTGTCAACTGCTTCACCGAAGCAGGGTTGAGGTACGTGATTTCCAAGTCTGCGTTAGCCAGGATGACGTTGCCAGGCATCTCTGCAATCATGGCACCCCGCAAAGCCATTTCCCGCTGCTGCGTAACTTCGGTGGCAAATTTGACAACCTTGAACGGATTGCCGTTGAGGTCCAGGATTGGGTTGTAGGAAGCCTGAATCCAGACTTCTTTGCCACCTTTACCCAGCCGCTTGTACTCCTTCGATTCGTACTCGCCGCGGTTCAGCTTTGCCCAGAAATCCGTATACTCGGCACTGGCTGCGAACGCCGGTTCGACAAATATGCGGTGATGCTGGCCCTGGACTTCTTCCAGCGTGTAGCCCAGAGTCACCAAGAAGTTCTCGTTGGCCGTAATGATCGTGCCGTCCATATTGAACTCGATCACCGCCTGCGCCTTGCTGATCGCTGCGAGTTGACCGCCAAGATCTTTCTCCATCCGTAGCTTCTCGGTCACCACTTCCCAGGTGACCATTGGGCCGATGTAGTTTTCATCGGAATCGCGAACGGCGGAGATGACCAGGGACAGCGTCTCCGGACCGACGTTAATTTGTGCCGTCAATGGCATAGCATCGGGATTGCTGAGAATTTTCCGCTGATAGGCAGGATCTTCGTGAAAAATGTCGATCGACTCGCCGACGAGCTCTTCAACCGGCTTGGGCAGAAACTGCTCGAGCGTCTTCAATGTGGATGTTGACGACGCGTTCATGTAAATCAGATTGAGGTCAGTGTCGGCCAACAGCACGTTGATCGGCACGTTCTCGACCATGTTGTAAAACTTATCGAGACTCTCGACCTGCTGACCGGCCTTGGCTTTGGACTGTTTGGCTGTTGTCGACATGCTTCTCTCCTAGTTTTCTGCGGGGGATCCCGCTTTGGTTGCCCTGGTTTTTGATGCGGGACGTTCCCCGTTCACCGACGATGGTTTGGACTCGTTTGATTTTCTTCCCGCGGCCGACGAGCCGACCAACTGCGGTTGTTTCTCAGCTTCCTGTGCGGCACCTTCCAGCATGATTTCAGCGACAGCACCCAGTGCATCGCCCCAAGCTGATTCGAGTTTTTTGTTCCACACTTTGCCGGCAATTTCTGCCATGACCGTCAATAGCGTGAGAGCAACCGGTTCGTAATCGTCTTCGGTTGCCCCGTATTCCGCGTGGCGACCGCCAAGGTCGTGCAGGTAGCGGGTCAATGCCTTTGCGTTGTCCAGCGACTTGACCACAACAGCCAACGACTGGATCAGTTTTTGCTGCTGATCCTCAATGTCAGCATCGTCAAACAGTGGTTCCAAGTGTGGATAATCAGCGAACAGCCGATCGTAAAACCGCTCGGCAAGCAGGTCTGCCTTTGGCGCAATCAACTCGAACGAGCTGCGCAACAGATCGACTTTAAGGCCCATAATTAGTGGTTCCTGACGTCTCGACGAACCGAACGTTAAAAAGGCTGGCTACGAAATATTTAAAGCGGCATTGACGTTCAAAATGATGAATAGCCGGTCTTCCAGCCGAAACACGCCGTCCGTCATACTCTTCCAGTGCGCGTCGAGCGTGTGGGGGACCGGCTCCATTGTCTCGGAGGAGACGTTAATCACATCGCCGACTTCATCCACCAGCAGGCTGAAAGATTCCCCCTTGTGGCGAACCACAACGTTCAGGTCGGGTTGATCTTCGTCTCGGTCGGGCAAGTTCATACGCTTCCGCAGGTTGACCGCCGTTACGATCTGGCCGCGTAGATTCAACAGCCCGGCAATCTCAGGACGGGCCTGAGGTGTGCGGGCAATCTGCTGAGGATTGAGTACCTCTTGCACCGAACTCACCGGAACGCCCAACAGTTGGCCGTCGATCCAGAACGAAACGTATTGATTCGAGTAGTTGAGATGCTGGTCCATCTCCGATTCGGCTTCGGTTCGGTTTTCGAGTTGTGCTGTAGCGCTCATGTGGTTGCTCCTGTCTGCGTGGGAACGCGAGCGAATAGATCGTCGAGGGTCGAGAGCACTTCCTGCGAACTGAACTTGGTCAGCCAGCGGTCGAATCCCGATTGCGTAGCATTCTGCTGGTCGGTTGAAGTACCGCGCGACGACAAGGCGACGATCGGCATGTGTTCGCAGTCGTTGCGTTCTCTAAGCCACGCGGCAAACTCATACCCGTTCATTCGCGACATCTCGATTTCCGAGATGACCGCGTCGAACTTCTCCCCACGTTCGATCAATTCGATCGCTTCCACGGGGTCTTCCGCGGATATGACCGAATACGACTCGACCTCAAGGGACGTGGTGAGCAACTGCCGGAAGAACAGCGATCCATCGACGATGAGAACCCGCCGACTGGATTGCGGACCACTCGCAGTGAACCAACTGGGGTCGGCTTTCGTCACATAATGCTGCGTGTCAATGATTTCGGTGGCACTGCCGTTGATGATGGCCGTCCCCAGAATGCCGGGACGTTTCGAGGTAACCGTTCACAAAACCGCTCTTCGCGCATGAGGCGGAAGATGCGATGGTTTCGGGCATGGGAAAGGAAACCCCAAAACGACCGAACGGAATTCCTGCGGATGTGTGGG
>CAUZOL010000454.1:0-4836 GCA_963581435.1 Planctomycetota bacterium
TTCGTCGAGCGATCCTTTGAGGAGTGCTGGGGTGGTGACGTTTTTGCGGACAGTGCGTTCTCTTATTCTGGTTGGTTGATGAGAGATTCGAACTGGGCAGGTTTGAGGTATTCGATGCTGGAGTGTTTTCTTTCGAAGTTGTAGTAGCGGATGTACTGAGCGATCTCGGAGCGTGCCTCCTGGTGGCTGTTGTATTCGGTCATTTCGAGTTCTCGTTTGAGTGTTCCGAAACACGATTCCATGAAGGCATTGTCGTAACAGTCGGCCGCCCGGCTCATGCTTTGATGAATGTTTGCTCGACGCAGAATGGCGCGATACTTCGTTCCCGCATACTGGCCACCGCGGTCGCTGTGATGAATCAAGCCGTCGGTCAGATGACGCTCGCGAATTGCTCGGCTCAGTACTTTGAGAACCAGTGACTCGGTCATGTCCGTTCCGAGATTCGATCCAATAATGCGTCGCGAAAAACGGTCCATGAGCACGGCCAGGTAGCAGAAGGTTCCTCCTCGGAGACGAATGTAAGTGATGTCGCCGACCCACAACTGATTCATGCCATCGGGTTCGGCCGCATCGAGCAGCAGGTTCGGGCTGTAACCCAGCCGATGTTTGCTGTCAGTGGTTTTCGGTTGAAACGACTTTGGTTGAATCGCCTTCAGACCCTGTGTTTTCAGCAGTTTCCGCACACGACGAACGCTGCAGGCGTGTCCCGTATCACGGAGTTCATCGGCGATGCGACGCGCTCCATAACGACGTTTGTGTTTCCTGAAGATGATCCGAATCAGTGGCAGCAGTTCTTCATCGCGTTGTTCGTGAATCGTTGGTTCAGCTCGCTGCCAGGCGTAAAAAGCAGAACGACTCACCGTCAACACTTCACAGATTCTTGCGACGGATGCAGTGCGATCAGTGATGGCTTCGATGGTTCGGTAGATGTCTGTCAGCCGTCGCGGCCGAAAATGGCCAACGCTTTTTTTAAGATGTCACGCTCCTGCCGAGTACGCCGCAATTCCGCTTCAACTTCCCGGAGTCGTTGCTCCAGTGTGCCGGCAACAGGACCACTGCTGGCGAGCACCTGCTGTTTCCAGCGATACAGAATGTTCGTTCCGGAAAGTCCCAGCCGTTCGGCAACCGACACCGCCGAATGACCATCCAGCAACATCTGAACCGCTTCTTCCTTGAACTCCTCGGTGTACCGACGGCGGACCGATTCTCCACGACTCGACGATTTCTTCTTCGCCATTTTCAGGCTCCTTTCTGGAACCCAAAATAAGCAACTCACCTGTCCGTGAAACTGTCACCACCTCAGTCAACCAACGGTCGGACATGGCGGTCCGGCCGACCTGAATTCGATGAAGAGGTATCCGCCGTGTTTCGCACACCGAGTTTCTCCTCTGAAAGTCTGAACTGCACGATGACGAGAACTGCACGACACGTATCTCGCTTACAACGATCCGGGCGTTCATGGTGTGGTCTGCTTTCCCGACCGCGACGACGCAAACGGCTGAGTATTCCGAGCGTGTTGGCCGAGATCACCGAAGCGCGAGTGATGTTGTCGTCAACGATCGGGCCTGGATCGATCGGTGGGCAACAGGGTCACCAGGGGCACTCAGGCGGATCGCACACGTCTGAAAATCAGGGCTCCCAGAATCCAGGCGGCAGCGACGGCCACGCGAATCACTCACAGTCGTCAGGCGGACACAAGTCCGGCGGTGGCAACGGCGGGTCTAACGGTAGCAACGGCAATTCCAACAACGGCGGTGGGTCCAACGGCGGTGGGTCCAACAGTGGTGGGTCCAACAACGGTGGGTCCAACAACGGCGGATCGAACGGCGGTGGATCGAACGGGCAGCCGGGTCAGGGAAACAACTCACCGCCGACAAACGCACCGAGTTTGCCTCCTGCCACGCCGTCACCCGCGAGCCCACCGACCGGTACCCAGCCCGCAGCTCCAACGACGCCGACGCTTTCGCCAGCAACGGAACCGAGTGCATCGCCAGCAACGACGTCCACCCCCGGCGATTCGGCAACCGAAGAATCCACGACTCCTGTTGCGAATGATGCGTCTCCTCAAATCGACGTTCCCGTCGAAAGCTCCGCGACATCCGCGCCTGCGAGCGCGCCTGCTGGTTCGACTCCAGCCAATCGTGACGGTCTGATTGTCGGAGAAAGGGAAGCCGCCGATTTGTTCGCCCTGGCCCTTCGCATCAACAACGATCAGCCCTACGACGTTGACCCATCCCGTGCGGATTCGGTATTTGCCGCCGCCACTGAAGAGTCTGGTGGCTTCATCAATATCGATGCTGACGCGCCGGCCGCGGCGGAGACAGACGACGACAGTAAGACCGATCCAGAGTCAGGCAGCCAGAACAGCGCAGCGACCCGACAAGCGCTCGAAGAACTGGCCAAACGGGAACAGCCTGGCGATAGCCGTCGTCGGCTCATCGGCTCGGCGACGGAAGGTGGATTCATCGAACTGGCCGTAGCTGATCGAAGTGATGCAGCACGCCGACACCCGCTGCTGGACGACCAGACTCGCCGCGATCGCTCGTCGGAGACAGACGCATCGATGGGGCGTTTGATCGCGTTCGACTCGGCCGGCTCGGAAGCCTGGAATTCAGTCGCGGCGAACTACTCGATTGCGGACGATGCTGCGTCCAGTGATGGGGCTCTCACGGACACCCCACAACCCGTGGCGGCCTCAAACATCGTCGCCGTGGCCTTTGGAGCGGGTGTGATGCTGACCTCGTCACACATGACGCGCCACCGCTGGAAGAGCCTGGTCACGAGACTGCTGCTGCGTGCACGGCAGATGGCGAGTCGCCTGTTGAGTTGGAACTGAACACGGCCAGTCGGCAATTCCCAGGTCGGCGAGTGCCGCGGCTTCATTTGGCTTTTGATGCCAGAAGCTCTTCCACAAGCTTATGGACTTCTGCTTCGTCGACTCCGGCATCGGGCGAGTTCTTGAATGCCTTCTCGAGTGTGCCATCGGCGGCGTAGACGCGGTAGTAAGGCAGGCCCGCGTCGCCGATGTCATAGCTGCTGAAGGATTCATCCCCTCCGCCGTAGGTACACATCAGGTTCTGCATCGTCGCCTTGTTTTCCTTCAGGAACTCCAGCGCGTCGCTCTTCGCTTCAGAATCATCAAAGGACATGGAGACGACGACCAGCCCGTCATTGGCATGCTTCTGTGCCAGCTCGACCGTCTTCGGAAACGCCTTCCGACATGGCACACACCACAACGCCCAGAAATCGACCAGCACGACTTTGCCCTTGTGTTTGGCGATGATTGCATCGAACTCATCAGGCGTCACGACGGTCACGGCGATTCCATCCGGCGAGGACTGGTCGCCCGGTTCGCTCGTTATGTCCGCCGACGGCACAGACTCGACCGCCTTCGTGACGCCAGGCAGCGGCGGTTCCGTGTTTCCATCCGCGAGTGGTTTGTCTTCACCCGGATCTTCCTCAACTGGATCGGCGGCAACGGGCTCGACGCCGGTTGTCGACCCGACTGTTCCGGTTCCGCCATAACCAGAGTCCGTCGATTCTCCGGCGCAGCCGGCAATCAGAATCATTGAGAAAAGTGCGGCAAGGGTTCCATTCCACTTCAGCATTTCAAGATTCTCCTCAGGAATCGCGATGCGATTGATTCAACACTCTTTGCTGTGCCGCGTTTGGCGCGAGCGTACCGCAGAGCGTAATCGTGAGCAATTGCGATTCGGCGGGCTGGTTCAGCGGATCGTCACGAAATCGTTGTGCAGCAACAGGACATGCACCAGATTCTCACGGGCGCGTGTGGCCCGGTCCGCCGCCGGCCCGCGTTTACTGGAACCGCCGACGGGAAATGCGGCGGTCTCGCTTGGGCCAGGTGGCTGAGCAGCTCTGGTGAGGTATTTCTCGCAGGCTGTCGACTCGGCTACTGACGGTGTCCGACCCAGCATCGTCTCGAACGCAGCCGTCACGAATTCTGATGCGGAATTCTCACCGGCGACCACGTCCCCCAGCAGGTTCGCGGCAATATCCCTTGCGTGATCCTGAGCCAGACCGCTGTTCATTAATGCCAGTGCCTGCTGCGGAATAACGCTCTCCTTCCTGCGGTAGCACGCGTTGGGATTGGCCATGTCGAACAGTTCCAGCATCGGCATGCGCGAGTCCGGAGTGTTACGAAAGTAGATACTGCGTCTGGGGATCTTCTCGCCGTCGGACTCGGCCAGGTCCGGGCCACCACGGGCCAGATCGAGTTTTCCCGACAGATGCAAGACGCCATCGCGCACGACCTCGGCTTCCATTCGCCGTGAGTTCATGCGCCACAGGAAACGGTTCTCAGGATCGATACTGTGATTTGATGCGTCCCGATCGTTCGACGTCTGCCGATACACGCTGGACAACACGATCAGCCGATGCAGCGGCTTCATTTGCCAGTTGCTTGCGATCAGCTCACTGGCCAGCCAGTCGAGCAGCTTCGGATGCGTCGGCTGTCGGCCGTTCAGCCCGAAATTCTCCGGCGTGTCGACAAGTGGTCTACCGAAGTGACGGTTCCACAGATGATTGGCCGCCACGCGAGCTGTTCGCGGATTGGATTCGCTGGTAACCCAGCGAGCCAGTGCCAGGCGTCGTCCGGTACTTGTTTTGGGGAACAGCTCGCCCAAAGGTTTGTACTTCCCGTCCGGCGAGTCCACGCTGGCTTTCGCTGCGTCACGTTTTTTCTCTGCCTGGGCGAGTTTCGATTCGAGATCGGTTTCCGCTTTGGGTTTCTCTGTCGAGTCGCCGCGAGCGATCCGCATCTCTTCCGACTGGTGCTCGATTTCGTAAACGGCTTTCTGCGAGTTGACGAAAGTGACT
>CAUZOL010000455.1:0-4756 GCA_963581435.1 Planctomycetota bacterium
TGGAACCGCTTACGCAGCCACGAAAAGATGACGCTCGTCGTCGAAGGACGTTCCTTCCAAGACGGAATTCTGCAGGAATTCGCCGCTTAGAAACATTTTCATAACACAACAATTGACAATAGCTCCAGCTGCGATCAACTGGAATTCGCCCCCGAGGAGACAACGGGCGGCAAGTAATGGACTTCGCTTTTTTTGACGCAAAGTCGCAGAGAGGCAGAGGTTCGCAAAGAAGCCAACATGGAGGGTTGGGATTCATCAGGGACATCCAATTCGCCGCTCGCGACTTCCATGCCCTCTTTTCTCTTGTGGCCTCTCTTTGCCGTGCTTTGCGTCTTCGCGCCTTTGCGTCAAATTGAGACGCGAGACAACTCCATCGTGTGTATCACACCGGTGTAAATCGCCGACGGGGGATTCGGCTCGTGGCGATTTGTGGATTCTGCTAGTATCCCGCCGCCGAAATTCTCCTCGATGAGAATCCGGCCTGTCTTGTGATCCCATCTGTTTGCGTAAGTTGTTTCCAATTGCCCTGTTGGGAAGGAATCCCGCCCATGTCGTTTCGTCTTTCCCAACGTTGGATTGCCTGTGTCGTATTGGGGTTGGTTGCCGTGGGACTGTCGGGCCAACTCATTACCGCCGAAGAGACGTCAAACGACAAGCCGGTGGAAGCACCGATTCCCAAGCAACTATACCGTCTCCGTTATAAGTTCCAACGCGACGATCTGGTGTTTTACGACGAGCAGCAGCGCACGACGAAGACGATCAAGGGTGCGGGATTGGTGGACGTGACGAAAACCGAGACATCGGCCCGCAAGCACTACCGCGTGGTTTCGGTCGATGGTGTCGGAACAGGGCTGCTTGAGCTGGTACTCGACCGTGTGAAGATGCAGGTGGATTTCGGAAAAAACACGCCACTGGTGAAGTTCGATTCAGATTCCAAAGAGCAGCCACCATCGCAGTTCCGATCGGTGAAGGCGACGATTGGAAAGCCACAGGTGAGAATGCGTCTGGCGGCAAACGGCGAATTGAAGAAAGTCCTGCTGCTTAATCGCTCCAATCAACGTGCTGTGGGACAACTAAGATTAGCTCCGCAAACCGATGCCAGCGATCCCAGCCACAACTTCCTGGTCGTCTTCCCTCAAGAAAGCATCGCAGTCGGCGACTCGTGGAGCGATCGAATTGCAGTCGATGTAAGGATCAGCAAGTCATTGTTGCGGCCGATCACACTGCTGAGAAGGTACTCGCTGAAGTCGGTTGAGGACGGCCTGGCGACAATTTCAATCAGCGCGAGGGTCCTCACACCGATTCGCGATCCCAAAATCCGCACGCAGTTGATACAACGAACGCCGAGCGGCACGGCAGTATTCGACCTCGCCCGAGGCGTGATTGTTGAGAAGACAATGACGGTCAACAAGCGACAAGTCGGCGGGATCACCGAGAAGAGTTCGATGCACGTGGTCAGCAGGCGAACCGAGCGGCTTGTGGAACCAACACAGAAAACGGCATCGCGCGGGAAAGCATCGACGCGGAAATGAGCTTGCCGCAAGTGGTGGTCGCGGCCAGTTGCCGACGAAAATCGATGCAGCGGTGATTCTTTCGCCAATTGCGCCATCTCCTCAGCCTCACAAGTTGACGGCTGGGCCGGATTTCCTACACTGTTATCACCGTGTGTGGAAACGGCCGTCAGTTGGTTGACGATCGGCATTGTCGAATGCCGTGGCCGTTCGGGAGTTCGTCGAGCGCGATTGTCCGCTGCCGACGGAAACCTTGAAAACAACGTCAGAACAGGTTGGAAGAACTGCGGAGTCGTTCATGAAACGCGTTCCCGTGTCGCCGCAAACCCGCAGCCTGCTTACTGCAGCGCGCCGGGTGGCAGGTGATTGCGAGGCGCAAGCGCTCATGATACTGGCCGACGTCCCGTTCGACTTTGTCGCCATCCGGAAATACTTGCGGAAGCTGCGGCTGGTGGTGGCGTCGGACAAGCCGGACGTGCAGCGGGCAGCCGTCGAAGACGAAGTCGCGCTGGTGCCATTGCTTCACGAGCCGGAGACGCGGCAGTTGCAGGTCAGCCAGGCTTTGCTGGAAGCCATCGCAGACGACCTGCTGCAACCGGGCGACAAGGTGATCGCGATCTATTCGCTGTTTGAACGTGAAGGACTGGATACCATCAGCCAGATCAGTTTGGCAGAGCATCTGGCGAAGTTGACCTCGCGCGACCTCAGGCGGCTTGAGACACAGGTGCCGTTGGAAACGCTACGAATCGTGGTCGATCTGGCTTGCGAAATCGGCCGCGAAGGTCGTGAAGGCAAACCGATTGGGACAATGTTCGTCGTAGGCAATCATCGCAAGGTGATGGCGATGTCGCACGAGCAAATTCACGATCCGTTCCGGGGATATCCCAAAAAGGAACGAATGATCCGCAGCCCGCGCGTCCGCGAGAGCATTAAGGAGCTTTCGTCAATCGACGGCGCTTTTGTGATCTCATCGGACGGACTGGTGCAGGCGGCCGGTCGCATTCTCGATGCCCCCGCCACCGGGCTGACACTTTCGCAAGGTCTGGGTTCGCGACATTGGGCGTCGGCTGCCATCTCCAAAGCGACGAATGCCGTCGCGATCGCGATTTCGGAATCGACGGGAACCGTGCGGATTTTTCTCGACGGCGTGGTCGTGCTGCGGATCGAGCCGATGGACCGCGCGATGAAGTGGGAAGGTTTCGACACCGAACCGCCCCCGGTCGAAGAGTAGCATGAGAAACCCGGTTTTTCCAAAAAACCGGGTTTCTGAAGCACCGAACGACTCCGTCTCCTTCCTCCGGTTGACTGCTACAGACCGAGGGGCGAAAGTAGGTGTGTGGGCTAACTGTTTTTCGATGGTCGCAGGTTCGCTGAACCTCAAGCGACAGGGGGGGGGCGTGATGCGAATTGGACATCGTGACGACGAAACCAACGCGCGGTTGTCGAATCGGCGGTCGTTTCTGGGGCGTGCTTCGCTCGGTTTGGGTGCAGCGGGGTTGACGTCGTTGCTCAAGGCCGACGAGTCTGGCGGGAAACGGGGTGTCCCGCCGGGATTCGACGGATTGTTACATCACGCGCCGACGGCAAAACGGGTGATCTTCCTCTGCATGGCGGGCGGGCCGTCGCATCTGGAATCATTCGACGAAAAGCCCAAACTGGCGGAAATGCACGGGCAACCGATGCCGACGTCGGTCACGCAAGGGCAGCCGATCGCGCAGCTTCAAGGAAAGAAACTCGTCTGTCAGGCACCCATGCTGAAGTTCAAGCGGTGGGGGAAATCGGGACAGCCGATTTCCGAAGTGTTCCCGCACATTGGATCGGTCGCCGACGAAATCTGCATCGTGCGTTCGCTGCATACCGATCAAATCAATCACGACCCGGCACACACGGTGATGAACACCGGCACGCCGATTTCCGGCCGACCCAGCATGGGGTCGTGGGCAACATACGGATTGGGAAGCGAAAGCGAGAACCTGCCGGGCTTCGTCGTGCTGACGAGCATCGGCGGCCGCAATCCGCAACCGATCGCCGTCCGCCAGTGGAGCAGCGGTTTCCTGCCGGGGCGATATCAGGGCGTGCCGTTTCAATCATCGGGCGATGCCGTGCACTACGTCGGCAATCCGCGCGGAGTCAATCGCGAGCGACAACAGGACGTGCTGGAAACTCTGGCCGACCTGAATCGGCTCCGCGAACAGCGGACGGCCGACCCGGAAATTGCGACGCGGATTTCGCAGTACGAGTTAGCATTTCGTATGCAACGGGGCGTTCCTGAGTTGATGGACATCGCCGACGAACCGAAACACATTCTCGACATGTACGGTACCGCCGGCGCAGATGGCTCTTACGCTTACAACTGTTTGTTGGCGCGACGGCTGGCCGAGCGGGGCGTGCGATTCATTCACCTCTATCATCGCGGCTGGGATCATCACAACGATTTGACGCGGTACATGAAAATGTGCGCCGGCCTGTGCGACCGTCCGACGGCGGCGCTCATTCGCGATTTGAAACAACGCGACATGTTGAAGGACACGCTGATTGTGTGGGGCGGCGAGTTCGGCCGCACGCCGATGGCCCAAAGCAACAAAGGCCGCGTTGGCCGCGATCATCACATGCGAGCATTCAGCATGTTTCTGTGCGGCGGGGGGATTAAGGGCGGCGTGAATTACGGCGCGACCGATGAACTGGGTTATCACGCGGTCGAAAACATCGTCCACATCAACGATTTGCACGCAACGATGCTGCACACGCTGGGCTTCGATCACAAGCGGTTCACCCACCGGTTCCAGGGCCGCGATTTCCGCCTGACAGACATCGGCGGCCGCGTCGTCAAAGACATTCTCACATAAATACAAAGCCGTAACACCAAGCCGCGGGGTTGCACCCCCGCGGACCCCACCGGCCCGCAACCGGCGGGTTTTGAAGGTCGATTCAACCGAGTTGGGACAAAGATGGCAATCGACCCGATTTGTGGAATGCAAGTTGACGAGTCATCGACCATCACCGCCGAACGCGACGGCGAGACGTTCTACTTCTGCTGCCCGATGTGCCGGGAGAAGTTTCTGAACCCGGGAGCCGAAGCGAGCGGGGCCGGCTGTGATACGGCGATGGAACTGTCGGTCGTGCAACTCAGCGGGATGATGCCGGAATCTTCTTCGCCGCGGAAGCCGAATGGCAAGTATTTCTGCCCGATGTGCGAAGGGGTGACAAGCGAAACACCGGCCGACTGTCCGGTGTGCGGGATGGCG
>CAUZOL010000456.1:0-4754 GCA_963581435.1 Planctomycetota bacterium
GCGCAGGCGGTGGCGGCAGTCGTGGCCGAACGCGAGGAGAACGGACCGTTCAAGAATATTTACGATCTGACCGAACGCGTCGATCCGAAGTCGCTGAACCGCGGCACGTTGGAGACGCTGATTAAGGCAGGGGCGCTCGATGGCTTCGGCCCGAATCGGCCGCAACATATTGCGGTAGCCGAACGGGCTGTGCAGGCGGCAGCGGCCCGTTTTCGCGACAGGCAGATTGGGCAGATGAACCTGTTTGGCGGCGACGACAGCGACGACGAAGAGACGGAAGTTGACGTGCAACTGCCGGCAGCGCCCGATTGGACGCACGGCCAGAAGCTGCAACTCGAAAAAGAAGTGTTCGGGTTTTATCTGACGTCGCATCCGCTGGCGGAGTGTGCGGAGCAGATCTCCCGGCATGCGACACATCGCATGAACGAGCTGACCGATCTGGACGACAAGGTCGAAGTGTTTCTGGGAGGCATGGTTGGTTCCATCAAACGCACGCAAACGAAAAAGCCGAGCCGCAACGGACACACGCGTTACGCCAACTTCGATTTTGAATCGCCCGATGGAATTGTCCGCTGCATCATTTGGCCGGAACAGTTTTCCAAGTACGAGGAATGGATCAAGTCGGAGAAAATTTGTTACGTCTCCGGCCGCATCGACCGCCGCGGACGCGAGCCGAACGTAATTGTCGATCGCATTATGTCGCTGGAAGATGCCGACAACGAATACACGCAGCAAGTGGCAGTCAAATTTCAGCGGGGTTTGCACAGTGAAGCCGACATGACGCGCGTCCGCGATATTCTTTCGCGTTTTCCCGGCCGCATCGAAGTTGTGGTCGTCGTCGATTCCGCACATGAAGAAACACCGGGCAAGCCGATGCGGTATTTGCTCAAGACTCCGGCGGCTCTCCGCGTTTCCTGCAGTTCGGAACTGCAAACGGCGCTGCGCGACGTGTTGGGGGAAGAGCATCTGCGGTTCCATTCTCCATCGCGACGCAGGAACGGAAACGGAAACCGACGCCCGCAAACGGCACCCATGTAAAAGCTGCGATCGGGTGCATCGCATAAACCTGCGACTTGTTATCGAACCGGATCTCCACATGCCCGCGTTCACACACCACATTTTCGTCTGCTGTAATCAACGATCGGCCGATCATCGGCGCGGAAGTTGCGATCCCGATGGAAGTGAAGCGCTGCGAAATGCGATGAAGGCGGAAGTGAAACGCCGCAATCTCGCGCCGTTGGTTCGCGCCAATAAGGCGGGATGTTTGGAACAATGCGAGCATGGGCCGGTTGTTGCCATCTATCCGCAGGGGATCTTTTATGGTGGCGTGACGATTGACGATGTGCCACGAATTGTGGAAGAAACGGTTCTTGGCGGCCGCATTATTGAGGATTTGTTGATTGCCGAAGGCTGTTTGAACAATCGCGATTGCCCGCATATCCGGGGTGTCCCGCCGGACGCGGCCGGCGGGCTTTGATTGATGTAATCGGCGGGTTTTGAATTGCGCGGCGGTTGAAGATTGATTGTCGGCGTCGGTTTGTGTATCGATTGAGACATGAACATTGTCATTTTGGGTGCAGGCACCGTCGGCGCTTCGATCGCCGAGACCCTGTGTGATCAGCAACACAACGTCACTCTGGTCGATGCGTCACGGGCGACACTCGATGGCGTGGGCGAGCGGCTGGACGTGCAGACGATCTGCGGATCGGCCTGCGATGCGATCATGCTGTTTCAGGCGGGTGTGCAAAGTTCCGATCTGACCTTGTGCGTGACCAACTCCGACGAGGTCAATTTTGTCAGCGCCAGTCTGGCCAAGGTGATGGGCGCGAGACGAACCGTTGCCCGCATCTTCAATCCGGCCTATCGCGATGTCAGCACGTTCGACTACCGGCGGCATTTCGGTATCGACCGTCTGCTGAGTCTGGAACATCTCACGGCGTTGGAGCTTGCCAAAGCCATTCGTCGTCGCGAACTGTTCGCGGTCGAGAATTTCGCACGGGGTGATATCGAGGTTCAGGAACTAGCGGCTGCTCAAGACTGCCGGGCTGTTGGCGTTCCACTCAAAGAGTTGGAAATACCGCGCGGCGTCCGCATCGGTCTGATCTCCAGCGAAACACGGACGATCATTCCTGGCGGCGACGATGTCGTGATGGCCGATGATCGCGTCACACTGGTTGGAACGCGTGAAGAGATCGAAAAGGTGACGAAGCTCTTCGAGTACAAGCCGCCGCCGTCGCAGAATGTGATTATCGCCGGCGGTGGCGAAATTGGATTTCATCTGGCGTCGTCGCTCGAATCGGGGCGGTTCAACGTCCTGCTGCTGGAAGCCGATGAAGAACGCTGCAGCTTCCTTGCCGGAAAACTGGACAAGACGACAATCCTGCACGCCGACACGACGCGGCTGGCCGAGTTGGAAGAGGCGCGGGTTGGAAAGACCGACGTGTTTGTCGCCGCCACCGGTCGCGATGAAGACAACATTGTGTGCGGCGTCGAAGCCCGTGAACTGGGCGCGAAGCGGGTGATGAGCGTCGTCCGCCGCGCCGACTATGCTAACGTACTGAAGAGGTTGGGCATCGATGTGGCCGTCAGTCCCCGCGAGGTGATGTACCGGCAGATTTTGGGGCTGGTTGAATTGGGTCCGATTCTGGGACGCTCAACCATCGCAGGTGGCGGCGCGGAGGTTTGGGAAATCGAAGTTCCCAGCGAAGCGCCGATTACGATGGCTCCGCTTCGCGACGTTGATCTGCCACAGAGTCTCATCGTTGCCATCGAGCGCGAGGATTATGTTCGAGTGCCCGGTGCCGACGACCAACTGCGGCCAGGCGATTCGGTCGTCGTGCTCGTCCAACAATCCAGTACGGAAGAGACGCTGCGGTTGTTTCAACCGGCCTGACTAAAGTGATGGCGAGTGGGGGGAACTCATGAAATTCAGAATCGCGTGTCTCGTCGTTTCTTGCATTGCTCTGGTCGCATCAATCGGACTGGCGGCCGATGATCGCGGAATGCCTTGGAAACGGCACACGATCGACGACTCGTCGCGCGGAGCCGACGGGGTTCGGTTGGCCGACGTCAATGGCGACGGCCTGCTCGACATTGCAACGGGATGGGAAGAGGGGGGCAAGATTCGCGTCTATCGGAATCCCGGCCCGAAAAAGAGCAAACAGTTGTGGCCGGCGGTCACCGTCGGAAATGTCCGCTCGCCCGAGGACGCCGTGTTCGTCGATCTTGATCGAGATGGGGCATTCGACGTGGTGAGTTCTTGCGAAGGCCGCAACCGGACCATGTTCGTCCATTGGGCTCCTCGCGAGAAAGGGCAGTACCTGAGCGAAAAGCATTGGACGACCGAGGCAATCCCGGCATCGGCGGGCAAACGCAGTTGGATGTTCTGTCTGCCTATGCAGGTCGATGGACGAGGCGGCGTCGATCTGGTGGCGGCGGCCAAGGGAAAAGGCGCAGAAATCGGCTGGTTCGAGTCACCGCGAAGTCCTCGCAAATTGGCCGAATGGAAATGGCATCCGATCTACAACGCCGGTTGGATTATGTCGCTGTTCGCCCGCGACATGGACGGCGACAGGGATCTCGATTTGTTGACGACCGACAGAAAGGGCGGCAACCGTGGGTGTCGTTGGTTAGAGAATCCCGGGCCGGGAGATGCACAGAAACAATTGTGGAAATCACATTTGATTGGCGGGGCCGATCGAGAGGTGATGTTCATGACGCCGACCGACCTCGACCGCGATGGCCGACTCGACGTTCTTGCCGCTGTCCGCGGAGGCGATTTGTTGTTCCTGCGGCAGGTAACACCCATCAGCTGGGATGCGCACACGATCCGTATGCCGTCGGAGACGGGAACCGGAAAAGGCGTCGCCGTCGCCGACATTGATTTGAACGGCACCTTGGATATCGTCTTCAGTTGTGAGAATTCTGGCGGCAAGTCGGGCGTCATGTGGCTGTCCCGTCGCAAGTCTCAGCCATCAACGTCCGGCAATTGGATCGCGCACGAAATTAGCGGTCGAAAACAGGGCGTTAAGTTCGATCGTATCGAATTGGTTGACTTTGACGGTGACGGTGACTTTGATGTCCTCACTTGCGAGGAACGAGACAATCTGGGGGTTGTGTGGTACGAAAATCCCCGATAGTGGCGGTTGTCTGAGTTTAAAGAAAGTCCGTAATCGGAGGGCCCAGGAAATAAACAGGATTGTACCGTTCATGGGGAGGTGAAACATGCTCATCCCACCATCTGCTATTGACGATTTCAACGATAAGCCGATCGCATCGAATTTGCTCTTGCTGCCGGTTACTCGTTGCATGCGACCTGCGACTAGTGTCATGGAAGTGCATGCGGAACTCAGCGAAAACGACTCCCACCGTTTTCCTGCAATCCCCTACTCCCTACATAGAAGTAAAGCAGGGAAAAATGAAAGCTCTCACGACATCCTTGGTTGCCGTCCTCTATGCTGTCATTTCCGTCAATGCGATGGCCGCGGATTACGAGGAAACCGTACCTGTTCCTGCCGAGGCCAACTTGGCGGAACCGGAAGCGATTTTCAATACTTCCGGCACGCTGACGGCTGAAGCCGAACCGCTCAGCGACGCGTATTGCGATGCCTGCTCATCGTGCTGCGACGGCAGGGCGATTGCGCCACACTGGGTAACTTGGCATAATTGGAGCATTGGTGTTTTCACCGCTTGCTGAGGAGAAGCAAGGGTGTTGTGAAATGCTATATACTCCGGAGCCTATGTGATGTCCCAGA
>CAUZOL010000457.1:0-4738 GCA_963581435.1 Planctomycetota bacterium
TTTCTGCTGGCGTCCCAATATCTCGGCCAATGCGACGCACATTTGTTTGTCGTCAGGGGCGAGTTCCAATCCCTTCGTGTAGCATTTTTCGGCATCGGCAGGCAGTCCGCGTTCGTCCATCACCGCGCCGAGATTGAAAAACGCCTGGCTGTATTCCGGATTCGCCTTGATCGCTGCCTGAAACGCCCGCATCGCCGGTTCCCATTCACCCAACGCTTTGTAGGCGACACCCAGGTTGTTGTGCGCATCAGGGACATCGGGGCGGGCAGCGGTCACCTTCTGCAGAAGATCGGCGGCGTCGCGGAAACGACTCTGTTGCAACAGAGCCGTTCCCAACAGGTATTGAATGTCGAGATTGGACGGATCGGCCGCCAGCGCATCGCGGTAGAGCGCTTCGGCCGCCGGCAAATCGTTCGCCTGATGTCGGTTCATCGCCTGCTGAAACAGGCTCTGCTGATCTTCAGCCAATTGTTTTTCTCTCCTCGATCATCCAAACTGTGATCATCCAAACTGTTGAACCGCGATTCTCGCGACTTGGTCGAGTCACCGCCAGTGCAGCCACCCGCTTGCCGTTCAGCGAATCCATAATTCACTCTAATTATCGAGATCGAAGACCCATGCCGGCACTCATATCCTGCCTCACAAACAGTTACGGCCGCTTCGGTGCACAAGCGGGCATCGCGCAAATGGCCGCCGCCGGTATTCATCACGTTGAATTACCGATCCGCACGGCAGGGGTTGATTCGCCGTTCGGCGATCAGCCATTCGTCACCACGGCCGCAACGCTGGACGATCTGAAAAGTGTCGATCAGCTATTGCAACAACACGGCGTGTCGGTTTGCAGTTGCAACATCACCAGCGGCAATCCGCTCGATTCGGAAGTGGTCGCAATCATCAAACGAAAGCTCGATCTTGCCAAGCATTTTGGTGTGTCACTGGTTGTCGGCGGCGCGGGGGAAGCCTCGTCGCCTGAAGAACTTGAAACGCTCTACAACAATCTGCGTGAAATTGGCGACCATGCCGGCCGGTTGGGAATTACCTACTGTTTTGAGACCCATCCGGGAATTTGCCAGCATCATCGTGGCATGCTCGATACGATGCAGGTCCTCGACCACCCGCATCTGAATTTGAATTTCGACACGGCCAACATTCTCTATTACAACGAAAACGTTGTTAGCGAAACGGCGTTGGCCAAGGTCTGCCATCACGTGCGGCATATCCATTTGAAGGACTCGCAGGGCGATTTCGGCAAGTGGTATTTCCCGGCGTTGGGACGCGGTGGCGCGGTCGATTTCGTCCGCGTGTTGCAGTTAATGACAACCTGCGGATTCACCGGTCCCTACAGTCTGGAAATTGAAGGCATCGCCGGTGAAGGAGAATTGCCGCTCGAGGCCTATCAACAACGCATCGTCGAAAGCGTCGAACACCTGCGCAACTGCGGATACTTTGATTGATGTTGCGTGGATGCGAATTCCGCGATTCAGAAACCCGGTTTTTTGGAAAAACCGGGTTTCTCTGCCGACTGCAACTTCGGTTGGCACGAACTTGTCTACAACCAGTTTGATTGGTAGTCTCGGCGGACTGAACAACCTATGACGATACAACATTGAGAAAGGCTTCTCGCATGCCATCGCCCATTCGGATTCTTGCCGCATCCTCTGCGATGTGGTGTCTGCTGTTCGCAGCACAGACATCGGTCTTGGCGCAGGCCGAGCCGGTCAATCACATCACCAATGGTCCGGTTTTGGGCCGTCTCAGTTCCGACGGAATTGGTATTTGGTCGCGGACCGTGCGATCGGGGCAAATCGCCGTTCGCTACGGCACGTCGCCCGACAATTTGGACACACTCTCGAAGCCAGTGAAAACGCGATACGAACACGACAACACCGGCTGGGTGCACATCACCGGGCTGAAGTCGAACACCAAATACTATTATGAGATGGTCATCCCCGAGGGGACCGGACACACCGGCCGTATTGGCTCGTTCCGCACACTGCCCGATGCCGAAGAATACGTCGATGCCGAACTCAACCCGCGTGGCCTGTTTAACTTCAGCTTCGAGTTCGCCTGTGGGAACAATCAGAACCCGGCTCACAGTTCCGGTCCAACACTGCCAACATTCAAAACGATGCTGGACAAAGTGAAGGACGACATCAATTTTGCCATTCTCAACGGCGATTGGATGTACGAAACCCAACGCTCGTATCAGCCCAATCAGTGGCTGTCGCAGGTGGAAAACACCGGCGGCGATTTGCCGAAGGTTGCCCAGATCGCGCCCAGCATTATCGGCGTGTGGCAGAACTACAAGCATTTTTACAACCAGGCACCCAACCTGGTGAAGTGGCACGCCCAGGTGCCGTCGTTCTTCACCTACGACGACCACGAAATGCTCAACGACATTTGGGGTGCGGGTTCGCCCGGCTTGCGGGATCGCCGTGCCGTCTTCCGAGACATTGGAGCGCAGGCGTGGTACGACTATCTGGGTTGGAGTAACCCCACGAAATTTAAGCAGCCGGTTCACTTCGGCCGGGCGAGTTTGACCGGAGGCAGCGATGTGCTGTTCGATCCCTCAGCCGACTTCACACGGATTAACATGAAGTCGATGTCGAACCTGCACGTGCACTGGGGATCGAAAACCGATGGCGTCAACGACAACGCCCTCGATGGCGTGGGCGGACGCAAGAACGCCGGCGTCTACCGTATTGAAAAAGTGATCGACAAGAACCGGTTGAAAATCTGGCCGGCAGCGAAAGAAGACGGCGTCGAGTCATACTCCATCGGCCGACGCTCATATTACCGTTTGCGCGTCAGCAACTGCGACTTTTTCGTCTGCGACACTCGTGGCCAACGGCAAATGCACGACACCCGCGACCCCTACAAAAAGGGCCTGTCGATGCTGGGCGACGTGCAACGCGAATGGCTGATCAACGGCATGAAAGAAAGCGATGCCGACTTCCTGTTCGTCGTCTCGTCGGTCAACTTCATGGTGCCGCACGTTGGTGGCGGGAAAGTCCGCGCGACCAATAAAGACGATGCCTGGACGGTCTTCTTCGACGAACGCGAAAAGCTGATCAACTTCTGGGACGAACTCGACAAGCCGGTGATGGTGCTGACGGGCGATTTGCACAACAGCTTCGTCATCAAAATCACCGACAACGTCTGGGAGTGCGCCTCCGGCCCGCACAACTCGAACAACCACTGGGCCAGCGACGAAGGCGCACGCCCCGCCAACGGCAAGTTCAAGTACGGCCCCCGCGAAGTCGATATCCGCTGGTCGACCTACTACCGCACCGACATCCCCCGCGACCAGCTCAGCCACCCGCACTACTGCGTCGTGCAAATCAACAACGTCTTCAACAACCCCAAACAACTCGGCGGCGAACGCTGGGTCGCCTTCCCCCGGCCACAAGTCATCTTCAAATACTTCGACGGCCGCACCGGGAAATTCCAATACGCCGAACCGGTGCTGGCAACACCAAGAAAATAACAAGCACCGCTTGCGGTTTCGTGGGCCTTCGACGAGCTCTCCAGCATTTGGAAGCGGCGATGCGGGCGCCGCCGATGGTCGAGCGATTTAATGGCCAAACGCACCACTCTGAAATAGACATGAACAAACGGCCACTTTGTGGTATTGTTTGGTTTGTGAAGGGGTTATACTTGCAAGCTGCTCAACGATTGATAGGGCGTGCTGCCCCGCTTTGAATTCGACTACTATTTCTGAATCGCGCATCCAATGGCCAAGAACAAAACAGTTTCAGCTAACGAATATCCAGACGATCTTGCGAAAGAAGAGGAGGACGTCCTTTCACAAGATGATTCGTCGGACCAACCGCCAACGGACATCGTCGCATTCAATGAACTTCGGTCGTGCGCTGATCTTGTCCGAATGTACAATTCCAACCAACTGGAGATCAAGCCTGATTTTCAGCGCGATGTCGTCTGGTCAAATGCCTCACAGACCAGATTTATCGATTCTCTAACGAAGCAGCTTCCTATACCAAGCATGTGCATCGGTCTGGATTACAACACCAACAATCGCATTGTGATTGACGGTTTGCAGCGAATGTGGAGCATTATTCGTTTTCTTACAGATGACAATTGGAAGCTGTCCGCCCTAAAGGACATTGACGACCGCCTATCTGGTCGCCGCGTCTCGTACATTGAGGAACACTACACAGCAACGTATGGTAAAGTCGAGAATCTCACCGTTCCAGTAACTGTTTTGCGTTGCGACTACACAAAAGCAGATCACATGGAGCATCTGTTTACTGTTTTTCATCGACTGAACACTGGTGGCAACAAACTGACAAACCAAGAGATCCGCAATTGCATTTACTCCGGAGAATTCAACGAACTACTCAAGATTTCCACACAGAACGAACAGTTCCGCGACCTCTTTGGTTTGGTCGAACATAAGGGGTATCGGTTCGCCTACGAAGAGTTTGTACTTCGCTTTTATGCTTTTGTTGATCGATACACGAATTACGACGGCAATTTGTCTCGGTACCTGAATGCTTACATGGAGGCCGGAAGAAATAAGTTTGATGACGTCGACCTAGACAAGAAGTTGCATCTGTTCACGCGAACCGTTAAAGTTATTTTGGTTCTTCTCGCATTTTAGTGGGTGCTGCTTGATTTGACGTGTGGAATCGATCTCGGGATCATGGGGGATTTCCGAGGTCGAGACGATGGAATCTCTGAATGCGCATTACCGACTTCTTCTGGGCCTGAATGACGA
>CAUZOL010000458.1:0-4690 GCA_963581435.1 Planctomycetota bacterium
GCTTCCGCAACTTTGCGAACTACCGCACCCGCATCCTGTTCTTCTGTGGAAAACTGAAACTCAAACCGTGCTGAAAACACCCATTAAAATCGGTGAAGAACCCGAAATATCAAACCTACGACGGTGTTCTTCCTGTGACATTGGGGGGAAAACGATGAATTAAGCGACGTTGTAACCACTGGCGCGCAGGGTTGTCTCATGCACGGCCAACTCATGGGAAAGGGGGTAGTCGGTTTTCTTCTCGCCACGAAGAATCGCAGCCATGTCCCGAAAGGCACTGATGAAAATGCCGGGGGCTTGCGGCAAGGTCACGTCCTGGTATCCCTTCTTGTATTTCCCCCGTGGTTGCTCCAAGGCCAGTCGGAAACTCTGCCCACCCAGCGGCCGCAGGTCGAATGTACCGAATTCCCCGCATACGGTGAATTGCCGACGCCGGCCCCCCTCGTACTCGACCAGCGCACTGCGGATCGATGCAATCGCTTGGGGATAGTCGAAAACCGCCAACTGGTTATCGACCAGTGGGTCCTGGTCTGGGTGAGTTTGGCGAGAAAAGGCGGTCGTTTTTTCAGGCTTGCCCACGACGCGCACCATCGCGTCGATCACGTGGCAACCAATCTCGAACATCGATCCCCCGGCAAACCCCGACAGTTGCTTTCGCGACGACGCCCCGACCTTCTTACTCATGACCGCGTGAACCTCGAACACTTCGCCCAACCAACCGTCGGCCACGGCCCGATAACAGAATTGGAATGCGGGATGGTATCGGTAGATGTACCCCATCTGCAGATGCAACTTGCGGCGAGCCACCTCGTCAAGCAGCTTTTTGAAGTCTGCCAGATTCTCTCCAGCCGGCTTGTCAAGATGAATGTTCATTCCCGCCTCGACACAGCGGCGAGCCGTCGGCAACAGGTGCTGCACTTCGGTCTCCACAACGACCGCCTGCAGACCCTTCGTGTTGAGCAACTGCTCTTCGCCGATCAGCTTCACGCCCTGGTAGGAATCACCGAGCGCCTTACGGCGCTGCGGGTCGTTTTCGACGATGCCGACCAACTCGTAATCGTCGGTCACTTGTCGTAACTGCGAGAAGACACCCCGAGCGTGGGCATGGCCAGTCCCAATCTGCCCAATCTTGATCTTCTCTTTCTTGCCGACGGAGGCAGTGCTGCTTGATGCTGCCATTGACAGGCATGCCGCACCGGCAGTCGATAGAAAATGGCGACGATCGATGGAAGTCATCAGGATGCTCCTTTGAAAATGGGAAGAAAATCTTCTGTGGAAGCTTCTGGAGATGGTCCAGGCGGGAAGCCCGAACGATTCTCAATAGACCGCTCGTGAGCTTGCCGATCACCGCTTGCGTTGTCCCTCATTTTTCGGCACGTTGTCTTGGCCAGACTCGGCATCCCATACCTTCAGCTGACCTCCCCCCCGATCTTTGGTCCAACCTCAGTGAGAGAATCGGGGTTCGGGCAACACGTTCTATTCAACAGGACGCAGCGTAGCAAAGTCGGTTGTTGCCGTTAGTGTCGCCGGGGATCTCTCTGGAGTTGCTTGAGCCGAACGCGCGTCACGCCAACATCTTCCTTGTTGATGGAGTAGGCGATGTAGAACCAGCCGCGCCAGGCAATGGCCGAGGGGTATTGCCAGCCATCGAGTTTACTTTTACCCTGGAACCGCATTCGGGTTGGATCGCCGCGCACGACGTAGGCGCGGTCGAAGGTGATGCCGTCGGCGCTCAGCGCGAGGGTGAGTGGTATGCGCCTGCCGATGGTGGGATGCGTGCTTGGTGTGGTGCTGGGATTGCTGATGATGAAGATCGTGCCGTCGGGGAGATTGCCGGCGAAGCTGCGCGCGGTGGCGTCGGGGAAATTCGTCTCCAGCGGCGGGCTCCAGGTCTTGCCGCGATCTTGGCTCACGCTGGCGTAAAGGCGCAGATGGCCGCTGCGCGTGCGGAAGAGCATGACCAGCGGGCCGCTGGGGCGCTGGAACCACGTCGGCTCGGGGAACGTAAAAATGTTGTTCGGCGGAATCACGCCGGGCTTCCATCCCGATCGCCCGTCTGCGGCATCGGTAAACAACAATCGCGGTTGACGGTCGGCCGTCTGTCCGTTTAACAACAGTCGCCCGTCACGCAGGCGTCGCGGGCCATCGATGTAAAAACCTGTCGCGATTTTCCGGGGACTGCCCCAGTTCTTCCCATCGCGGGTACTGATCGCGTACAGCATGCTGCGTGGGTCGATCTGCTTCTCGCTGATGATGGAAGTGAAAAAGGCCGTCAGCGTGCCGGCATGCACGTGGAAGCCGGCGGCAACGGCTGCGCGAGGCCCTTTTTGTCCATCGGGGTCAGCCGTGATGACCACCGGCTCAGTCCAGTTCACACCGTCGGCGGTCGAGCAGCCAAGGATGTGCTGCCCGTTGGTGTCCTCGTGCTCCTTGCCATTGGACCACATGGCATGCAGCCGATCATTAAACACTACGAGGTTTGAGTGGTGGCAGAACTTGTAGCCGTCCTTTGTTGCCTTGTAGATGACCGCGTGCTCCCCTTTCAGCGTGGAAAGGCCCAGCGAATCCGTTTTCGACTGATCAAACAGTCCCGGCCGCGCGCGAATTGGTGCCGGCCGTGTCACGTGAAGCTCCAGCGCCGTGACCGTACGCGGCTTAGCCGATTTGTCCGAGCGATTGACCAGCCGCATGACGGCCTCGTTGGGTCCAGCGCGGAGATCACTTGGGGCAATGGACGCCACGAGCCGCTTGGCTTTGCCGCGTTTCAGTCGTTTCACCGGATGGCCGTTTAACGATACGCTCAGCACATCGTCGGCCTGCAATTCTTCCACCTCCAGTTGCAGCATGACTTGGGCGTCGTCTCGGAATTTCTCACTAACTTGAATCCTCGCTCGCAGCAGCTTGTCCTCGGACAGTGCCTTCGGGAGGACGCAGTGCAGCCTGCTGTATGGGTTGTCTCGCGGTGGCCGCCCGCGGTCGGCGGCAAACATCAAGTGCTGTTGTTGTGCTCGCAGCATGGCCGGATCACCGAGCTGTTTGAGCAGCCCGGCCATATACGGACCAGTGGCCTCGCTATTGTTATGTGCGTGCGGAAACCAGTTGAACAAGTAAATGCCATCGGCACCTTGCTGCCAGTAGTTAAGCGCCAGACCGGCAGCCAACTCGGTTGGAATCGGAGAATACTTGCTCGGCCAACCGTACAGGCAGGGATAGACCAACACTCCCTTCGGCGCGGCCAGCTTCTTGAATTCCTCAACCCGATTGTCAATCACGCCGCTGCCAAGGATCACATAGTCGATCAGCCCCCGGTCGATCCACCTGCGAATCTCAAAGCCATCGAGCCGGCATGCTTGCAGGCTCTCTTCCACGCGGACCGCCAGCCGAATCGGTCGTCCCCGTTGTCGGCCGCGCTGATCCAAGTGCTTTCGAACACGCTGCAGTAGTTCCGTAAGCAGGTGCGCATTCTTGGCTTCTTCGCCCGGCAGGAAGTACGGTGCGCTGCGCAGAAAGTCGATTTCCAACCCGTCGAAGTCGTATTTTTGGAAGAGTTCTTCAATCACGCGGAACTTCAATTCACGAACTTCCGGGATCGCAAAGTTGAGCGGCGTGCGGAAACTGGTCACGTCACCATACTTCCGCTCGCCGATCAGCCATTCGGGATGATCGACTTTGAATGTGGCCAGCTCGTCGGGTGTGAACGAATCATGAATATCGTTGATGCGGAACGAGTAGAACACGTCCAGCCCGCGTTTCTTTGCTTCCCGCACGACGACCTGCGGCGGGTCGTGCCCTTCGTCCAGCAGTCTCTTGATCCACGGCCGCGGTTTACCGATCCGCTTGCCGGTTGGCTCCAACACATTGCTTTTGTAGTTCGCCGTGTTTCCGCCAGCTCCGTCGCACCAGAATAAAGCCTCAACGTGGCTCTTCTGCAAAGGCCCGAACAGGTTCTCAATCCACTGGTTCAGATCCCCCTTCGCATCCTTGCAAACAGCATGTCCGTCGCAGTTAAAAATGACCCGATACCGCTTGACCGACTCGCGATTCTCGTCGGCTCGTCCGGTCGAACCGGAAACCACTGCAATCAAGGTGAAGGCAAGTATCAGCGGAATCTCTTTGAGAATCGTCATCGGCCAAGTCTCCTATTTTCGCACATTGCCCTGGCATGTGATCAGCTAGACTCCTTGGATTTTAATCACTCTGTTGGATCATCCGGTAGGAGTTCGGTCGAGTCGGTGGGAGTCAGCCCCTGGTTCTTTCCCCAATGAAAGATCAACGTCGCGTACAGATCCACGAAACGCTGCCATGCGGCTTCCTGATCGGGTTGTCGCAGCCGCTGCAGTAGGCTGACGGAAGTGGAATCCATAATTTGGCCTTCACAGTCGAGTTCAGACATCCTACTCGAAACCACTTCAACTTGCACTTTTTCCGGCACAAGCAGTTCGACTCGGCTCGCATAGCTTAAACCCGAGTGACGTTTAACCTTGGTTAAAACGTGCAGGCAGAAGGCCGGTCTGACGGAATTCGTCAGGTCGAGCCCGATTCCTCGAAAACCTATGAGTTTCGCGTGCAGGCACGGAGTCCGCTTTAACGTTGAGTAGTTTATCGGATGTGCCGCAGTTGACGTAGCGTGGGCGCAGTCGGTTTGATTGGCACGTCCGATAAACGTGGGTTGAACTTAGCCGCGGCCTAT
>CAUZOL010000459.1:0-4686 GCA_963581435.1 Planctomycetota bacterium
TCCTTCTTAGCATCACCCATCGGGTTCCCTGGTTCGCATGGCATGAATTGGCAGAATACCCTTGTTTTGCAGGGGCACTGCGCAAATCTTGTGCCAAAGCTAAGGAAGTCATCTGGGGAATGCGGGGTATAGAAAGACTGCGCAGCATAGCAAAACCAATGCAAGAAAACTCGAAACCCGACAACAGATATGGGCGGCCAATTGTCGAAAAAGGGAATACCGGTTTTATCGGCATAAGGTGCAATCTCTACGTAAACTTCGCAGACTGCCATAGTCGATAAGGAATGGCGAACTCGCCTTGCTCGAAATCAGGGATTTCGTTATTTCTACCCTCCCTCAAAATATCGGCGATGGTCCACTCACTTGACCATTAACGATACCCACGGGAGGCGACTGTGATCATCGGTCACTGCCAACGTCAATCGACGGCGGCTAATCGAAAACACGATCGCTCTTCAACATCTCTTCTCCGACACGTCTCAAACTTCCACAGCAACTGATCAACGGGAACGACTGACGATGAATGGTGTCATCGACGACACCCGTCGCCCGGGTATTTCCGGCCATAAGGCTGGAAACCGGTGGCGGGCGCTTTTTGTAATTTGTGCCGTCGTTCTCGGCATCGGCGCGGCTGTCACTGTGATGACAGCCGAACCGCTGACGGCACAGGTTGACGAGTTCCCCCCTCCAAGAGACGCGGGGAACGACAAGCCGCCGCCGCCCACTCCCGACGCCAACGTTGTCGATGTGCGCGTTGAAGGCAACACAACAATTCCCGCCGACGCCATCGCCAAGTTCATCAAGACACGTGCAGGGCAACCGCCTTCACAAGCGCAAATTCGCGAAGACGTGTGCGCCTTGTATGCAACGCATTGGTTCTTCAGCGTCGAACCGCGATACCGCGCCGTCGATCAGGGCACGGTCATTATTTTTCGTGTCCTGGAACGGCCGGTCGTCCAGAATGTGGAGTACCGGGGCAACGACAAGATCAAGACAAAACATCTGGCCGCTCGCACGGGACTAAAAAAGAAAAGCCCCTTCGATGTCAGTGCCAACCGCGAGTCGGCCCGCCGAATTGAAGAATACTATCACGAAAAGGGCTACACCTTCGCTACGGTCAAATTGACAAAAGGCGGCCACAAGGAAGACCGCGAAGTCATCTTCGAGATTGAAGAAGGCCCCAAAGTCCGTGTGACGAAAATCAAGTTCACCGGCAACGAAGAAGTCAGTGGACCGGTACTCAAGACGAAGGTCCGTACCAAAACGGCCGTTCTCTGGTACATCGGCGGTCTGTACAAACCAGACACAATTCCCGACGACATCGCCGCCCTCAGGCAGTACTACCACAACCTGGGCTACTTCGACATCGAAATTGATCACGACATCGTGTTCAACAAAGACCGCTCACGTGCGACATTCGAGTACATCATCAGCGAAGGCCCCCGCTACAAAGTCCGCAACGTCGAGTTTCTCGGCAACAATATCTTCAGCAGTGAAGAACTCCGCCAGGATCTGGAACTGGCCGAAGGCGAAGCCTTCAACATGCGGTTTCTCAGCAAGGACATCGCCAACGTTAAAGACCGTTACGGGAAATTGGGGCGGCTGTTTGCCAGCGTCGATGCCGTGCCGCGGTTTCTTGAAGAACCCGGAGTGGCCGACCTCGTCTACCGGATCGACGAAGACAAAGTCTACCGCGTTCGCCGCGTCGATGTTGTCATCAACGGCGAAAATCCGCACACCAAGCGTGCGGTCGTCCTCAACAGTTCGTTAATTCACCCCGGTGGATTGGCAGACCCGAAGATGATTGAACGCAGCAAAACCCGTGTGAGCGGAATCGGCATTTTTGAACGCGGTCCGCAGAACGGCGTCACCGTCGATATTCGTCGGGTTGCCAAGATCGACGATCCGGCACGCAACGGAGTCGTCCGCGGCCAGAACCAAGAGCGGGCACTCTTCGGAGTCGGGCATACGAGTTTTGACACCGACGGACAGGCCATTTCCGCAAGTCCAGCCGCTTCGTCACCACGGCAACAGCCGACCCCAGTCCCGACCCCAGTCCCGACACCCACGACCACCACCGACTCCTACAAAAGAATTCGCCCGGTAACCCCGTGGATGGCACCAACGATTCGCGGACAGAGCTTCGACGATCCCGGTCCGCTGGCACGTCCCGGCTTTCCGTACTTCGGCAACAACCCACAAGGCAATCCGCTGCTCGATCCGCTTTACGAACCGATGAGCGAAGAAGAAGTCGATTTAATTTTCCGCGCGACCGAAGCCCGTACCGGGCGATTGATGTTCGGCGTCGGTGTGAACAGCGATGCGGGCGTCGTCGGATCGATCGTGTTGAGCGAACAGAACTTCAACATCCTGCGGCCGCCGACCAGCTTTCGCGACATTCTCGACGGCAGCGCCTGGCGTGGCGGCGGACAACGATTCCGCGCCGAAGCTGTGCCGGGCAACGTTGTGAGCCGTTACCTCGTCAGTTGGACCGACCCCTACTTCCTCGATACGAATTACAGCTTGGGTGTGAGTGGATTCTTTTACGACCGCTTCTTCCCCGATTGGGATGAATCGCGGGCTGGTGGCCGCATCAGCCTGGGCCGTCAATTCACGCCGCAGATTTCAGTGACCGGAGCATTGCGGTTGGAAAATGTGGAAATCACTAATCCCGATATCCCCACACCAGCATCGTTGGCGGCCTCCCTCGGCGAGAGTTTCCTCTCGACCTTCCGTACAACGTTTACCCACGACACCCGCGACTCGGCGTTTATGCCCGGCGAAGGTCACAAAGTCGATCTGAGTTACGAACAAGCGTTCGGCGACTTCGACTACGCACGATTTGAGGTCGAAGGCCGACAGTATTACACGGTTCGCTGTCGGCCCGATGGCGGCGGACGCCACATCATCGCCGTTGGCGGACAAATCGGTTGGACGGAAGACACGACACCGATTTTCGAGCGGTTCTTTGCCGGCGGATTCCAGACGTTTCGCGGCTTTGAATTCCGCGGCCTCGGCCCGCGTGAACAAGGTGTTGCCGTCGGTGGAAACTGGATGGCTATTGGCTCGGTCGAGTACATGTTCCCGTTGATGGCCAACGAGACGATTCAATTGGTCACTTTCAGCGATTTCGGTACTGTCGAACCGGACACCGGCTTCGATGCCTTCCGCTTGAGCGCCGGTGCCGGGCTGAGAATCACCATCCCCGCGATGGGTCCGGTTCCGCTGGCCTTCGACTGGGCCGTCCCCCTCATCCGCGAAGACGGCGACGAAACGAGAATCTTCAGCTTCTACGTCGGAATCACTCGCTAGTCGATTGCTTGAGAGTCGAGAGTCGAGAGACTAGAGTCTAGAGCCATGCCGCTCTTGTCTCTCGCCCCTTATCCCTCGACGCTCGAAAATGATTCTCGAAGGTATTGTTACAACGCTCGGCCGCGACGGTGAGATCAACGTTGCTCCGATGGGGCCGATTGTTGACGAGTCGATGTCGAAGCTGCTGCTGCGTCCGTTTCAGACGTCGCGAACGTTTGTGAATCTGAAAGAACGACCCGCCGGTGTATTGCACGTCGTCGATGACGTGCTGTTGATCGCGCGAGCAGCCATCGGTGTCCTTGCGGAAACACCCGAAACGATTCCGGCCGAGAAGATCGACGGAGTCGTACTCCGCTCCGCCTGTCGCTGGTACGAGTTTGAGGTCGCATCGATTGACGACAGCAGCGACCGCGCCGAACTCAACGCGGTTGTCGTTCACAGCGGACGGCTACGGGACTTTTTCGGGTTCAATCGCGCAAAACACGCCGTCCTCGAAGCAGCCGTCCTCGCCACGCGCGTGCATATGTTGCCGCGCGAAGAAATCGAGTCGCAGTTCGCCGCACTGCGTGTCCCCGTCGAAAAGACGGCCGGCCCAGCGGAGCGGGAAGCATTTGCGTTGCTCGTAGAGCATGTGGATACGTATCACCGGGCCGATTGATATCGGGTGAAGGTCTCAACCCACAAAACGGCGGCTGAAGTCGAAACCAAGTACCTGCATGAAGGTGCCGTGCTGTTTGCTTCGGTCGGCTGCGCGACGTGCCATACCGAAAATCTGGGTGATGTCGTTGGAATCTACAGCGACCTGTTGCTGCACGACATGGGGCCGAACCTGGGCGACACGGGCAGCTATGGTGTGTTCATTCCCGACTCACCCGGTGGCGATGCCGAGAGTCCCGTCCCGCCACTGGCACAACTGCAAAAGCAACAGGCGCGACCGCAATCCGCCGACGTCGTAAAGACGAAACCACCAGCCCTTGGAGCAGGACGGCTCGAATGGCGGACACCGCCGCTGTGGGGAGTGCGAGATTCGGCTCCGTACCTGCACGATGGCCGCGCGAAGAACCTCGAACAGACCATCGCCTTTCACGGTGGCGAGGGAACCGTATCCGCTCAGCGATATTTCCTGCTGACAGCGGCCGAACGCCTCAAGGTGCAGGCGTTCCTCAAAACACTGGTCGCTCCCACTCCAAAGCAGTTAGCAAAGAAGTAGCCGAGTGAGGACCGTTCGACTGTCACAGTAACAATCATTGTAACTACCCAGTGACGAAGATGTGCGCTGGCAGGTTGGGGGACTGGTGGAAGGCGGATTGGATGCCGTCCAGGATTTTCAGGTCGTTTTTGCGGAGCGTCGAGACGTAACCGCGGATTCGGCTG
>CAUZOL010000460.1:0-4658 GCA_963581435.1 Planctomycetota bacterium
GTAATCTTGCTCATGGCGTGTCCTTGTGCCCCTATCGGGCCGCTGAAGTGTGGTTACCTCAGCAGGATACCCCGCTTTTTCTCAACTCTTCAAGAACACAAGTTTTGACAATACCTCAAGACCACGTTTATCGCGGCTACCTTTCACAGTATTGCGGCGGCCGTCGATTCACTCAGGATGGACTGCGAAAATGGTGGAAAAAGCACCATCACAAGTCGTTTCTCGAAATCAGGACTGAGGCATTGCAGTGGGCGATTCAGCGCGAACGTGACATTGGCTTCCCAGGCGAGACAGACAAAGGGAAATATTTGGACCCACTCCTCCACCGCTTTGACTTGCTCAGGATGTACCCAGCAATGTATGGCCAATGAGCCGCCGGGTGCCACGGGTGGCTCGTCCACCCGTGCCGAAACGGAGATGTCGTTCATTGCAGTTCGACGACGATTGCAGTCGGCTCGTGATCTCAACATCCACACTGGCGGGCAAGCCGCACGGTGGCACCTTGGTGCGCTAATATCCGTCGGGACTTGGCCGCGTTCGTGAACCGGCTATAGTAACCCCAGCAGAGGAGACATATTCGACGGCGGTTTGCATCACGGTGAAAGCGCGGTAATGAAAACTCACGAATTGATTGTCATCGGCGCCGGGCCCGGTGGTTACACGGCGGCGATTCGGGCGGCTCAGTTGGGGTTGGATGTTGCCTGCATCGATAAGGAGCCGTTGCTTGGCGGAACGTGCCTGCGAATTGGCTGCATCCCCAGCAAGGCGTTGTTGGAATCGAGCGAACTGTACCGCGAAGCGGGTAAATCGTTTGCGCAGCATGGAATCGAGTTGGGTGAAGTCGGCCTCGATCTGGCGAAAATGCTCACGCGCAAAGAGCGAATCGTCAAAGCGCTCACAATGGGTGTCGCCTCTCTGCTGAAGAAGAACCAGATCACCTCGTACACGGGAACCGCCCGGCTGGTTGGCGACAAACGCCTGACGGTCACAACGGCAGAGGGGGACGAAGAACTCTCGGCCGCGCATATTCTGATTGCGACAGGTAGCCGCCCCGCGACATTGCCCGGCGTTGAACTCGACGGCGACCGCATCGGCACGAGTACCGAGGCACTTTCGTACGAGGAAGTTCCGCAGCGGCTGGTGGTGATTGGCGCGGGTTATATCGGTCTCGAACTGGGAGCCGTCTGGCAACGGCTCGGTTCTGAAGTGACCGTGCTGGAATATCTCAACCGCATCCTCCCCGGCACCGATGGCGAGCTTGCCGGCGAAGCGCAGAAGCTGTTCAAAAAACAGGGGCTTAAATTTCGTCTGGGTAGCCAGGTCAGCGGCGCAAGAGTTGAAGGCGACCATTGCGTGGTGGAGTGTGTGGGAGCCGATCCAATCGAGTGTGACCGCGTGCTGGTGGCCGTCGGTCGCACACCGAATTCGCACGGTCTCGGTTTGGAATCGGTTGGCGTGAAACCGGACGACAAGGGATTCATCCCGGTCGATAACCAGTTCCAAACAACATCTCCCGGCGTTTATGCCGTCGGCGATGTCATCGGCGGCGCGATGCTGGCGCACAAGGCAGAAGATGAAGGCGTCGCCTGTGTCGAACAAATTGTCAGCGGGACGGGCGATATCGATTACAACGCCATTCCAAGCGTGGCTTACACCAATCCGGAAATCGCCGCTGTTGGCAAAACGGAAGAAACACTGCAAGCCGCCGGGGTCGAATTTCGCAAGGGCGTGTTTCCGTTTCGCGCAAACGGCCGTGCGCGGGCGCTAGCGCAGATGGACGGGTTCGTCAAGATTCTGGCCGATACCGCGACCGATCGTTTGTTGGGCGTCCACATTATTGGGCCGCGAGCCGGTGACCTGATTGCGGAAGCCGTGCTGGCTATGAAACACGGTTTGACGGCGACCGACATCGCGCACTGCTCGCACGCGCATCCGACGTTGTCGGAAGCGTTCCGCGAAGCAGCGCTCGCGGTTCACAATCGGGCGATCCACTTTTGACGGACACGCCCCGCGAGCGGGGCGGCTAAATGAAAAAGCCGCCGTGAACATTACGCCAGATTCCAGCCTTTGCGGTACTCGCGGCGGATGATTGGATCGGCTTCCGGTGCGTTCTTGGCACGCAGGCTGTCGGAATCCCATTCAATCTTCTTGCCGACGCGATACGCCACGTTGCCCAGATGGTTCGCCTCGGTGAGTAAGCCGGCGTATTCGAAGTTGCAGGTGGTTGGCTCGCCGGTTTTGGCGGCGTGAATCCATTCGGCGTGATGCCCCCGCGACGCGGGGATGAACGGCTCGGGACGTTTGAAGTCGGCGAATTTGTCTTCCGGCAGCAAGACGTGCTTGCCGTAGTCGGCCAGCAGCATGCCCTTATCACCAACGAACAACGTGCCGCTGGACCATTTGGGGATTTTACCCTCGGTCCAGATCGCCGGCTTGTTTGTCCCCTGATACCAGGTGAGCTCTACCGCCGGCATGTCGCCGCGCGGGCCGTATTCGTATTTCGCTTGCATCGAAGCGGGCGCGAGTTCCGGGTGTGGTGACGGTCCGGCCGCTTCGATCGTCAGCGGATGATCGAGATTGAGCGCCCAGAACGAGAGATCGATCCAGTGGCTGCCGAGGTCCGACATCGTCCCGCTGCCGAAATCCCACCAGCGATACCACTTCGGGCCAGGGAAGTAGACGCTGTGAAACGGTCGTGCGGGTGCCGGTCCCAGCCAGAGGTCCCAGTCCAAATTTGCGGGGACAGGTTGCGATTCGGTGGGCCGATCCTGGACGAAGACGATGTCGCGATGTCGTCGTGCTTCTTCTTCGCTGGGCTGCCAACCCCATGCCCGCGAGACCCAGACGTGCGCTTCGCGAACCGGTCCGATCGCGCCGGATTGAATGAGTTCGACGACCCGGCGGTAATTGTTGCCCGCATGAATTTGCGTACCCATTTGCGTGGCGACTTTCGCTTTGGCGGCCGCCTCGCGAATGACCCGCGCTTCCCAAATGCCGTGCGTCAACGGTTTCTCGCAGTAAACGTGCTTGCCTGTTTGCAGCGCCGGTAAAGTGGCGAATGCGTGCGTGTGTTCGCAGGTGCTGACGACGACTGCATCGAACTCATTGGCGTGATCGTACAGTTTCCGAAAATCGACCGCCTTGCGTGCATTGGGATGCTTTGCGGCGGCTCGATTGAGATTCTGTTGATTGACGTCGCAGAGTGCGACGATATTTTCGCTGGAGACTGAACGCAGGTTCGACCCGCCACGTCCGCCGCAACCGATGACGGCGATGTTGAGCTTCTCATTCAGATTCCGCGCCCGCAGAATAGCCGGTGCGCCGAAAGTTGCCGCCGTTCCTGCTGCGGCAGCCGTCTTCAAGAAACGACGGCGACTGAGTGATCGTGTAGAATCGTCTGACTTGGACCGATCAGCTTTCATGGCATTCTCCTGTTTCAGCTCGAAACAATTAACGGCCTGCGCCTCAGGCAGATGTCCCAACAGAAATCACCGCTGGCGTTCAATGGTTAGACTACCCGAACTCTCGCGTGGAATCCAGATTCCGCTTGGGACGCAGCCCAACCGCAGCCGATAAGCGAACATTGTGTTACAATCCGATGACCGGTCGTTTGCTGCGAACGATTCGACCAATTGAAGTTGCCAACCGGTTACGCAAGATTTCCCGAATTGGCGTTTCGCCCGCTCACAATCAAACACATTGAACAGCTTACGGAGTCAACAGAATGACGAACGACCCAAAACAGCCGCGGGTCGGTTTTATTGGTGCCGGTCGGATGGCGACGGCACTGGCCACTGGCATGGTAAAATCGGGATTCACCAGCGCCGATCGGGTCATGGCCGCCGACGTCTTGCCTGAAGCGCGCGACCGATTTGCGGGCGACACCGGCAGCCGTATCGCCGGCAGTAACACCGATGTCCTGGATCAGTCCGAAATCGTTGTCCTCGCGGTGAAACCACAATATATGCAAGTCGTGCTGGATGAGATCAAAACTCACGTCACCGCCGATCACGTGATCGTCTCGATTGCGGCCGGCGTTTCGTCAGCCACAATCATGACCACTTTAGGTGCGGCGGTGCGGTTGATTCGCGTGATGCCGAACACGCCCTGTCTGGTTGGTGCCGGCGCTGCATGTTTTGCCACCGGAGGCGGGGCGAGCGATGATGACGCGGCGTTAGTGGGACGATTGCTGGAAACGGTCGGTATCGGCTTTCGCGTGCCAGAACATTTGCTGGACGCGGTCACGGGATTATCCGGCAGCGGCCCGGCATTCGTTTACCAGTGCATCGAAGCCATGAGCGATGGCGGTGTTGTCGCTGGATTGCCGCGGGAACTCGCCACGCGACTGGCGGCACAAACCGTATTGGGGGCAGCGCAAATGGTGCTGGAAACCGGCGAACATCCGGGGGTATTAAAGGATGCGGTCGCAAGTCCTGCCGGAACCACCATCGCCGGGCTGCACGAATTGGAGCGGGGCGGACTGCGCGCCAGCCTGATGAACGCCGTTGTTGCGGCGGCGAAACGATCGGGCGAATTAGGCAATTCCTAGCAGCGTGTCCGGATACCGGCCTGAACCTGGATATCATTGGCGAAGTGTTGTATTTGGTGTCTGGTTGACAGGACATTCATTTTTGTTCGATGAACGGGTTCACGGATGA
>CAUZOL010000461.1:0-4652 GCA_963581435.1 Planctomycetota bacterium
GTAGGGAGCAGCAGGTGCCAGCACCATGAAAGAGGGGAGGTTCTGGTTTTCCGTACCCAGACCATAACTAACCCATGAACCAACACTGGGGCGCGCAAACTGTGCTGAGCCGGTATGGGCGGCAAGTGTCCCCTTGTCATGTCCGTCGCTATCACAGTGCATGGCATTGAGTACACAGATGTCGTCAATGACCTCTCCAATATGGGGGAAGAGATCGCTGACCCAGATTCCGTTCTTGCCATATTGTTCGAAGTTCCAGCGTGACTTAATCAAGTGCCGGGTAAACTCACCTGACTTGTTGAGCCAGCGCGAGGCAACGATAGACTTGCCATGATCTTTCGTTAACTGGGGTTTGTAATCGAAGGTGTCGACATGGGAGACGCCTCCGGTCGCATAGATAAAGATCACGCAATCAGCTGCCGAGGGAAAATGCGCGGGCCGGGATGCGAGTGGATCTACCGCCTGGGCCTGCAGGTTTCCACACATGCCGGCGAATGCTGTCATGGCAAAGCCACCGGAGGCACTTTTCAGGAATTGTCGGCGATCGCTGCTAAATGGAAGCGTCATGATGAATTCGTATGTGGCTAATCGACAAACAGAAAACTATTGCTAGTTAGAATTACGCGGGCTAAACCCGACCAGGCCTGATCTTCGGAGGCGGGCTGATTGTGGTCGGAAAACTTCTGGCTGTACGTCGTCACGAAGTCTACGGCCGTATCGAAATCTGACTTGCTTGGCTGTCTGCCGTGCCCTAATTCAAATGCCAGGCGTACACGTTGTTCGGTCGTTTTTTCTGCGGTGACGATTCGCTTTGCCAGGCCGTCCGCTTGATCGTGAACGAATTTGGAGTTCATCAGGAAGAGTGCCTGGGTTGGCGTGACAGTCGGTTGACGTTTGCCAATGCTCACATTTGGGTCTGCGGAATCGAACAGCTCAAGGTAGGGATTACGTCGATTCCGCTGTTGCATTAAATAGACGCTACGCTGGTTTGACTGATAAACCGCGTGAAAGGGATGATGAATCGTAAATCCCCATGTGTTTACATCGGGGAAAGGATGAGGTCCCGGTTTGCTATGGTCGAGATTTCCACTTACCGCCAACATGGCATCTCGCATGGATTCGGCATCCAACGCACGTCGCGTATATCTCGAAAGGAGACTGTTATCGGGATCAATTTGTAATGATTCCGATTGGTTGACGCTGGAAAGCTGGTAGACGCGTGACCGCATCATGACACGGTGCAAATGTTTGATGGACCAGTTGGCTGCGATGAACTCTGCAGTCAGCCAATCGAGCAGTTCCGGATGTGTCGGCCTGGCTCCGCGGAATCCAAAGTCACTTGGGGTAGAGACGATTCCACGGCCGAAATGCCATTGCCAGACCCGGTTGACGAGGACACGTGCGGCCAGCGGTTTCTCGGGTCTTGTTATCCAGTCGGCAAGTTGTAGTCGACCGCTCCCCTTGTCTTCAGCCGGTAACTGGTCCGCGCCAAGGACCTCCAGAAAACGTCGTGGCACCTGGTTTCCCAGTTTGTCAGGTTCACCGCGTAGTTGAATGTGAGCGTCAACCGGCTCGCCTTCATGCACGCCGTAGGCGACTTCGTAGGGTGGAGTTTCCGACAACGTTGTTTCTTGTTTCTTCAACTGGGCCAACTGGGCATCGATTTCAAGAATGCGTCTCTTGTCGGCCTCTGTTTGCACTCGCGCCATGACCTCAGGGCTGTCAGGTGGAGCGAAAGGTGTTTCCAGAAGGCCAATGTTGTCGAGATCCCGAGCACTTGCCGGGCCTGACACGTGCCCGGTTCCATCGCAGATAAAGCAATCAGCAATGCCATTCCAGTTAGGTGCCGTCTTTTTGTGGGTGAAGTGAGTCAGGTCACCGGGTGCTCCGACGACTCCCGCATAGGTCTTCTCCTTGGGGTTGATGACGACCTGGAGCGTGTACCATTTCCCGGTTTCGAGCAGGCGAAGGTTTTCCCATTTGGCGCCATTTCGAATAGCAAAGTGCGTTGGTGTCACGCTGAATTCGACGGCCAGCGACTGTACCACGCCCTGCCCCAGGTAAAAGCGGTAGGCCCCTTTTTGAGTGGCTCCAGCCTGGGTGCGAAAGTCGATGTTGAAGGAGATCGTTTTATTGCTGACGGCCTTGAGTCGATTTGGGAAGACGTAACGAATGCCGTCAGTGTTTAGTCCACTGCCCAAGTGAACACCGCGTGTCCCCTTGGGGTGCACATTTCGATAGGGGCTTTGCGACTCTTCCCGAACTTCCACCGGGCCCGCACAAACCCACGGGGATTTCAATGGCGCGCTGAGTTCTTGTGCTTCCATTCCGAGGTCGAATGCACCGGCGACCCGGTTATCGTCTGTTTCCCCACGTTCCAGTTGAAGCAGGGCGCTTTGCCTGCTGAGAGAAGCCAGTTCCGCTTTTCTGCTGGCCTCAAGCTGCCTGGCTTCTTCGGGAGGCACAAGTGCCGGGAACTGGGAGGGGCGTTTTTGTTCTTCACCACCAGGGAAAGCCCAGATGGTGCTCTGCATGATCCCGTACAGCGCGTAATAATCCTCGGTGGATATCGGGTCATACTTGTGGTCATGACAGCGGGCGCATCCAATCGAAAGTCCTAGCAGTGAACGACCTAACGAATCAATCGCGTCGGCAAAATCCAGGTGCTGGTAGTCTGGTGATGGTTTGTATCCATAGCGTTTGCCAATCGCCAGGAAACCGGTTGCGGTGACACGTGACGCATAAAGTGTTTTCGGGCCCGTTGTTGCGATAATGTCGCCGGCAATTTGTTCACGCAGGAACTCATCGTAGGGCTGGTCGGCGTTAAAGGCGTTGATGACCCAGTCACGGTACTTGACGGCCTCCCGAACCGGGTAATCGGCACCGTCACCGGCCGTGTCTGCGTAGCGCGCGACGTCCAGCCAATGGCGCCCCCAGCGTTCTCCGTAGGCTTGCGATTCAAGCAGTCGATCGATGACTTTGTGGAAGGCATTCGCCTCACCGTCGTTAAGAAAGGCGTGGATGTCCTCGGGGGTCGGCGGCAGGCCAGTGAGGTCAAACGTGGCGCGTCGAATGAGTGTTCGCTTGTCTGCAACTGCTACCGGAGACAATCCTTCCGAATTGAGCCGGGAGAGAATGAAGTGGTCGACAGGTGTCCAACTCCAACGTGCAATTGACTTTGACGTTGGCGGCGTGGGCCGCGTTGCCGGCTGGAAAGACCAGAATGTGTCCGCCTGCTCCAGTGTCAATTTTGCGAGAGATGTGATGGTGGTCTGGGGTGGAGCGTTGGCCCCGGCTTTGATCCACTTTTCAAGGGCGAGAATTTCTTGTGGACTTAGTTTCTTCCTGCCGGGTGGCATTTGCAGGTCAGGATCGGTCTTTCTGACGGCCCGCAGGAGAGAGCTGCTCTCCGGTTTGCCGGGGGTGATCACGGGGCCGCCAAGGCCACCTTTTCCCCAGTGCTCCGGTGAATCGAGCCTGAGTTCAGATTCCTGTTTCTCAGCGCCGTGGCATTTCAGGCAGTGAGTTATCAGGAGTGGGCGAATTGTGGATTCGAAGAAATCGGTATTCGACTGTGCCTGGGCGTTTGGGACGCTCATGACGCAGGCCAGCCAGAGTGCTAGCGGGAATGCGGACTGGAAGTGTAGATGGCGCATGAGTGATCTGGGTATTGAATGTGGCTTTATGGAGTCGTACAGGTGGGCAGTAGTATTCGTGGCAGCACTGTGCCGCTAGCTGTTGGCCACAAGGCCGAGGCAGGTTCAGTTGGCACCAGCTACCACGGTCCGGCAGAAACTATTCGACCGTCGTGACATGTTCGGAATGCACTTGGGTTCCTCCCAGGTCAATCACTTCAATCATGATCGTGCGAAACAGCTTGCCCGCTTCTTGGTCAATCAATATCACTCGCGACCATGTTGCAATGGGATCAGGAGCCCCGGAAACCTCGTCGGGATCCTGCTTGAGAAACACCATTGCGTCATATTCGAACCGATGTAATTCACGACCGTCAACTTCTTCGGTTCCCTTGTACTGGACAACGTTCGAAATTTCCGCGACGCGGTCTCTTTCAGGGTTAGGTTTCCATTCATAAACCTGGTCCCACTCATCGCCGGCCACGATTTCCTGTTCGGGTAATTCGAAGAAGGGAAAACCGATTCCCTGCTGACCGCCAGCGTCAGAAGGTACACCCGCCTGCATGATTGGATCATCTGCCAGCATTTTTTCAAACTTCTCCCCAAGCTGCACGTCGGTCAGCTTTCCCTGTCGCGTCATCGTCACGGTCATCTCGGTCGCTTTCCAGGCGTCCATGCGAGGCTTGAGCGTGCCACTAATAAAGGGGTTGTCAATGCTGCCCCCTTCCTCGCTGTCATATTCGACGTCCACCTCGCCATCACCATCGCGGGCCCGGATTTCGTATCTCTGGCCAGTGATCTGAATCGTGTATCCCGTGCCACTCGCTTCGAGGACTTTCCAGTCGAGGAAAACATCGGCGTTGATAATTAATTCCTGGCCGTCCGGCGTCGTGATTGTCTGGGTCGTCCGGCGAGTTTCGGTAAAGACGTCCCCTGCGTTAAAGTTGTAGTGGAAGGAAACCCCTTCCTGACCGGATTGTCCATTACTGGAAGTTCCCGACGGGATGCCCTTGTCGA
>CAUZOL010000462.1:0-4647 GCA_963581435.1 Planctomycetota bacterium
CGACCGCACCGGCCTGCACAGCGGTCCGGCGAGTGAACACTGGGTGTTGGACGCTGCGAACGTTCGCCATGGGCCTGTCCATTGCCTGTCTCGATCCCTTCAAACGAATAAGCGACTGTCAATATTACAGCAGTCGGAATAAGCGAACAAGATCGCACGAGGGGCGATCGGGTGGATGCCGCTTTCGTGGTGGGTTTTGAAATAGTTGCGGTGTTACTTGAAGCCCCGTCAAAACCGATAAGATTGCATCCGTCCCACCCGGCGACGACGACGACGTTGAGTGGTGGGATGGGTCAGAGTTTGCCCCGCCTGTGCCGAGTTTGCTCGTCGGCTCGGTGCGGGTGGGGCTACGGGTTGCGAATTACCCTACAGCACGTGGGGGGACGGCTTTTTGTTATCTATCAGACGAGTCGGCTGCGCGGTTCATCCTCGAATTGCCCTCGGAGTCGCTGACGATGAAATTGTCGCGAGCGTCGTCCCAAATCATAATAAGGGTCGTTTTTTGGCATGTCTCACTGCACGCGAGTTTTCGAGACAGGTTTGGCCGCTACGCAACTGTCGCGACTCATGACGGTTCGTCATGTGTCACGAACGGCAACCGTGGTCGGGGCTGACACCCCACCATTCCTCGCAGTCGGAATGACGACACCGTTCGGCCGCCTTCAGCCGCGCAAACTGCTCTCGGTCGATGGAACCGGAGCGAGCTGGGTCACGAATCATGCGTCTTCTCAGCCCTCAAAATGCCAGCACGCTAAACATCTGATTTGACGGGAACCGCGTGTTTTGAATTCGCTTACGGCAATAACGGATTCAATCCCAACACTTTACGGTGTGTGTTGAGTGATCCGCCGGCTCTTCGCGAAAAGGAACCTAAACGCGGACTCCTGACGCGCCAGCGGTTCCCATGCGTTTTCACGGAATCGGGCGTGACTCACAGACGTCGGCGAGAATTGAAATGCCCGAAGACGACGCCAACACGTGGAATGATGCCCCATCTGCGGATATCATCAAGTCGGCTGGCCGCCGGTGTGGCTAGAACAGATTCAACCTGGGGAATGTCGATGAAAATGCACAGACTGTCCGTTGCATGTCTGGCGGTTTTGGTGGGAGCGCTCGTCGGCGATCTCGCATTCGCCCAACCTCATCGAGAAGACGTGCAGGGGATTCTGAATCAGTCCGGCGTCTCCGGTGGGCTGTGTCTGGTGGTGGGCGCGAAGTCACCAGCGATTGCCGAGGCGCTTGCGGATAAGAGTTCGCTTTATGTGCAGATGCTTCAACCGGATCACGAGAAAGCACGCACTTGGGGGATGAGAGTCGCCCGGAGGGGCGGACGCGATCAACTGGGTGTGCGCAATGCGTCGTTCGCCGCAGACGCCTACAGTTCCAAGCTGTTCAATCTCATCGTCGTGGATGACGCGGCGTCATTGGGCCGAGTGGCCTTGGCAGACATCTATCGGATCCTCACGCCGCGCGGCGTGGTCATGTTCCGCAGATTGCCGAAAGGCGTTGCGGCAAGAGCGAAACAGCTCGACATGCAGCCGGTCAAGGTATCCGGCTGGGAAGCGTCCTTTCGCAGGCCACTCAAGCCCGCCCAGTGGAAGCTGCCGCTCGCTCTGAAATGGCAAGCAGGCCCTCGCTCGCAGATCGCCAATGGTTACACCGGCATCGCAACTGGTGACGGCAAGCTCTTTTACATGGAACGGTTGGAACTTGACGAAGGCGATTTGAACAAGAGCGCCGCAGTGGTCTTCGCGCGAGATGCCTATAATGGCCGGACCCTCTGGACCTGGGAGGCGCCCGGCGGATGGAACCGTTACAACAGCCTCGCCATTACTAGTGATGGCCGCTTGTTCGCCAGATGTGGCAACAACAAGGTCTTCCGATTGGACAGTGCCACTGGGAAAGTCCTATCCGAAGTCGTTCCGAGCGTGCATCGTGAAGCCCGCATCTCACTCCTGAACGATGACCTGCTCTCTGTCGGCGGAGATATCTACTCCACGAAGACAGGCAAGTTTTTGTGGAAGTTTCCCAAGCATCAGTACCAGCCGATGCGCGGGACCATCATCAGGGACAACATTTATTTCTGCGATGGGGCCAATCTGCAATCGAGGAGGCTTGCTGACGGTCTTGAGCGATGGACGAAACCCATTCCAAAGCAACCCGCCCCGTTCGGCTCGTTGTCGCGGGCCGGCGATTACCTGATGATGCGCATGAAGGATACCGCCAGGCGCGGCGGCAGCAGAGATGAGTGCCGAATCGCAATCCTCAATCCGACCGACGGCACGGTGCGGTGGAGCTACACCTGGAAGGTGCGCATCTCCACGAACGAGCGTTATTTCAATGCCAGTAAGGTCAAGTTAACGACCGTAGGCGACAATTTGCTGATGTACTATCGCCACAATCGGGAAGGAAGCTACGCCGATGAGGTTGTCGTCACCCGGCTAAATCTGGGAACGGGAAATGTCGAGATCGAAAACCGCGTTCTGAAGAACGCAGGCGATTTTCATGGATGCTTTCCCGAGCTGCAGCTGGGTGATTACATCGCCTATTACGATCTTTGGATCAACAAGAAGACCATCGAATCATCACTGAATAGAATGCCTCACCCCGCATGTTTCTTTGGGATGACTTCCGGGAACGGTCTGGTTTACAACTTTCCAAGCCGAAAGAGCGGCCCAATCACCGCAGTCGGTCCCGCTGATGCAACATTGAAAGAAGGTCCGGGCGAGAGGACTCTCAAGACATTCGCAAGAGCAACAACGAGCGAGGAGACCAAGCCGGATGACTGGCCAATGTTTCGTGGGAATGCCACAGGCGGCAATTTTACGAAGTCGAGGCTCGGTACTCAGTTCGTGAAATCCTGGGAAGCATCGGTGGGGCGGAGTGGAAAGACCTTCGGTGTGATGAGCAGCCAGCGCACCGGCTTGACGCAGGCGGTTTCCGCCTATGGGTTGGTCGTGGTTTCCGACATTGACGGCCAGCGCATCGTGGCGATGGACGCCGCCGAAGGGAAAGAGAAGTGGGTTTTTCACGTGGGCGGACGGGTGGACTATCCGCCGACACTTTACAGGGGACTGTGCCTGTTCGCGGCAAGGGACGGCTGGGTTTATTGTCTTGACGCCAAGACCGGCACTCTGGTCTACAAGCTGCTCGCTGCACCTCGGGAGTTTTTCATCGGAGGGCGGGAAAAGCTGGAATCGAAGTGGGCTCTGTCATCGGATGTGTTGATCGCGAATGGCAGGGCCTATGTCAGCTACGAGGGTGGCGGACTCGCGTTCAAACCCGAGACCGGTGAGATTGTCAAAGTCGATCACCCCGGCGAGATTGCTTTAGGAAAACAAGCCACTCCCGGCGGTCGAGAACTGTTGATCTCTTACGATTCGGTCATCAAGGGTAACAGCATTCCGCGCACGAACGAGGACAACTGGCACGGTTTCACTCGCAGAAGGTTCGGTCGAAATCTCGATGCTCGTGTGCTGGCATTTGATGACTCGCTGACACTGGCGTATATTTTTAAACCCAAGAGCCAGGGCTGGGCGAATAAGGGCTGGCTGCATCTGATGGCGATCAACACGGAGCCGAAGAAGCCGTTGTGGACGTCCGACCCAATCGAACTGGTCGTGGACGACATGGTTCTGACACAGCAACACTTCTTTTGCGTTGGGCACTACCAGCGCATCAAGAAGGCTCCAGAGTTGTGGGTCGTCTCCAGAAGAGACGGGACGGTCATGAGCAAAATGCCCGTGAATGGCTACCCGGCGTTCCTGGGCATGTCCGCTGCCGGAGGAAGACTCTTCATCGCCACCCGCGAGGGCAAGCTGATATGTTTGCAGTCGAGAGAATAATCACGGAGAGGGCGTGACCTCATGACTGCTTCGACGGAACGCTGAAAAAATTGTCATTCGACAACTCTCGCTCACCGTCCCAGCGGTACGCACAAAGGCTTCCGCCTTTCGCCACACTGAAGGCGACGCAAGCAACGTTGGACGCCAGCTACCTTGGTGTCGCCTCTCGTTCCATGCGTTTTCCTTGTCCCGGCCGTCGCAACTGACTTCAGATGGCCAGACGTCGCAAGATGAGTATGGGAACGCACCGTCCCCGCGTTTGCAAGACCTACGACGATGCGTCTCATCATCTTGGCACGAGTACACGCATCTCAATCGAATTCTGTCCGCGAAAGTCGTCGAATCACGGACGCCAAAACAAACGACCGTTTTTCGGGATTGAACGACTTTCAGCACTGGCACTTGAGTTTCGCACAAGCACAAAATAGGGTTGCGAGACGCGAATCGATCAACCCAACACGAAGACCGTTTCAACATGCCGACCGAGATCAGCACATTACAACATCCTGTACTTTCACGCCGGACGACGATCCAGGCTGGTGCATTGGGGTTGTTGGGACTCGGCATGAATCATGTTCATCAATTGCAGGCTGCAACTCGAACCGCATCGGTAGCAGATACTGGGATTGCAAAGCGAGTTGTCTATATCTTTCTCACCGGCGGACTGTCTCAGCTAGACAGCTTTGACATGAAACCGCTCGCACCGAGCAATGTGCGCGGCGAGTTCCAACCGATTTCGACAAACACTCCCGGCTTGCAAATTTGCGAGCATCTGCCGAGGTTAGCTCAACGCAGCGACAAA
>CAUZOL010000463.1:0-4637 GCA_963581435.1 Planctomycetota bacterium
AGCACACCGATTGATCTGAAAGGGGCAAGCGATGCCGGGTCGGCGCGCAGCGGGTGCGTAACGTCTTGCGTTCGCGAAGATTTTGTGGACGGATGCGTCATGACGGGTTTCAGGAAGTGTCGAAACTGACGGAAGTGACGGTGCGGCGGATCAGGAAGTGAGGACGTCGCAGCCGAAGGGGCCGTGTCGGGGGCACGATGTCGATGATCGCCAGGCTTGGGCGCTGGCAAGCCGGGCAGGTGTTTGGTGAGGGTGGTGCATCAGAGTTTTCCGCAGCAGAGTCTGCGCAGTCCGATCGTCGAAGCTCGACCAAGGGCCTCGCCCATCGGTACTTTGAGCGGTCGAAACCCAGAAGTCATGGCAGCGGGGGAGAAAATGCCAAAACATCACCAAGCGCTAGACACGGGGCGGCCGCAGCGTGTTACAATCGCGACATCGCGAGCCTGGATCGGTTTCAGGCTCGACCCATATGGGAAATGTAGGCTACCGCAACAAGTTCATCATCTCTTCAACTGCGGTACTCGGGAGAGAATGCCACGACGCTGCATGGTCGGCCGAGATCACGGCCGTTGAGATTGATCTGCCTCTTGCACAGCCGGTCCCGAAGCGTCGTTCCACTTTCCTGACTCCACGCTGCGCTCGACGATAGTTCGCCAGTAACCATCCTTGGCTTGATCGTCCGATTCCCCGATCGACTAGGCCCGAATGGCCCAGCGCATTTTGGCTGAGGCGGAACGGGAGTTTCTCCCCACCTCCTGCCCGGTCGGACGGACAATGTCCGGGGCGATCGCACGATAGACTCCGATCCTGAATCCGTCGCGGAAGTGATGCTTCACCCGACGATCCTCTCCCGAGTGGAAGCTCAGAATAGCGACCCGAGCACCTGGCCGGAGGCAGTCCGGGAGGCGTTTGAGAAAGGCATCCAGGGCGTTGAACTCTTCATTGACGGCGATGCGAATGGCCTGGAACACGCGAGCCACCGTGGACCGACTGTCGTCGTCCGAAATGTCATCGGGCAGGACACTCTCGATCGCCTGGCGTAGTTGACGCGTGGTGTCGATCGGGTCTCGCGCCGATAGATCGACCAGCACCCGAGCGATCTGTTCGTCACGCGGCTCGTCACTCCCCTCGGCCAGCACCCTTGCCAGCTTGTCGGCGGGACAGCGTCGGAGCCAATCCCGTGCGCTCACACCGCGTTCTGGGTTCATCCGCATGTCGAGCGGGCCGTCATGCTTGTAGGAGAAACCACGAGCCGGGTTGTCAATTTGCATCGAGGACAGTCCGAGATCCGCGAGCACGAAGTCCAAACCGTCGTCCCAACCGATCTGCGGGAGCATGCCCGCCAGCCCGGCAAAATTGCACCTCCGTACGACGAGTGTTTCTACACCGTATCCGAGCGTTCGAAGTCGCTCCTCGGTGAGCGGGAGCTGTCTGGTATCGACGTCAAGGGCGAGAAGCTGTCCGCCTGGCTGAAGTCTGGTCAGCAGGGCTTCGCTGTGGCCGCCATGTCCGAAAGTCACGTCCGCTCCGCGTTCGCCCGGCTGAGGGGCGAGCATCTCGAGCACTTCGGCCACCAGGATCGGCCGATGCTGACCTGCCGGTGTCTTTCCCGAGTCGATCAGCTTTGCGACCATCTCCGGATCGAGCGTGGGAGAAAGCTCCTTATACTTTTCCTCATAGTGACGAGGATGCGTGCCGCGGTAGCGTTGGCGGCGACGAAAGGGCTGTCCGTCAACAGGGTCGCGATCGGTGGGCTCATCATCGGTCATGAGATAGGGAAGTTCTTCGGGCCAGCATTCGGGTCAGGACTGAATGCCGCGTAGTTAAGATGCAACCATGACGACGATGGAGATCACTCCGTGATTTTGTAAATCGTCATTCCGTAAGTCTGCCAAGCAGCAACTCCCCTTCGGTTCCGTAGCCGCCAGCAACAAAAATCGAATAACGGTCTCAAGTGGCGTTGATACCTGAGCTTACGAAGTGTCGGCCACTTTTGCAAAGCGTTGCGAAACCACACATTCTTTGCGTGGATAAGTAGTAATCGGCCTTCGGTTCCGTAGGCGGCCGCCGTGCTGCGTGTCACCACATTCTGGAGTTTTCTGCGCGAGTTCTCGCCACTTTCCAGTTCGGGAATCTGAGGTTCGACTTGATTTCCGGCAAGATTCCGCTGTAATGCCGTGAGCCGCAGTTGTGATGATGGAAGTATGACTTCCACTACTCGCAGCCAGAACAAATACGACCATCGCCTGCGCGAGCTTGTCCGATCGACCGGCGACATCGATCACGCAATCAAAGTGGGCGTCCCGCGATCAACGGCTCGCGGTTGGCTGACGTCGACTGGTTCCGACGTCGTCACTCTTGATGTTGCCGACATGGACAACCTTCGTCTCCAACAGGAAGTTCTCAGGATGCAGAGACGTGGCGATCGTCTCGCGGCGTTACTGCGTCTGGTCAGCGTTGTGTTGAAGCTTTCCGGCGTCTCGCTTTCCAGCATCCGGATTCCCGAGGGAACCGCGAAGAGACTGCTGCTGCGAGCCATCGAGCGATCCTGCTGCGCCCTGCCTCTTAAGGTCGCCTTGAACATCGTCGAGAAGCTCGGCACCACGACACCGGAGTCACGCCTGGATTCTCGAAGTAGACCGGGAACATCGACTGACACACGGGACAGGATCATCAAGAATCACTCGATTCCGCCGCCGCAGACCTCAAGTGGCGAGAACTCTCGCAGAAAACTCCAGAAGGTGGTGACTGACAGCACGGCTCTATTTCACCAACTCGAAGTCACTAGGCATCCAGCTTTTATCAAACCATGGCTCCAGTGGCCCATAGAGTCTCAGGAGTACGTTAAATCCTCTGCCCGACATGGTCTGATCGCCCTTGTCGCTACATCGAGTTGCCGGCGATCCACGCTGTTGTCCACGCGTTCTGAAAATTAAAGCCGCCCGTAATCCCGTCGACGTCCAGCACTTCGCCCGCGAAATAGAGGCCCGAGCAAACTCGACTTTCCATCGTTCTGAAATCGACTTCTTTCAGGACCACACCACCACAAGTCACGAACTCTTCTTTGAAGACGCCCTTCCCTGCCACTTGGAATTCGCCGGCAGATAATTCTGCCACGAGCGCCTGCGTTGCCTTCTTTGAAAGTTCAGCCCATCGAATTGGTTGCTGGCCGACGGCGTGATCGACAAGCGATTTCCATAACCGTTTTGGGAATTGCCAGGGGCACGAAGCATCGACTGTCTTCCTGGAATTACATGCTTTGAATGAATTAAGTTGCTCGCGAATTTGGTCGGCACTGGATCCCGACAGCCAGTTGATTCGCAGTTTGGCGTTGTAATTCGAATCGTGCAGTTCCCGTGCAGCCCACGCGGACAGTTTCAAAACCGCAGGACCACTCAGTCCCCAATGCGTCACGAGTATCGGTCCAGATTGGCTGAACGTCTTCGAGTCGGTGACTAACTGACAATCGACGTGTTCAACCGCAACCCCTGGCAAGTCTTCGATCCGTGGATCGTGAACTTTGAAAGTGAACAACGATGGCACCGGCGGAACGATTTGATGCCCGAGGCCACTCGTCAATTCGAAACCGGCTCGGCTGCCGCCGGTCGCCAGAAGAATTCGGTCCGCTTGAATTGATTCGCCAGATTGCAGAGTTACGAAGAATATCGAGTCTCTTTTACGAATCGCCGACACGTTGGCTTGAATACGAATCACCGCTCCAGCGTCCTCCGCCGAGCCTCGCAAACAATCGACAATGGTCGCTGAATCATCGGTCGTGGGGAACATTCGGCCATCCGACTCTGTTTTGGTCCGAACTCCTCGCGACTCAAACCAGCTCACGGTGTCGGACGGCTGAAACCTGGTGAAGGGACCACGCAGAGCCTTCCCGCCCCGCGGGTAGCTATTGACCAACTCGCGGGGTTCAAAGCAACTGTGAGTCAGATTGCAGCGACCACCTCCGGAGACTCGTACCTTCGCCAATACGGACGAGGCAGCTTCGAGGATCGTCACGTCGTGACCGTTTTCGGCAGCCGCAATCGCCCCGAAGAATCCAGCTGCGCCGCCGCCGATCACGATAACTTTCAAATCAAGTCGCCTAGACTGAACCGGGTGAAGTATCAAAATACTCGACCGACGTGGTGTGGTCAGAAAACTCAGCCGAACTGCAAGCCTCTTCGGATGTACGACTTGCGGCAACTCAAAGTCTAGCATTTCAACCGGTTGATCTCACCCATGCGGCTTCGGACGCTGGCCGATTTCCGCCTCCGTGCTGTCTGCCACGAAATGCTGCACTTCTCTGCGCGAGTTCTCGCCACATCTGTTTGCTCCGAGAGATGGCGTCATGATGACTGGATCATGATTGCCACGACTCGCACCCCGCGCAGAGATGACCATCGTTTTCGAACACAGGGGCAATCGACAGGCGACGTCGGATTCGCGGTTCGCCCGGCGACCGAACACATGCAGGCGTCATGAAAGCATATGTGTCATCAACTCGTCAGGCCATGTAAGCGTTCGACGAATCCATACTTGTCAGGTCGGACAGATGTACGACATCGAAGATCGAGCGCGCGAGTTGCCGGCCGACTCGCGCTGTGAATTGCGTTGCGCCGAAGCCAACCCCGTGCTGGATCGGC
>CAUZOL010000464.1:0-4597 GCA_963581435.1 Planctomycetota bacterium
CGCAACTGCATGACAAGCGAGATCAACTGATCCCGATCGAGTTCCATCTCCGGCACCCTGTCCATGCCGGAGTCTTACCAAATTCTCGAATCTGCGCCAGCATCTGTTTTGCAGAATGGACATCCACCTCAATGAGGGTAAAGAAGATTTCGTCTTGCCCTAGATTCTCTGTGTCGGATGGTGGAAATTGAATTCGGTAGCGATTTGGCATAGAAGAAGAGCTTATCAGCATCTGGGTATTCGTACAACAGGCTCAGCATCCTTTGCATCTCGCAGCGCTCTCCCCTTTCACCGTAAGGAGCAACAATTGTTAGGCTGAGGTTGCAGCAGAAAGCGACACGAGGGGCTCTAACGCGGATTATTCACGCGTTTGTGGGAATGGCATTTTGAGGTTGGGTTTCGAATTTTTGATGGTGGAAGCGGGGCTGGATCTGTGGTGAAGGTGGAAGCCCCCCTTTCCCCCGGGTCGTTTCTGATGGCTGTGTGGTTCTGATGGTCGAATCTCGCGAGTCTATTCCTGCTGCACTTGGTTTGTCGCGAATGCTGATGCAGCGGTGCACAGGGCGGCGTAGTGAGCCAGGTAAGGCCAGCTGCCCGATAGCCGGACACGGATACAGCGGGCGCGTTCGACGACTTCGGCGGCGACCTTGATCAGACGGGTGCGCCACGTTGCCGGGTGTCCTTCGCCGAGTGGATCTGCTCGACGACGAAGGTTGGCGAACTGCTTGCGGGCTCGGCCGGAGAGTGCTTCCACGGGAAGGGCGTCATCGTCTGGAAGTGGCTGTGGTGGAGCGGCGATCTCTCGTCGGATTCGAACCAGCAGGTTGTGTGCCTGCACATGAAGAAAGAGGCGAAACAGATTCGCCATGTAGCGATGATCGCTCAGGCGATCGGTACTCAGGCCGCACTTGAGTTCTTTGTTTCGGTTCTCGCTTTCGCCGCGATCCACGTAGTCGTCGTACGCTGCCTCGGGCAGTAGCGGCGCTCCAGACCGATTGGTGACAACGCCACGTCGGTTGGTGCCTTCCGCATTGACTTCGCACTTCACGATCGTGTGTCGCCGGTGTGGCCAGGAGCGTGCCTGATAGTCGAAGCTTGTGAATCGTCGCTGTGGTTCGCCGGTCTCTGCATAAGTATCGCGGGCCGCGTTCAACAGGTCCTCGCTGTTTCGCTTGAGCACCGGATTCATGCCGTAGCCGATCGAGTACCACAGACGCAGCCGCTCGCATGTGTCAAACATTTCCGGCACGCCGAACCCCGAATCCGCTCGCAGTTCAATGTCGATATCCGGCCACACTGCACGCAGCCGCTCGACGAGATACGCCACGTCATCCGCCGCTCCCAGTGCCGCCGGAGCCGACCCGTACAACAGGCACGGCATCACGACCATGTCATTCTCTGCACAGGTAATGACTCGCGGCTGATACTGGTACTGACCGTAGTGACCATGAAACAGAACCAGCTGCTGCTGACCATGAGCCGGATCGTCGAACGTGTCGATGTCGAGCGTCAGTCGTCCCGGCGGCAAGGCAAACGATTCGATGAACTGATCGATCAGCACATCGCGAAGTCGGAACAGCGAGGGGATATCAATCGCGTTTTCAAATCGTGAATGTGTCGGCTGACTGGCCAGCGTTTTCTCCAGCGAGCCGCCGGCAATGATCTTGAAGACCGGGTCATGCCGGAGTGCATCGTGATCGTTCTGATCTTCGTAATCAGCGAGAATCCCGAAAACGCGAGACCGTGTCATTTCGAGAAACGAGTGAGTGGTGTACCGGGCATCCCGCGTGTCCTCCAGAGCGTCCGCGAACTGCCGCGTGAACCCCAGCGATTCATCAAATTCCCGTATCGGAAGCAACCCCGCATCGGACGTCAGCTGAGCATTCGAAGTCTCAATGATGACCGGTTTACTTCCGACAAACCCCAACGTACGCTGCCAGACGGTCTGTGGATTCACTTCGGACCTACATGTTGCCGACTAAGTTGATCGCTAACCGTCACTTAGACGCACTGAAAGTCATTCAGATCCCGAAACTCTGAATAATCCGCGCTAGGGGCGCCCCATTTCTTTTCTGCGCACTCGGAACCATCGTTGCATGAGCCGACCGTTTTCGCTGGCGCGTCATTTCAGCGAAATGCAATCGTGTTCGATCGGTGGAAAAGTTCATCTAGGGAAGGCTGAACGCTCATTAGACATGATTCTGTCCGCGAAAGTCGTCGAATCGCGGACAGCAAGAAAAACCACCGTTTTAGCGAAATCGGTGTGGGCATTCTGGCGCGGGCGGATTCACGCGAGACGCCGAGTCGTTGATCTCGCTTGTTCCTGTTCCGCCGAAGCACGCCACGAAGGCCAACAGCACCAAATGTGGTCCATGTGGTAGCCGGTAGACAGACCAAGGCGACGACACGATGGTCGCGTCAGTTCTTCTTCGGGATTCCGCCGGCCTTGGAGTTATCGGGACCACCTGACGGAGCCGCCCACCGACCGTCAGCAACCCACGTCCATTTGCCGTCCTTCTTCAACTCCATGCGTTTGGTGAGTAAACGGATTTCGTACTTCCGCTTCGGGCAATACAGTTCGGTGTAATCCTTGGTTCGCGCGGTTTCAGTGTACCGCCAAACCACGCGGCCTGTTGTTTCTTCGACCTCTTCCCACACCTTGTCTTTGACCCGCCGGACGGTGACTTTGTAGGTCTCGTTCAACCAGCGGGATGGACGGTCATTGTCTGCCGCGTTGGAGGATTGGACCTTTGCGACGCCCGGTTTGCTGCGTTTGAGGAAATCATTGACTTTGATCAGGTTGGCTTCGTATTCCGCGATTCGTGTTTGATATTCTGCGTGATTCTTGTCTTGGGACGTTGCCAGATACATAAAAGCATGCGGCTGGAGTATTGATTTCAAGAAGCTTTTGGCCCTTGGGGGTTGGATTTTTTCAACCTCTTCGTAGAGGGTTGAGTTGTCTGTCAGAAAAACCTGCCGATACGACTCCCATGCGGAAATTCTCTTTTTTACATCGGGATCATTTTCGTACTGTTTTTTGGCCAGATATGCTTTGTGAAATCGAGCGTGGAATGCTTCGATTTTCATTGCCAGAGCCTTTAGTCTTGCTAGGTCGTTGGCGTCTAGTTCGACCTCGATTTTCTGTTCTGCTGCCACTGCCGGCGTAAACTTGCCATCGCCCCATTCCCCCAAATAGCCGGCCGATGCATCCGGGTGGGCGTTGCTGAACGATTCCGAGTAGGCGGCCTTCTGGGCATCGCGTGTCGAAAAAAGGAGCACCACGTCGAAGCCTTCCTGTTCGGCAATCGACTTTGCAACCCGTTGACGGTCCGCCGCCGGCATCGCCTGCGAATAGCTAGGGACCAAGACCTCCCCGTGCATCACACCGTCCATGCGTTTCAACTTGTCGATCACTTCGTAAGCGGGCAGGGCCACCTCCGACGGAACTGGCTTGGCGTCCCCCCCATTCTTTCCGCCAGCAACCCCACCGGGTGGATCGGCCGTCCCACTAGCAGCAATCGAATTGTTTTGGCCGCTGACCGCAGGAGTGCTTGCCTTGTGCGAGCCCAAAGGGATGAATGTCAGCAACATAAAAAGGATTGTCGCACCCAAGACCGCATGCCGCTGTGCCGGTGCGTTGACGCCAAGTCGGCCGAGCAGGCTGTCCTGCCAATCGTTTCTGACCAGCAACGCGATGCACCGGCGTGCGTTTATCGGGGATCATCAACTCCGACCATAGCTTCTGCGCCATCGATTCTAATTCGACCCCGGCTTGTTTCGCGTGAGTGAATCGATAGTCGGCGACAAACTGAAAACGGCCGGCATGCGTGACTTGAAACGGTGAGCCATTCTCGGCGACCGCGGGGCGAACCGCGGATGCACTCAACAACAGACCGAGAAAGGCAGTCGTGAGTCGGTGTACGGTCTGGCGTTGGTGCATGGTTGGACTGAGCGATGTTGAAGTTTGCGGGTTGGGTAAGCGGTGCGTCCGCGCAGAAATGGCGAGATGTTGGTTCGAGAATTCGGCTCGCACGTGCATCGCCGCAATGTTTATCGGGAATCGACCTCAATGGCTCAAAGTTGATTGGCACCGTTACAACAGGCACGCCAAGAACAACAAAACTAGCCGTTGAAACCGGGGCGACCCGTACAATTGGCAAAGTTGCCCACAACGTATCCGCATTACTTCCGCTATGTCTTGCCCTCCTCTGAAGGATGACACCGTTTTGGTTGAAACGGTCGGACCTGAACCACCTGATCCCTAGTTTTTCGAGGTGGTGATCAGACCTCCCCGTTGCCGCTCTACTTGATCCCCTGGGACGTTGGTGCGAAGTGCATAGAGAGGACAGAAGTTCTTTGGGAGCAGCTCAATATGATTCGGGCTTAACATATCAACGGCGGACCGACTATGGCTGATACGGTTTCGCGCGAGCAACCGCCAGCCGGCCAACTACAATCGCCACCCTCTGCCACCGCACAGCCGAGGTATTGTCAAAACTTGTGTTCTTGAAGAGTTGAGAAAAAGCGGGGTATCCTGCTGAGGTAACCACACTTCAGCGGCCCGATAGGGGCACAAGGACACGCCATGAGCAAGATT
>CAUZOL010000465.1:0-4594 GCA_963581435.1 Planctomycetota bacterium
CTTTGCGTTTTCTGATGGAACGCTGAAGCTCGCAGGACAGCCCAGAATACCTCGGTTCAGCAAAACTCCAGAAGGAGCGTCCATCGTGCCGAAGTGGTCTCTGTTTTGTCGGTGTGGCCTGTTGGCCTTCTTATCCCTTGTTGTCTCGGCTCCGGCAAATGCATCCGATTTGGATGATGTGCTCAACCGGGAGAATTCCGAGCTTGGAATTGGGCTCAAGCCGGCACCAATTGCGAACGACTTGGTGTTTCTGCGGCGAGTGACGGTCGATTTGATTGGCCGCATTCCGACGGAGAATGAAATCCAGGAGTATTTGGCGCTACCCAAAGCAACGCGACGGACACAAATTGTTGAAAACCTGTTGGCCAGTGATCGGTTTTCAGACCGCTGGACGACATTTTTTGCCGACATGTTGCGTCTGCGATCGAATGCCGAGGGCGGATCGACCTTAGTCGCCTTCGTACATAAAGCAGTCGAAGAAGGGATGCCGTACGACGAATTATGTCGTCGGCTGATTTCCGCCGGGGGCAAATCGGGGGCCGTTCCTGAGGTCGGATTCATTCTCAGCGACAACGCCGATCCGTTGGCATTGGCCGGAATTACCTCGCAGGTTTTTCTTGGCGTGCGAATGGCCTGTGCGGAATGTCACGACCACCCGTTCGACAAATGGACCCGCGAGGAGTTCTACGGTCTGGCTGCTTATTTTGGGAAGACGCGGCGAGTCCAACGGCGATTCCAGAATCGCATTCTGGCGACCTACACCACCGAAGTCGATCAGTCGACGGTCCTCTGGCCTCCGCCCGGTGTGGGCGAAGAGTCGGATCGAAAACCGATCGCCCCCACATTTCCAATCGCGCTGATTAAAGACGACGGGAAGCAATCGCACCTCAATCGATTTGCAAAAGTCCGTGCCGGCCGCGATGTCTTGGTTGCCAAAGCGACCAGGAGCAAGAAAACATCGGGCGATTCGTCACTCGACGACTTGTTAAGTTCGGCCGATAAACGGGTCAAGCGTCGTACGTCGGGAGACGTTGCGTCTGGCCTCGGGGTACTGGACGAGGCAAAACGAGACGTCGCGAACATTGACGTCAGGGCAGCCGGATATCGGCCGAGTGATTTGCGGCAGGAGTTGGCACGTCAGGTGACCAGCCCGCGAAACCGCTTCTTTTCTCGCTCATTCGTCAATCGGGTATGGAAAGAGCTAGTTGGTGTGGGCTTTGTCGAACCGATCGACGATTTCAGCACCGAGAATGATTTCAATCACCCGCAAACACTCAACTATCTGGCCGATGAATTCGTGGCAGGAGGTTTTGATCTGCGTGGGCTGATTCGGCAAGTCGTCGGCAGTGAAGCGTATCAGCGGGATCACGCTGGAGATGTTGACGAGGCGACGCGTCTCGAAATGGAGAACGCCTTCATTGCGACGTCAATGCGACGAATGATTAGCGAAACACTCTACGACAGTATCGTCGTCGCCGGACACATGGCCGAAGTGAAGCATGAAGCCGGCAAGAACATGAAAATCGCCTGGCGCGCAACCCGGGTGATAAAGCAGCCGGACGCGACAACAGCAAAAGTAAAGCCTTCCGAATTGGTGAAATCGGGACAGCCGACCAAGAAGATGAAGAAACCGGTTGTTGTTGCGAGCTCTCCCTACGATTTGGAAAAGGCGATCGAACTCGATTTCGACAAACTCCTGAAGGGAAGCGACCCAGCTGTCGAAGTTGAACAGATGATGGCCAAATCGTCCGAGGAAATCGAAGCCGAACGAATGTTGGCGCAGGAACGACGTTTGCAGGCTGATTACTTCGACCGCTATGTCCGCGCAGAATTCGACGACAATCCCCGTTTCAACTCATCGTTCCGTATGGCCTCGCCGGCTGCTCCCGAGCATTTTCTGCGAGTCTTTGGACAACCGGGACGGACGGAATTGGGCGATTTTCGTGACCCGTCTGCCAGCATGCGGCAGCAGTTGATGATTCTCAACGGTCGACTGACGCATGAGGCGTCGCGCGTCGGCGAACTAGAACCAATTCATCGGTTACTCGTTGGCAAGAACGCCGACTTGCAAGCGGCCATTCAGTTGGCCTATCGGGAATTGCTGACGCGAAACCCGACGAAAACAGACCTGGCCGATGCGACAGAAATAATTGATTCAGCCGATGATCGTCTGGCCGGAATGGCCGATCTCCGTTGGGTCTTGTTGAATTCTAATGAGTTTCGATTTTTGCCTTGAACGAACGGCTTGGATGGCCGAACGCCTGCGTTTTCAACGGTTGAATTTGCTATCTGTCTTGCCGTCATCGCGACGGATGGTGTGAACACAAAATTGACGGCCTCCTCTGGGCGGTCGCACAGAAAAGGAAATTCGCAATGACCAAATCGTGCACAGATTACCGCATCTCGCGTCGCGCAATGTTGGGAGCTTCCGGAGCAGCAGGTGCCACCCTGCTCGGAATGCCCATTCAGCAATTACTTGCTTACGCGGGAACAGCCGGCGCCCAAAAGGCCGAACATGTCATTCTCTTCTGGAATGGCGGCGGCATGACGCATCTGGACACGTGGGACCCCAAACCGGGCCGTCCGACGCAGGGCGAATTTGAGCCGATTGACACATCAGCACCTGGTGTTCAAATCTCGGAAATCTTTCCGCAATTGGCCAAGCAGATGCACCACTGCTCGCTGATTCGGTCGATCGCAGGTACACAGGGTGCTCATGGGCCGGCAACCTATAATCTGCAAACCAGCTACGCGCAAGCCGGCAATCTGGTTCATCCGGGAATCGGGTCGGTCGTTGCCCATCAGCTGGATCGAATGGGCGATCTGCCGTCCTACATCTCCATCAGCGGTCGGGCGCGAAGGGCGACCTACCTGGGCCAGAAGTGCGAAGCGTACTACGTGCCGGCACCGGGTCAACAGGATCCGTACCTCGCATTTCCCGAAGGGATCGCCAAAGTCCGTGGCGACCGTCGCCTGGAAGTGTTGGCCCGTTACAATTCGCGTTTTGCAAAAGGCAAGGGCGGCGCGCAACTGAAGAATACGCAAACGTCAATCGACGAAGCGATCGGTCTGATGCGCAGCCCCGCCTTGAAGGCGTTCGATCTGGATACGGTACCGACCACAACACTGAACCGTTATGGCGACACGACGTTCGGTCGCGGCGCGATTCTGGCGAAACGCCTCGTCGAAACCGGCGTTCGGTTCGTGCAAATCAATCGCGGTGGATTCGACACGCACGGAAATAACTTCCCTGCCTTGCGTGCACACGGCGAAGTAATGGACCCGGCGCTCGCCTCACTGATTGAAGATCTGGCCGAGTCGGGAATGCTCAAGAAGACGCTGATTCTGATGCTCAGCGAATTCGGTCGCACCCCACGCGTGAACATGAATGCCGGTCGCGATCACTGGGCTTCCTGCTTCAGTTGCTTCATGGCTGGCGGTGGAATCAAAGGTGGTACGGTCGTCGGGTCGTCGGACAAAGACGGATATCAGCCCGAAGACAGGCCCGTCCGCGTTCCCGATATTCACGCCACGCTCTGCAACGCAATGGGTATTGACCCCGACACGGAAGTGTTGACACCATTACAGCGGCCGATGAAGTTGGTCGATAACGGCAAGGCTGTCGGTGAATTGCTCGTTTAATTTGACGGATTTCGTGGACCGCAAACTTTTGCGCCCGCGCAATTGAGACGAAGTTGCCAGCGTATCCAGATGGGTACGCTGGCTTTTCACTAACGTTTGAATTTGTCGCGCAGGAAGCACGACAATCAACCCTTCGCAGGATGCGATTCGGTCACGGGTAGAACTCCCGGTATGAAATCACCGAGTTGTTACGCGACGTTGTCTCTCCGACAGCCCCCATTACCGAATGTGCGCCGGGCCTGTGCGCATCTCGGGTTGTCTCCCACCCCACTCCCCGGCTGCTTGACACTCATCATACCGCGCCCGTACGTTTGATGTATCAGCGCACAGTTTCCATCGACAGCCTGCGGCGATTGCCTTACTTTCAAAATTGGTCAGGCCCTATTCAATAATGGTCAGGATTGCCATGCGAACGAAACGTCTGTTGCCAATCGCAGCACTCATCACTGTAACCTGTCTGACCCTGCGAGCGCCAGCGCAAGATGCGCCGACCGGCCGGATCTTGCGCGGTTCGCTGGTGGAGGACAAAGCCGCCCGCAAGCTCATCGACGCGGGCGATGCCCGCTTCGAGGCTGAGGAAACCAAGAAGGCCGTTGAGATCTGGCAGTCGGTCATCGAGCGTTACCCACGCAGTCGCGTTCGCTACGAAGCCCACATGAGGCTCGGCAACTACTTCCTGGACAAAGAACGCGCGCACGATCGCGCACGGTCGCAGTTCGAGGCGGTTGCCGCTGAGGACAATCGCGACGAAGACCAGCGAGCGGCTGCAACCTTGAAAATCGGCAGCTGTTTCTACCACGCGCGGAACTTCGGCAAATGCTTTCAGGTGATGCGCGATGTCATTCAGAAGTTCCCCGTCAGCCAGCACGTCAATGAAGCGTACTATTACATTGGCTTGGGACATTTCCAACTGGGCCATTACAGCCGCGCGATTGCAGCGCTGGAAAAAGTG
>CAUZOL010000466.1:0-4575 GCA_963581435.1 Planctomycetota bacterium
AGAACGCCTGCACTCAACATTGGACTACCAGAGCCCGGAACAGTTTGAGCAGGCGGTATAATACTAACGGAGTGTCCACAAAGTTTGGGGAAGTTCAGATTTCCAAATCGCCGAACTGATTGAACAGGAACAGCGGATGGTAGCAGAGGCACAGTTCGGGCTGACACCGAAGTCCAAACGCGGGCTGGCTGCGAGTGAGGCGGTGGATGCGGTGAACTGGTCGCGGTTAAGGGGGACAGGTCAAGCCGATGCACTATTGACCATTCTGCACACGCTTCATCACATACAGCACCCGCCCGTCCCCCGGGGCAGTGTTAAACGTCTTCGGTCGAGAGCCCAGGACCCCACCGCCTTCGTCATTGCCAATGCAGATATTCAATCCGTCTCCATCCAGAGCATAGATAGCGGCTGCAAAGGACCCCGGTCCGCCATGGGACACATTCGCAGCCTTGGGAGTAGTCGTGGAATTGATGTCGCTGATGTAAATGGAGTCGCCAGTGGGCGCGTCCGGGCCCTGCCAGGCCCAACGAAGCGCGTTGATCTCCCCCGTTCTAATCAAAGCCTTCCATCGCCCCTCGGGGGCCTCTTTCGCAATCTTGCCATCACGTTCGACTGTTACGATTTTCCATATGCCTTGAAGTGCTTCAACATCGAGCGCCGACTTGGTCTGCGTGGCCACTGCTGGTCTAGATACCGGTCCCGCTGATGGCTCGTCACTCCCCTTGGGAGTCTCCGGTGACGATACAGTTTCCTCCGACGATGCCGGTTGATCTTCCGGCTTCGTATCCGGCCCACACCCAACCACAGCAACAAGCAACACAGCAAGCAGCAGATGCCTCATGGCGACAGCCTTTCCTGGTCGGTCTCACGGAAGTTCACGGAGCCTGAGTCTACATCACTTACATGTCACCCCACAACTATGCCGACTGCGTCGGCAACTACTGCAACGCCGTTCTGAGCGGTGAGATCCCTGAGCTTCCACCAAGCGGATCGTAGGCTGTCACGAATGGCAGCATTTGCTTAGAACCCCTGCTATTGCTGTATTAAGAATCGCACATGTTCGTCCAAAATACTCCGAGTTGCTTGTTGGTCTTGAAGTCGTCGTTCCAGCATCTCCGTGGCGAACTCGATTGGCAGGCACTCCGAGAACTTCAAGCCATCGACAGCCGCTTCGTCCACGCTTGGACGCATATCGGCGACATCGTGCTGACGGATTGCCTCGATTACGACCGGCAGCTTGCTCTGTTCCCCGCCGATGTGCTGGCGTGGGTACAGGAAACTGACCCCAAAGCATGGGAGACACTGGCCAAGAACCACGGGGCCGCCGCCGACCAGACTCTGCTGAAAAGGCTGCGGGATTCGCTAAAACAGAGCGGCACGCTGCACGTCCTGCGTCAGGGATTCGACGTGCTGGGACTTCGCAAGCCGCTGCGGATGGCTCAGTTCAAGCCTGCTCTGGCGATGAACCCCGACATCATGCAGCGTTACGCGGCCAACCGCCTGCGAGTCGTCCGGCAGGTGCATTACTCGGTTCACAACGAACTCAACATCGATCTCGTGCTGTTCCTGAACGGCATCCCCGTCGCCACCGTCGAACTGAAGACCGACAACACGCAGAGCATCGACGACGCGGTCTATCAGTACAAGAAGGACCGAAACCCCCGCCCCAAAGGCCAGTCACCCGAACCGCTACTGACGTTCCCCTCCGGGGCGTTGGTACATTTCGCCGTCAGCAGCAGCCGTGTGAAAATGACGACCAAGCTGGCTGGCTTTGGCACCACGTTCCTGCCTTTCGATCAGGGTGACAATCAAGCAGCTGGCAATCCGCTGAACCCCAACGGACACCGCACGGCGTATCTGTGGGAGCAGGTCTGGCAACGTGACAGCCTGTTGGAAATCCTCGGTCGTTACATGGTGACCGAACGCAACGACAAGAATCAGATCACCAAGATCATCTTCCCCCGATTCCACCAGCTTGATTCCACTCGGAAGATTCAGCAGGCCGTTCTGAACGAAGGAGCCGGGCAGAAATACCTGATTCAACACTCGGCAGGTTCGGGCAAGACGAACTCAATTGCCTGGTCGGCTCACTTCTTGGCCGACCTGCACGACGCTGACGACAAGAAGGTCTTCGACACTGTGCTGGTCGTCTCCGACCGCCGGGTGATTGACGGGCAGCTTCAGGATGCCATTCGTGATTTTGAGAGAACTGCCGGTGTCGTGGCGATTATCAAAGGTGACCAGGGCAGCAAGAGTGCCGAGCTGGCCGATGCCCTCTCCGGCGAGAAGAAGATCGTGGTCTGCACGATCCAGACCTTCCCATTTGCGTTGGAAGCCGTGCGGGAACTGGCCGCCACCGAAGGCAAGCGGTTCGCTGTGATCGCTGACGAAGCCCACAGCTCGCAGTCTGGCGAAGCGGCGGCGAAGCTGAAACAGGTATTGTCCGCCGAAGAACAAGCCGAACTGGCCGACGGTGGGACGGTCAAAGTCGTTCGGCTAGATTAGAGGTAGCTCTGGCGATTCTGCAAGATGCATTAGCGCCTGCGAAAGGTTGACAGCGTTAAAGTCTTCATAGAATCCGTGGTAGATGCAATTCCATTCAGTTAGCTGCAAGCTGACATCGATGTGCGCTTCAACGTCTCCGAGCATCATTGTCAGCGCGGTTGTTAGGTCAATTCGCTTGCCGTGGAAATTAGTCTTGCTCATACTTTCTTCTTCCACCCTTTGATATCTATGAAAGAGAGGTTCTTGCCAGACAGAAGTGGTTCCCTTACCCGTATGGCTGTCGTCACAACTGCCTTTGCTTCTTCCAGCTCGGCGTGGCCGCGATTGGTCGGAGCTGCTTCTCCGTCATTGCGTCGCGCCCCCGCTCAGTCATCGGCAAGAACAGGATTTCCTCCTGGATGTCTGGCGCGAGCCACAGCAGATTCATGATTTGCGTCAGCCCAAGGCGAGTATGAGCCACAAGTGTGCTCGGCTTCGTGTATTTTTGGCAGCACTTCTGCCGTGTGCCTCATCGCAAACGTTTTGGTTTCCGAGCGCGGAGCGCACCCTTTTTAAGGGGCAGCCGAACACGTGACATTTAGGAATATGCACGCAAATTCATTTTCTGCCCTTGTTGGCTGCTTCGCGGGTGTTCGTTAATTCTCCGATCTCTTCACGTAATCGCTCTAACGACGCCTTGTTTGGCCTGGTGCGTTGTTTCTCGCGGGTGAGTTGCGTCTGCCGTCCGACATTGCCTGGCCGTGCTTGACCATTGCGGCTTCCATGGCATGTCGCACACGTTCCGCCATGGTGTTCGCTTCACCGAACCGCAACATTCGCTGCATCGCTTGCCACAGCTTCTTCAGCAGACCGGGATCCTCTTTGCCTAACTTGTCCCAGAATGCAAAGTCGCCCGCGTGGTCTTCCAGGTATCGGGACACCGCTTCATCGGAACGCATGTCGGCGTTGCTGTTCCACTCCTTGATTAGCCTGCCGAGTGCAACCTTGCCGTCGCCAGTCGATTTGGCGTGGGCGGCTTTCAGGTCTTCCAGATACTCTTTCTCGGCAGCAGCAATGGCTGATCGGCCGTCATCTCCACGATGAGCAATTCGCTGCCTGCTACGCGAGTTGCCTGAATCGCTCGTCGCCGGAGTCAGCGCAGCCCGTCGCCAGCAGCAGGATTGTCGTCAGCATCGCCACGCCGGGCGACAGGTTGTTCGGCATCTCGGTTTCTCCAATACGACAGCAGTTGTTTCAACAGGTGTTGTAGCGCTCGCCGCAGTCGTACTTCACGACAAAGCAGCAGCACGAGCACCACGACCAGCACCGAGCTGGCCGCCAGAATTACGTGAAAACTCTCCCCTTTCGTTGTTTGACAGGGCGCACAATCAAACCCCGCGACACTCGTCGGTCGGACCGAGAAGCGCAGGGTTTTCGACGCAGAAATGTCGGCGCTGTGGGCTATGCCCTGGGCACCAGTGTCTTTTGGCGCAGTTTTGGCTTTTATTTATCTGTCAGCACTCCCCTGTGCGGAAATACGGGAGCTGGTGACGTCTCGGTAAAGTGCTTGCGTTGATGAATCGTGAGCGTCAAGATGGGGCCTGTGGTCCTCGTGTCTGGAATGGGATGGACAAGACAACCGGTGAGCCTGTGGTATTCGAGATCGAGGCTGATTCGGGGCAGGTTGATCCTGGAGTAGGCCGAGACAGAAGTTGACCTGACGGTTGGCACTGTGGCGAACTGCTGAAACTGGCCCACCCGACTACTAACAAGATGTCGGCGTGAGTCGATAGGCGTGTTGGCGGGTCTAATAGGAGCAAGACTGTGGGTGATGACGCGAAGCGGCCCACCGGTCAGCAGGCTAAGTCATCGCCGCATTCGGCGGCAGGCAGCGACACGCCCCGCCCCGATCAAGATACTCACAGTTCGCCACGCGCTACGAAGACGCCGGGTAAAATCTCCCGAACTTTCGGTCGCTACCGTATTATTCGCCGCCTCGGCAAAGGGGGAATGGGAACCGTCTTTCTGGCAATGGACACGCAGTTAGAGCGAGAAGTCGCTCTGAAAATTCCTCAATTTGAATCAGACGAT
>CAUZOL010000467.1:0-4567 GCA_963581435.1 Planctomycetota bacterium
AGAAAATGCCAAAACATCACCAAGCGCTAGACACGGGGCGGCCGCAGCGTGTTACAATCGCGACATCGCGAGCCTGGATCGGTTTCAGGCTCGACCCATATGGGAAATGTAGGTGAAGAGTTCAACCTGCCTGAGGAAGACCTGCACAACATCTACCTTTCGGGCCTTCTGCACGACATTGGCAAGATTGGTGTCGATGACCAGATATTGCAAAAGCCGGGAAAATTGACCAACGAAGAGTATCGCGCGATTCAGGAACACCCATTGATGGGATACAAAATCCTGAAGGAACTTCGCAATCTGCATCAAGTCCTGCCCGGTGTTCGCAATCACCACGAGTCGTACAACGGCAAGGGTTATCCCGACGGATTGGCTGGAGAGGAAATTCCACTGATGGCCCGCATTCTGGCCGTTGCCGACAGCTTCGACGCGATGGGCAGCGACCGCCCCTATCGCCAGGGGATGCCGACGGAAAAAATCGAGGAGATATTCAATCGCGGCTCAGGCGAGCAATGGGACGCACGCGTCATCCATTCGTACTTCGCCGCCCGCGACGACATTCGCGACATCTGCGATTCCTACTCCATGACGAGTTGCTTTGTCGTACCCGCAGCCGCGTCGAAACAGGACTCGAACTGACCCGTTAGACAATTTAGCCGGCTGGCTTGCCCGCCGTAGACGCGCCGTTTGCAGCACACGCCCCGCAAGCTGGGCGGCTAAATCGACTTGAGATTCATCTCATACCGACAGTTCGCAATCCACGAATCAGCCGGTGAATTCGCGGACGATGGCGGCAACCAGATGGCCGCCAAACCCCAATGAGAGCTTCAGGGCGTTTTCAATCCGTTGCGGCCGGGCAGTTCCCGGGGTGTAGTCGAGATCGCAGTCCTCGTCCGGTTCGGTCAAATTGACGGTCGGCGGGATCACGCCGTCACGCATTGCGAGCATCGTCGCCGCAACTTCAACACTGCCCGCCGCCCCCAGCAGGTGGCCAATGCCTCCCTTCAAACTGGAACAACGCAGCGAGTTGGCAACTGTGCCGAACGCTTGTTTGACAGCATTGGTTTCACACAAATCGTTTTGCCGCGTTGCCGTTCCGTGCAAATTGACGTAATCAATTTCTGACGCCGTCAGGCCCCCGCGCCGCAATACGTCGTGAATCAGCCGAATCAGTCCCAGCGGCTTCGCTTCCAACTGCGTCAGCCCGCTGACATCGGCCGCATAACCACTCGTGATCCATTCCGCGTAAATGTGTGCGCCGCGTGCAACCGCCCGGTCGAGCCGTTCCAACACAAGCATGCCTGCCCCTTCCCCCACCACAAACCCGCTGCGGTGACGATCAAACGGGCGACAGGCAGTCGTCGGATCGTCGAATCGTCGCGCGAGAACCCCCAGTCGGCGGAAAGATGCCAGCACCGAAGTGCACAGCGATGCGTCGCTGCTTCCAGCAACAACAACGTCGCAATGCCCGTCGCGAACCAATTCGAAACCACGGTTCAAGCTCAACAGTCCCGTGGCACAGGCGGCAACCGGACACAAACAGGGGCCTTCCAATCCGTTCTGTGCGGCGACCATCAACGAGGGCATGTTCGGCGGGAATTGACTCCAAACGTTTGTCGGCAGGCCGTCTTTCCCATGAGTGGCCAAACCGTGGGCAGCGACTGCGCGAGACACACTTTGCATTCCGCCCTTGCTGGTGCCAACAACACAACCAAGTTGCGTACGATCTTCCTGATCGATTTTGAGTTCCGCATCGTGAATCGCCTCGGTCGCGGCTTTCACAGCCAGCGCAACCACCGGTTCATCAAACGTTTCACCGGCGACAATCACCGGCGAAACCGTTTGCGGTGCCGATGCGCCAGCGAATTGCCACGAACCCGCCAGCGGGCGATCTGCATCTGCAGACGGCAAATCCAATTCGTCGGCTCGCAACCACCGCGTAGCGCTCTCGCCCCGCTTCAAGGCGTCCCAACTCTGCTCGCGCGCCAATCCAAATGGAGTGATGAGACCAATGCCCGTCACGACGACGCGCTGCTGCGGGGACGAACTGGTCATCTCTCGATCACTTGGACTTTCATTGTCATCTCAAGCCGACGCCCCTGCGTCGGCCTGGGTTCTGACGCTCTTGCCTGGATAAAAGAAATCCGGTCATCAAAGCCTGAAGCGCAAGCGAAGGATGATTCCAGAAAGCTCCTTCGCTTGCGCTTCAGGCTTCTATGGGTCGATCGCTTGCCCGCCGCCACGTGATGTCACTCACTTCTTACGGCGATGTCGTGCGCAGCGATTCGACGAATTCGCGGATGCGCTGCCCTTCGTATCCCCGCATCTTCCAAGCCGGCCAAACCGGGCTTTCGTTGCAGACTTCACGGTACTTCTTCTTCAAGGCGGCCGACATTGCCTTTCGCCTCTGCGGTTCGCTTGCGGCTCTGTCGGTCATTTCACCAATCTCCTCGCGAAGATTGTACAACTCAAATTGATCCAGTTCGACTGTGTGAATGCTCTGTTGATCTTCCGGGCGAATGTCGCCGTAGGGTTTGATCGCCGGCCCGGTCAATGACGCGAGTATCTTCCAATCGCCCATTCGCATCGCCACCTTCGGCTTGCTGTGGGCAACATTGAATTGCCAATACAAGGGCGTTGGCCGCTCGATTGGCTTGCCGGAAATCACCGGCAGGAAACTCGCGCCATCGAGCTTACGATCAGACGGTACGGGAATGTTCGTTGCCTCGCACAACGTCGGCAACAAATCGACGCCGCAAACCGGTTCGTCAGAAACCTGTCCTGCTTTGGTGTGTCCCGGCCAGCGAATGATTCCCGGAACACGGATGCCCCCTTCATACACGGCCCCCTTCTTGTCGCGAAGCGGCCCTGCCGATCCGTGCGGATGCGCTCGCGTAATCGCCGGGCCGTTGTCGCTGGTAAACAGCACCATTGTGTTTTCACTTAACTCCAGATCGTCCAAGCCGCGCATCAGCCGTCCGAATGCATCGTCCATCTGCGTGATGTTGCCGTGATGTGCCGCCAGACTTGAAGTTGTTGGGTCGTATCGGCTGCGCTGTCCGGAATCGGGATACCGCCGCGAGTACTTCTTGTCGCTCGCAATCGGTTCGTGCGGTTCGTGAAAACAGACATACATGAAGAACGGTTTCTCCCGGTCACGTTTCTTGCTCAACCAGTTCATCGCTTCATCGACGACCAGTTGAGCTGAAAACCCTTCCAGCTTGCCGACCGCTTTGCCGTTGCGAACGAAATTGTCGGGATTGTGATGTGTCGGCAGCGCGTTATTCTGCGTCGAGAACCAGTGATCGAATCCATGATCGGACGGTTGCGGTTGGCCGGTCAAATTGAATCGGCCGTTGAGATGCCACTTCCCCACCTGGCACGTGGCATAGCCGGCCTGTCGCAACAAAGTGGCAACAGTAATTTCCTGTTTCCGCACGTGCATGGGCGAGAACATGGGGATCCAGTTGTGAATGCCGACGCGATACGACGTGCGGCCGGTCATCAGTCCGCATCGTGAAGGCGAGCAATTGGCCGCCGACGCGTAACAGTTCGTCAGCCGCAGCCCCTCTTTCGCAAACCGATTCAAATTCGGCGTGTGAATCGTCTTGTGTCCGTAACAACCGAGATCGCCGTAACCCAGATCGTCCGCCAACACAATCACAAAATTCGGCCGCTGCTTCGGCTCGGTTTCATCGGCGGCAACCGACGGAACCGTCGTTGCCGCAATGACGATCAGGGTCGTCAGACAATGTAATAACTTCGACACGATGAATCCTCAAGCAGACGTTCGTCGGGTGAGAAGCTCTATCGTAACCGTCCAAGTGACGGCAGTCCACGCGGCAGATTCGTCGTGCTGGGCTGCTCAATCATTGCGTCTGCCGAGGCTGGCGAAGAGTGGCTGAGGATTTCAGGCGCTTTCGCGTAGGGTTTCGGCGATTGCGTGGACTTTGCGGCTGCGAAGCCAGTTCATTACCAGATTCCTCTCACTCGCCAGCACCTGCAGAGCCGAACCGCTGCGGACGCGGCTGCGGTCTTCCGGGATTTCCCCTACCGCCTTCGACCTTCTTCCTCTCTCATCGGTCGGCGGTCTCATTTGCTCGTCGCGCACCCAGTGCACTTTGTTCTCGATTCCCCGGTGTTATCACAAACAGTGCCCACGCCACCATGCGGCCGTGAGCTTTTCCCAACGTCTGGGCCGAGTCATAACAACGCACGAATTCCTGTTGGACCCAAGGGGGAAAAAGCCTTCGTGTCGGCGAAGGCGGACGCGATTCCTCGCAGCAAGGTCGGTTGATTGTCTTTGACGACGATCAGATAGTCGCCGCCGGAATCGAGGATATTCTGACACACCTCGCGCTGACAGAACATCGCATCGCCAACGATGACTTTGCCCTCTAACACCAGCGTTTTCAGGAAGGAGATCGATTTGAGCAGGTTGGAGAAACCGTTGGCACAAGGTGGTTTGCGCTGGAATCCGAGCAAACGCCAGGTGGCCGGTACCTGGGGCTCGGAGCCACTGTTTTATCTTTATCGAAATGTTTTTTCTTTATCTAAATCTTTATCT
>CAUZOL010000468.1:0-4549 GCA_963581435.1 Planctomycetota bacterium
CAGATAGGAAACGTGGCCGACATGCAGCAGATCGAAACAGCCATTGGTCAGCACGATCTTTTGACCCAAACGTTGGCGGGCAGCAATGTGTCGGGCAAGCTCATCACGATTGCAGATTTTGGCCTTGGTGCCACGCGATGTTGTCATCAGGTCGGCGAGAATCTCGTCGCGACTGATGGTGACAACGCCAATCTGCTCGACTTCCAAACCGCCGGCGACATTCGCCAGGCGGGCGACATCCTCTGGAGAAATCCCGGCCGCTGTTCCGACGCCGATTGTTGCCAGCACCATGTCGCCGGCACCGGTAATGTCGTAGACCTCGCGGCGACGTGTGGGAAACATCCCTGCTTCCCCCTGTGGTTTCACAAGTGCGATGCCGTCGCTGTCCAGCGTCACAAAGGCGTGCTGAAGATCCAATTGTCGGCAAAGGACGCGGCCGGCATCAAATGCGTCGTCCGATGTTTCGATCGCACGACGCGTCGCGCGGCTCGTTTCCAATCGGTTCGGTGTGATCGCGGTTGCACCTCGGTAGGCGGAATAATCTCCAGTCGCTGCCGGATCGACGACGACGGGGATTTCGGCCTCACGGGCGGCGGCAATCAGTCGCGACAACACTTCCGGCGTACAGACGCCTTTCGCATAATCGGAAACGAGTATCGCCTGGAAGTCTCCCAGTTGAGGAAGAATGGAGTCGAAAAGTTGTGAACTGATCCTCTCGTCAATCGCCGTTCGCACCTCGCAATCGACGCGAAGCATCTGATGCGGGTGCCGATGTTGTGCGCGGCCGATGAACCGTTCTTTGACGGTCGTTGGGCGTGAACTATCCACGATCAGCCCGACGCAATCGACGCCGGCTGCGGTCAGATGTTCTCGCACGGTCTCGCCGCCAGCATCGTCGCCGACAACTCCCGCCATCGTGACATCGACATTCAATCCCCGCAGCATGTTGGCGACGTTTGACGCACCACCGAGTCGCGATTCGCGGCGTTCTTCCCGCAGCAAGACGACGGGGGCCTCCTGGCTGATCCGATCCGCATCGCCCCAGACGTAACGGTCGAGAATCACATCGCCGAGTACGAGAATCCTCGGCTGACCAAGTTGTTGCACGACATCAATCAGATGATAGGACATACCGAACACGCCATCCTTTGCGTTGTCGCCACACTTCCACGTGGCGTTTGTATCAATTCCAGACCTTCGAGGTCTGCCATTCTCAATCCGCTCATGCCGCCCACCCAAATGTCGGGGCCAACTTTCTTGCAGGCAAAGTCGCCGCAGAGTGGATGCACGTACCCCGCTGTCCGAAATTCGGCGCAGCAATCATGCCGATGAACTCAAAATGAGTCAATGCCGATCTTTGCGATGGTCATTGCGCCGTGGTGACAGGGGAAAAACCACTGCCCAAAAGCTGCCGGCTCGGGGCGATGAGGGGACGCACGACGAGTTTCTGGCAAGAAATCTGCAATTTCTGCTCACGCCCTACCATCGTCATAACCGATAAAGTTTGATAATGGCTGATATCCGGTCGGCCGGTGCGCACGTCGTATCGTCACCGGACATTGGCAAGAGAAATCGCAGTCCATCGATTTGGTTCACATTGGTGTGATGCCGTCACTGGGGCGATTCCAAGTGCGCGAGTCGGGCAAACCGACGTTAATTCTTGTACGAAGGAGAGCGGCATGCGTTTCGGCAAATGGTTCCTATCAGCGTGCGGAATCCTGGGACTGATTCTGAGTGTCGGCGTGGCGCAAGAATTCTCGCTCGGGGAAAACAATACCTCAACCGCTAGGCCGGGGGTCGCGCAATCGGGGTCTTCCGTGCCGAGCCGGTTCTACTCCCGGCACGGAGTCGACCGAACGGTCGATGACATTGTCGGAAAGGCAAGACAAACTGGTTCGGTTACTCCTGCCGAAGCTCAAGCGCTTCCAGCGGCCAAACCGGTCGCCACGCCTTCGCGGTACACGCGAAGTCGTCGCTTCCCGTTTGAAGACCGAAAGCCGGTTTCTGGCGGCAAGGTTGGCGAGCGAAAACAAAAGCAGGGCTATCTCGACAAGTTGTTCCGCGGTGCAGTGCCATCGTCAGTTCGCAAATCGCCGTCATCATCCACTCCCGACATTCCCAATCTGGATAAAGCGCCGCATCCTCTTCGTCGGACTGCAGCAGCATCGGGGCAGGGCGGCGTGAGGGAAGTCCCGCTGCCGCGTGAGTTGCCAATTGCCGAGCCAACTGAGGATGAGCTTCTTAACGATTCCCCCAACAGGTTGCGATTTGCGGACTTTGAGATCGACACCGATGAGCCCACGCAGGGGCGGATCATTCAGGCTGGCGCGACCATTGAAAACATCAGCCCGTTTTCTGCACCTGGTGAAGACGTCGGCGAACCGAGTCCCCCTGAGTTCAATCGTCTGCCGTTGCTCGAACCGGACGCAGAAGATGTGAAGCCAGCTGAGGCAGATCCTGGGAAAACGACCGTTAGTCTGCCGCCGAGACCAACCACTGTAAGAGTTGCCGCATCGGTGAGCGGTCCCCAAACGGCGAAGATCACGATTCAATGGGTTAAGAAAAGCGACATCAATGTGGGCCAGGAATGCCAGTGTCAACTGCTCTTGACGAATACCGGTGTAGTGGCTGCGAAAAATGTTCTGGTTGATGCGTATTTCCCCACGTCGGTTCGCCTGGTCAAGACGGAGCCGGCACCGGCAACCGTAACCGATCATCTGACGTGGAAATTTACCGAACTGACACCGGGGCAGAAGCAAGTCATCGACATTCGCATGATTCCCAACGAACGCGGGGAACTGGATACGTCAGCTTTCGTGACGTTTACGTCGGCTGCCAACAGCGTGTTTACAGTGAGCGAGCCACTGTTAATGGTGAAAGTCGATGGGCCGAAGGAAGTGCTCGTCGGCGATCCGGCATCGCAAGTGATTCGAGTGTCGAATCCCGGTACCGGTGTGGCCACCAATGTGAAACTCGAAGCGATTATTCCAGCCGGACTGGAACACTTGAGAGGTGAGCGACTGGCAATGGAGATCGGCTCGCTGAATCCAGGAGAAACGCGAACCGTCCGAATTGCACTCGCATCGGTTGGCGGCGGCGAGCAGGAATTGAATGTTCAAGTCGTTGCCGACGGTGGCTTGCGGAAGAATGAATCCAAGACGATCGACGTCATCGCTTCCAGCCTGAATGCGAAGCTCAGCGGTCCTGCCACTCGGTTTGTCGGCCGTACCGCGCAGTATACGGTGACCGTCATCAACGAAAGTGACGTTGCATCGAATAACGTTCGTGCCGTTTATAAAGCCCCCGAAGGTTTCAAATTCGTGCGGGCAGACAACGGTGGACGTCGCGATCAAGCCCGTCGCACGGTGAGTTGGTTCATTGGAAGTTTGGAGCCGGGCGATTCGGTCAAGCGGTCTGTCTTTCTGACTGCCGTCAGTACCGGCGACTTCACCCACAGTGCGGCCGTGACTTCGGAGCATGGCGCATCGGCTTCAGCCGAATTGGCGACGACGATCGATGCGACGGCCAATCTCGTATTGCAAATTGTGGAACGTGCCGATCTCGTCAAGGTGGGGGCTGAAACGGCATTTGAAGTCCGCGTACGAAACGACGGTGGAAAGCCGGCAATGAATGTCAGCCTGTCGATCGAATTGCCGGCCGGCGTCAAATACCAAAGTGCCCGTGGTCCTTCGGAACTATTGGCCCAAAACGGACTGCTGTTGTTCAAATCCATCGGACAACTCGATCCAGGCAAGACGGCCATCTACCGTGTGTACGTGCAGGGATCAGCTGTTGGCAACCATCGCCTGCGTGCTCGGGTCGCCAGTGACTCCGTCGGCGAGCCGATCATTATTGAAGAGCTGACGAAATTCGAAGCCGAATGACGGCTTCATTGCCCGCCGCCGCGAAAGCTGTGGCGGGATGAGGCGGTCGAACGCGATCGCCATCGATTAAGAAAAGACATAACGGCCGGCACCCTGGTTTGGGGTGCCGGCCGTTTTTCGTTTGCTGGTGAGTCGATCGCGCAGTCGAGGTGTTGCTGCTCCTGCTATCGACTGCCTGTGGTCAGTTTTCAGGTTCCAGCCGGTCCGTCTCAGAATTCTGTGCTGAAAGTTTTCCGATCCGGTGTACCGGTGCAATACCCGCGAAGGCGGTGAGCAGTTTTGCCGCCGCGACGGGAGAAAAGAGCTGCTGATACGCCTCGCCACGGGAATCGATAAGTGAAGTCCCGCACCGGGCTTCCGGCACGCTCGTGTTGCATCGCAAAGGGGCGAGGTGAGTCGCAAACTCTTGCCACCGCGTTTGATCTCACGCTGGTCTTTTCCGTTTTCGCAGCGCTCCGTTTCTGCGGACGCCCTCTCGGCGCCCACCGGCTCACCGAAGAAAGTTGATCAAAATCCGTGTTCTGCGATTTCACTGATTGATCGTAACTACCCAGTGACGAAGATGTGCGCTGGCAGGTTGGGGGACTGGTGGAAGGCGGATTGGATGCCGTCCAGGATTTTCAGGTCGTTTTTGCGGAGCGTCGAGACGTAACCGCGGATTCGGC
>CAUZOL010000469.1:0-4542 GCA_963581435.1 Planctomycetota bacterium
ACGTCGAGAAAGATGGCACGGATGAGAATCCGGAAACGCATGACGAAGACGCAAGTTTGAATCCCGAGTCCGGCGATCTTCATGATGATTTGACAATCCCCCCTGCGGCAGCACGGACATCGGCCGATGCTCCCGGCGTCCATGACGACGCGACGCTGCCGCCAAAGAGCGGTTCAGGTCCATTCGAAGACACGGTCGATATGCCGGCGTCCGCTGACGGATCGGCGAAAGCTGCAACCGACCCCGGAACCCGGGTGCGGTACTTCGGCGATTACGAGCTGCTCGACGAAATCGCGCGGGGGGGAATGGGGGTTGTCTACAAGGCCCGCCAAGTCAACCTGAACCGGGTCGTGGCGCTGAAGATGATTCTGACCGGCGAGCTTGCCTCTGAAGAAGACGTGCAACGGTTCTACACCGAGGCCGAAGCGGCAGCGAAGCTGGAGCATCCCGGCATCGTGCCTATCTTCGAAATCGGCGAGCACACGGGCCAGCACTTCTTCTCGATGGGTTTCATCGATGGCGAGAGTCTGGCCGACCAGGTCAAGGAAGGTCCGTTACCACCGCGTGATGCTGCATCTATTACCAAGCAGGTCGCTGAGGCGATTGCCTTCGCGCATCAGAACAATGTCATCCACCGCGACCTGAAACCGGCCAACGTGCTGATTGACCGGAACGGTCAGGCCAAGGTGACGGATTTCGGTCTGGCGAAGCAGACAGATGCCGGTGCGGAGTTGACCGGGACCGGTCAGATTCTGGGGACTCCCGGATATATGCCACCGGAACAGGCTGCCGGCGATACGGATCGAATCGGTCCGGGGGCCGACATCTACTCGTTGGGTGCAGTTCTGTATGCATTGTTGACCGGACGGGCGCCGTTTCAGTCTGCCAGCGTGATGGACACGCTGATGCAAGTGTTGGAGAAGGAACCGGTCGCGCCGCGTGAATTGAACAGCGCAGTCGATCAGGACTTGGAGACGATCTGCCTGAAGTGCTTGCAGAAGGAGCCGGGACAAAGATATCAAACCGCCGGCGAGCTCAGTGCTGACCTTGAGCGATATCTCAACGGCGAAGCCGTTCTCGCGCGGCCCATCAGTCAGACAGCGCGTTTGTGGCGGTGGTGCAAACGAAATCGCACCATTGCCACCCTTACGGCGACGGTGTCATCGGGTGTGAACTGGAATGTGTCGCCTTGCATAGCACCAAGGACGGCTCAAGCCGCCATGCGACATTCGACTATTGACCTGACAATGAATGTCTATACCGACCCGAAGCTGCTGGACGTTAAGGGGGCACTCGAATCCCTCCCTTCCTTACCGCTCGACGCCGCCCGTCCAGAAGCCCAAAGGGCAACCGGCACCGACGACGCCAACAGCTGGCTTGCACCAGTGCTTGCACCAAAACCTGACAAGACTAGTGGATCGTGGGCAACTGCGGGCACAACGCGGGTGGGGGACAACACTCAGGACTGCCAGCAACAGAATGACGCAAGTGTAAGATCTGGCAAAAGAAAACGCCCGTTGTCATCTGCTGACAACGGGCGTCAAGAAGTGGAACGGAAGGGACTTGAACCCTCGACCTCTGCGTTGCGAACGCAGCGCTCTCCCAACTGAGCTACCGCCCCGTGGATGTCGAACAGGTTGATTCCGCGGCGGGACACCCGGCTTGGCTTCCCATCCGGAATGCCTGCAACTGACATTCGTCCTTCCACATCGACGGCCACATTCTACGCAAAGAACAAACGGATGAAAAGGGAAGGCGAATTCGTGCAATGGTGGGAAATAGGCAACCGGTTGCCTTTTGAATGCGCTGCATTCTGGCGTTCGTTGTCCCGTTGTGGGGCGGTTCGCTGTCCGTGATTTTTACACCCAATACTTCGCCCCGTTCGCCCAGACGGCATCAACGTACTTGACTTGTCGGCAGGGGGCAATCAAAATTGAGGATCGGCGTCCCATCTTGGTTGCAGATCAATACTTGCCACAAAGCGGCGCATGGCGGGCCATGTCGTTTCAGCGATTTGCCCGGCAAGCCAGCCGTCGAGTGGGTTATCAAAATGAATCAGGACAACCGGCACCAGTGGGCAAAACCCCCTGGTGTTGGATGGAAAACCCGGGCCCATCAACCGGCGCGACGAACCGTCCGCCTGTTGAATGATGTCTGTGGTTGTTTCCTGTGTACGTGTTTTCGGAGACAAACGAATGGCAGCTGATTGGCTACAGAAACTGGTCGATGACGGCGTTATCAGCGCCGACCAACTGGCCGAAGCCGAACAAATCGCCTCCAGCATGGGGATCAAGGTCGAAGAGGCGCTCGTCAAGAACGGGTATACGACCGATGCGGTCATCGCCGAATGTCGGGCGAATGCGTTCGGCCACGAATTCGTCGATCTGACGGAAACGGAAATCCCCCCATCTGTGATCGAAATGGTTCCCGAGTCGGTGGCTCGTGAGAATACTGTTGTTCCACTGGGGCTTAACGGCGAATCACTGGTCATCGCAATCAGCGATCCATTGGCGCTTGACGTGATGGACAAGCTCCGTTTCATTCTCAATCGCGAAATCGACATCAAAGTTTCGTCGAAGGAGCAAATCCAGACAGCCATCAATCGGCATTACGGGCAAAGCGAGACCGAATCGGTCGATTCGATGCTACAGGAGTTCACGGAAACCGCCATCGACTTTACTCAAACCGAGTCCACAGAAGGCATTACGTCTGAAGAGGATGAGAGTTCTCCGGTCGTTCGGCTGATAAATCTCGTCATTTCTGAAGCAGTCGCCATGCGTGCCAGCGATATCCACATCGAGCCGTTTGAGGATCGGGTTCGGATTCGCTATCGCATCGATGGGGTGCTGGTCGAGCGTGACAGCCCGCCACGCCGCTTGCTGGGGGCATTGATCTCACGTATCAAGATCATGGCGAGCATCGATATCTCGGAGAAGCGACGTCCGCAGGATGGACGTATTAAGACGCGAGCGGGCGGTAAAGATTACGACCTGCGAATCAGCATTTTGCCGACAAACCACGGCCAGGCAATCGTGATGCGGATTCTCGATCGTGAAAACATCAAGGTCGGCATCCGAAACCTTGGATTCAGCGAAGACAACTACCGGACGTTTCAAAACATCATTCGCCGCCCGAACGGGATTTTCCTGGTCACCGGCCCAACGGGTAGTGGCAAAACGACCACATTATACAGTGCTTTAGGCGAGCTTAATCGCCCGGACCGCAAGATTATTACGGCCGAAGATCCGGTGGAGTACTATCTGCCGGGCATTAATCAGGTCGAGGTGAAGTCTTCAATTGGTATGACCTTCTCCCGCATTATTCGCTCGATGCTTCGTCAAGCCCCCAATGTGATTCTGGTTGGTGAGATCCGCGACATGGAGACTGCCGACATGGCAATCCAGGCATCATTAACAGGACACTTGGTATTCAGTACGTTGCACACGAACGATGCGCCCGGATCCATTACACGACTTATCGATATGGGCGTACAGCCTTTCCTTGTGGCGTCCAGTGTGATGGCGGTGATGGCGCAGCGGTTGGTGCGCGTCGTTTGCCCCAAGTGCAAGGAATCGTGCAAGCCCGATCCGGGCGAATTGCAACAACTCGAAATCACATCGGAAGAGATGGCCAACGCCAACTTTGTTCGTGGTCGCGGCTGCAACAACTGCCAGCACACCGGCTTCCGGGGCCGCAAAGCGGTGTTCGAGTTGATGACGATGAATTCGACGCTACGCGACATGACATTTCGACGGGAACCGACACAGAACCTGCGCAGACAGGCACGATTGGCGGGAATGAATACACTGGTCGATGACGCGAAACTCAAGGCATTGGAAGGGATTACGTCGTTGTCTGAGGTCATCAAGTTGGGGATGGGGGGACACTAGACGTTGGATAAGCGTGGTGATGTGTCGCTCGAACCAGCGTGGAGACCTGGTGGCAGACAGAGGTCGCAATCGTCTTTTGTCGTGCATCGTGGTCGCCGACCAACCGGTGAGCCGGCAGACCGAACATCGCAAATCGGATTTTGTAATAGTGTCTCTTTTTGAGACAACACCGACGCAAAATGCGGCAGGTTGATTGTTCTAACTCCAGGGGTGTGAAAGTAATGAAATCCGGTGGCCTTCTGTTATTGTTCGGACGGCACCGGTCGGAATGGGAATTGACCGCCGAGTGGTCAATCAATTCTCGGCTGTGAACGTTTTTTTGAAAATTCTTGAGTTGAGAGCAATGCGCTGCGAATAATCGTCTGGCTTCGGAAGGGGCGTGCTGATTTTTGGTGCTGGCCATTTACGATGGGTGGCTTCGGAATCTGGCATCTCGAAGAAGCACATATCTGGACGAGTCGCACATTTGTCAGTTTCTGGTGAAGTGGTCTGCTGTCGGTAAATTCGGCGAGGCCATGCAAGTTTACGAGACACTGTCAGTGCGGTTCATCGGGCAATGGCGATTTTCATCGGAATCCGTGGCGCAGTCGAAGGAATCGAAAACCGGAAAAAGTAACACGGCGTGTTGAGGGGGTCTTCCCGGGCGTCGTCC
>CAUZOL010000470.1:0-4511 GCA_963581435.1 Planctomycetota bacterium
TTTTCCTTTGCAGTCATCGAGTTCTCCCGAAATGCCTCGTCTGGATGCCAGGAAAACACGATATCACGAAATTAGGGGCCATTTCCATTAACACCCGTGCAGCGCAAAAGTCGCTGGACCAGCACAGGGGTGTTGTCGCGAAGCAGAAAATCCGGGATGACGCGAGCGTACGGACGATTGGTACGATGCCAAGCCAGCCGCGCGAGCTCGCGCCAACGTCTTGTGTTTTTTGTTACGCGCGCCGAAGTTGGGTAGCGGCGTATGGTTTAACCGACAAACCTTCTGGCAGCACGTGCTTGCGGCGACTTCAACTCGTAGATTGGCAGGTGTCAGTTCATGCTGCCAGAACTACTCTTCCTTCTTCTTTCCGATCCTTTTCCGTTTGCCGCTCTTCGCGGCCGCCCGTTTGGCTAATTTGGCGCTGGTGCCCTTTTTCTTGGCGGCCCGTTTGGGGCGTTTTGCCGACTTCTCGTTGGCTGAAGCAGCGACAACGGACTTCTTCGCTTTCCCCCGAGTTTTCTTTTCGGCTTGCTTCTTCTTTTTCAAAGGCTTCGGTTCGGCGGCAGCTCTGGCGCGTTTGCCTTTCTTTGGCTTCACCGCTTTGGTTCCGGGGCGTTTGGCTGTTTTCTTCTTCGCCTGCGGGGTCTTCGCCTTCTCTCTTTTGGGCTTCTTCTTCCGAGACGTCGAACGTGAAGAGGGCATGGAGTCGGTTTCCGCGGCATCATCACCGTCGAGGTCGATGCCGAACACGTCTGCCAGTTCACTTTCGGCGACCTTGCGTCGTCGGCCGCCGCGTTTTGTCGCCTTGATAACCGCGTCGTCGGACGTTGCAGTCACCAAGTCGGAATGATCGACACCGCGCAGCAAGAAGAGCAACTCCGGCCGACTGTCGAGCCGCGCACCGATACCATACAGAACGGCAGCCAGATGTTTACACATCATCGCGTAGTCTGGGCAGTCGCAGTCGAGATGGATTTCCGCCGGCCGCGGAAACAGGCCGCTTTTCGGATCGGTCACGACTTCCATCACACTGTCGGATATGCGGCCTTGCAGCAATTCCAACAGCGTACCAATCTGGCCGCTGCAATGCTGTTGGACCTTCTTCCACTTCGCCTTGGGTAGCACGTCGATCTTGATGGTGATGTCGTAAATCTCCGAGCCGCTAACCTTCGCCTGAACCTGGCCCTTTTCAATCGCCAGGTGGCAGACCGACCCGTTGCGAACATAGGTCCTTCCGCGCGGCAGCCGGTTGGCAAAGTCGCCCTGCGATTCCATGTGGCTGCACCATGCTTCTCCCCAGAATGTCGCGGCAATCTTGCGGCCTTCGATCTCGACGGGCTGAATGTCGACCCCCTTCTTACGCAGTCGGCCCATCTCTCGTAACGCCTGGGCACGCCGCTGCGCAACGGATACGTAGGGTTTCCATCCGTAGTAATACGACATCGTCAATCCTTTCGTGGTTAGACGGCTGCCTTGTTGATGTCGAGCGAAACGAGACCGATTAATTGCTCGTCGGTCATCTCCGTCAGCATTTGTTCGGCGCCGGCTTCCAGCAGGTCGTTCGTGAGAGACTGTTTTTCCTCGATGAGTTGGTCGATGCGTTCTTCGATCGTGCCGCGACAGACGAATTTATGCACCAGCACATTGCGTTTCTGCCCAATGCGGAAGGCGCGGTCGGTCGCCTGGTTTTCGACGGCCGGGTTCCACCAGCGGTCGAAGTGAATCACGTGCGAAGCGGCCGTCAGGTTTAACCCCGTGCCGCCTGCCTTGAGGGATAATACAAAGAACGGAGGTCCCTCCTCGCGCTGAAACGCATCGACCAGTTTCTTGCGCCGACCAACCGCCGTGCCGCCATGCAGCACCAGTCCCGGTCGTCGAAAGACATCAGCGAGCGTCGATTGCAGCGGTTCGGTCATTTCGCGGAATTGCGTGAACACCAGCACCTTCTCCTGTCGCGAGGCGATTTCTTCACAGATTTCGGTCAACCGCCCAAACTTGCCGCTGTCGCCCGGACGGTACTCTCCATCGCCGACGAACTGGCTGGGATGATTGCAGATCTGCTTGAACCGCATGAGAAACGCAAGTACGATGCCGCGCCGCTTGATGCCTTCCAACCCCTGCATCGCCTGCGTCAATTCATCGACCGATTTCTTGTAGAGGACGGTCTGCCGTTTCGTCAATCCGCAAAACGCTTTGACCTCGGACTTGTCCGGCAGGTCGCTGATGATCGATTTGTCGGTCTTCATCCGGCGGAGAATATACGGCCGAACCAGGTTTCGCATGGGTGCGTATTGATCGTGCGTGCGGTCTTCCAGTGTCTTGACGAACTTCTTGAACTGCGCCGCCGAGCCGAGCAGGCCGGGACAAAGAAAATCGAATAGCGACCAGAGGTCGGAAAGCCGGTTTTCGACGGGCGTGCCGGTGAGGGCGATCCGCGATTGTGCCTTGAGTGATTTGACAGTCCGCGTCTGTCGAGTTTTGGGGTTCTTGATTGCCTGCGCTTCGTCGAGCACCACAATTCGCCACTTGACTTCGGTCAACCACGATTGCCGCTGTAGCGTTCCATAAGTCGTCAGCACAACGTCGATGTCCCGCAGCGACGTTTCAGGCGAATCGGCCCAGGCAGCCAAACTCGCTTTGTCGGCCTCCGACGAATGGACGAACAGGGTCGACAGCGACGGAGTGAAACGGGCCATTTCGGCCTTCCAGTTCGCCAGCAATGAGGCGGGCAGTACCAATAGCGATGGTGCCGGGGTCTTCTGCTTCTGCTTCAACAACAGCAACAACGTCAGCACTTGAATCGTCTTGCCCAGGCCCATGTCGTCGGCCAGACAAGAACCGAGATTTAAATTCGTCATCAGCCACAACCAGTTGACCCCGACCTGCTGGTATTGCCGCAGTGTGGCTCGCAATCCCTTGGCGGCCTTTGCCCCTTCATTCGCTTGCGGGTTCCGCAATCGCTCGAGCGTCTCGCCGAGCCACTTTCCCGGCCGCACAAACGACCACTTAGCGGTTTCGCCGTCACCCGCGCTGCCGTCGTTCAGATCCGCCGGCGCACCGGCGAGCAATCTCATGCCCTCTATGAATGACAATTCTCCGTTACGTGTCGCCTTTTCAACGTGTCGCCAATGTTCCAGCGCGGCCGACAGTCGTTCGCGATCCACTTCGACCCAGCGTCCCTTGAAGAGTACCAGACCGTCATCACCAGCGAGGAGTTGGTTCCACTCCCTTTTCGTCAGCGTCTCGTCGCCCAGTGCCATCTGCACGTTGAAGTCGAGCAGTGTGTCGGCACCGAGCATCGCGCGCCGCTTTTCCCCAAGGCTAACACCCACCTGTGGCCGTGAACGCTTCCGCCACCAATCGGGAAGCCGAACCAGAATTCCGCTCTCTTCGTAAAGTGGGATTTCCTGTAAGAATCGATACGCCTCATCGGCCTTCCAGGCCAAGGGGTGAAAGACATCGCCCGTTTCAACCAGCGCACCGACGAGTGCGCTCTGCTGGGACGCACGATGAACCGGAGAGAGCAGACGCACCAATGCGGCCTTGTTTTCTGCACCGGCGTATTCCTTGAGCGCTTTGCCGAGCGGTTGATAACGTGCCCGACCTTGTCCGGAAAGCCCCGGAATGTACGTTGCCAAGAACGCAAACGGGTACTCTTCGTCCCGTTTGTTTTCCGCCAGATGAAAACAGACGCGGCCCACTTGGTGCCAATGCGGGGCGCGCTCCTGGAGAAAACCGGCCAATCCGTCGGCCGCCTGCCGAACTTCGGCGTGAACCCATCTGTCCAGATCGCGCCAAATCGATTGGAGCACCTCGATGTTGAGGTATTCCGCCCCTGTCATCGGCGGGACCGACAACAGCATCGACGCCAACTGCCCCTGGGGGGGGAGTTCGACCGGTTCAATGTCGCGTTTTTCTGCTTCGGGTGTTTGACATAACGCTGCCAGATAGCGCCGAGCCAGATTCTGCCAGTAGACGAGCGATGCGGGAAGCGGGCCGCTTGATTTCATGACGGCCAGCGCGAAGAGTCCTTCGGCCTGCGACGCCTCGAGCGCATGCAGCACATTCCGAATTTTGGCCTCGACCACAGAGGCGTCATCCGGATCGCTTGCGGCAACCCGTCCCGAAGGAGTGACGAACGCTTCGACTTGGCCATCCATTGCACGTCATTCCTCGCAGCGCCGACACCCTAGCGGCGCAAGTTGTTGTCACCTGCTTGATGTTACAAGAAACGCCAGTGAGTCGTAAACGCGATGGGCAGTTCCAGCAGCGAGACGTCAATTTCGGGCCGCGAGAACCGATTCCGTTAAGGTTCCGACCAGTCAACAATAATGTCTTACAGGCATATCGGGAGTGTGACAACCTGATGACGCGCAAGGCGACCTTAAGCCTACATTTCCCATATGGGTCGAGCCTGAAACCGATCCAGGCTCGCGATGTCGCGATTGTAACACGCTGCGGCCGCCCCGTGTCTAGCGCTTGGTGATGTTTTGGCATTTTCTCCCCCGCTG
>CAUZOL010000471.1:0-4462 GCA_963581435.1 Planctomycetota bacterium
TCAACATACGTTCACGCTGGGCCGCTGACCGATTTCATCTCCAGTCTGTTCTCAGCAACCGGAATGCCCATTGATGAGGCTCGGCTCTGTGCCGAGGTGCTGGTCGACGCCGACATGAACGGGATCGACACGCATGGTGTTAGCTACAACCTCGAGCACCATTACCTGACCGGCCTAATCAACGGCTACATCAACACGACCCCGAACGTTCATGTGACCTACGAAACGCCCGGTACCGCAGTCATCAACGCCGACAGGGGCATGGGGATGATCTCCAGTGTTGCGGCAATGGAGCTTGCGGTAGAAAAGGCCAAGAACACCGGAATCGCGTCGGTTGCGGTGAACAACTCTTCGCACTACGGTGCCGCCGGTTTCTACGCCCGTATCGCAATGGATCACGACATGATCGGCTTCTCTATGTCGTCGGGCGGCCGCAACGTCATCATCCCGATGAACGGTCGTTACCCGTGGATGGGCACAAACCCGATGGCGTTCGCTACTCCGGCAGGTAACGAGCCGCCGTTTGTGATCGACATGGCGTCGTCAACGACGTCGTACGGCAAGGTTGCGATTGCGAGGGCGTTTGGTGTCGATATTCCCGCGGGCTGGGCGCAGGACGCCGACGGCAACGCCATAACTGATATTACGAAGTTCGAAGATTCGATCGGGCAACCTCCGCTGGGCGTGACTTACGATCTCGGTGCTCACAAAGGCATGGGGATCGGCATGATGGCAGATGTGCTCGGTGCGATTCTGTCGGGTGAAGCGGTTTCAGGTCTTCTCCCGGATAAAGAGAAGGGCGGCGGACGTTTCTGCCACTACTTCCAGGCGACCCGAATCGATGCGTTCCGACCCGCCGACGAGTTCAAGTCCGACATGGACGTGATGCTCCGAACGCTACGCGAGCAAGAGTCAGCGCCCGGCATGCCGGATATCCAGTACCCCGGCGAACCGGATGCTGCGTACGTAACGAAGCGAACCAAAGAAGGCGTCCCCCTACCCCGCCACTCGATCGACTACTTCAAGAAAATGGCCGACACCCTAAACGTGGAGTTCACGATCCCCGGGTAGGACCGCGCTGCCTTTCTCCCAGCGGGAAAAGGTTGGGATGAGGGAAAAACAGAAAAATGGAATCTACCATCCTCATTCCCTCTCACCTAAATCCTCTCCCTAATGGCGAGGACTTCTCACCCACGAACCTCCGCGTCCCGAGCGCAGTCATCGGAGCCGAGGGATCTGGGGCGGGGACGCGCGCGTGACCGAACTCACTACAGCACAAATCGAGAAGCTGCTTGCTTTCCGCGGCTACGGTAACCCGAACGGCCGTTTCTGGTTCGTCGGCATGGAGGAAGGTGGTGGCGATATTGAGAGTCTTCGCATCAGAGCCGACAAGTTCTCCAATCTGGAGGATCTCGCTGAATCGTATCAAAGATTCGAATCTCATGACATGTCGAATCTGATTTCGACCTGGCGAATAATGTCGGCTATCGCTGGTCGGATCGGCGGAATCACAGATTGGTGGGATCCAGAGTATGCACGGAACTATCAGCTAAATCACCTTGGTCGGACGAACGGAGAAACGTATATAACCAAGATACTACCCCTGCCAAAACGCTCGCTGAACGACTGCCCCTATAGTGATATTTTTGACTCACCTCAAGACTATTTCGAACAGGTATATCCCACTCAACTTGATTCTCTTCGGACCGAATACGCAGAAGCGGATCCTAAACAGCAATTCGTTTTCTGCTACGGAAAAAAGTACTGGCAATACCATCGTGAAATATTCAACTTCGCTGCATTTCAACCCGCACTGGACGGCAAAGTTCAATGGGGACGCAACGAATCTACAGTTTTCGTCCTCACCAATTTTTTCGGTTATGGGTGGACAGGTTTTGGCGAAAACTTCATAGACTCGCTTTGCGAATTAGCGATCAGCAACTCCTCTCACAATTTTAACGCCCGCGCGTAAGGCGCAGCTAACCACCCAAAAAGAAAAGCCCCCGGTTTTTGCCGGGGGCTTATCACGTTGTAGCCACGCCGCGAGGCGGACTGTAAGCCGAGTCCTGTACTGATTCCCAAAAGGAAACCAGCGACGGCCATCCATCTAGGCCTGCAGTTGCCCGCAGGCTCAAGCGACCAACCCGGAAGCTACCCGAATCCGGTCACAGCTTCCCTATTTGGTCTTGCACCGAGTGAGGTTTACCTTGCCCCGCATGTCGCCATCCGGGCGGTGCGCTCTTACCGCACCTTTTCATCCTTGCCTATGCGCCGATTTCTCGACGGTCCGGCGGTTTATTTTCTGTTGCACTTTCTGTCGGGTCACCCCGCCCTGCCGTTAGCAGGCACTCTGATCCATGAGGTGCTCGGACTTTCCTCCCCCACGCCCTAAAGCGCAGCGGCGACCGTCCGTCCTCCTCGCGACAGTATTAAGAGTATCGGGTTTGGCAGGTAGGCGACAGCGGATCTGCGTCCGCTGAGTGGCGACGACGGACTCGGTCCGCGCTACAGCTGCCTCAGCTTTGGGTCCAGCCGGTCTCGTATCCAATCGCCCAAAAAGTTGAACGCGAACGACACAAGGAAAATCGCTATCCCCGGGAACAGGGCAATCCAGTAAGAAGTATTTATATACGCACGCCCGTCGGCGACCATCGAGCCCCACGCCGGATTGGGCTTCGGTATACCGACCCCAAGGAAGCTGAGCGTCGCCTCGGTCAAGATCAACTGTCCGATGTTCAGGCTCGCTATCACCATGACCGTGTTCGTTACGCCGGGAACCAGATGCTTCCTGATGATCCAGAGAGAAGAGGCGCCAGCAATCAAGGATTGCAAGACGTAATCCGCGGTACGCAACCTCAGTGTTTCCGCCCTCACCTGGCGCGCGAATCCACTCCAGCTGAAGAGTATTAATAGCGAAATCACCAAGGTGATACTCGATCCGAAAACCACAACGGTTGCGAGCGCGACGAGGATAAAAGGCACCCCAAGGGTCAGATCAACCAACCTCATCAAAGCCTCGTCCCAAATCCCGCCAAAGTAACCAGCCACCATGCCAAGGATCGTGCCGCCAACAGCACCGGTTATGATCACGATACCTGCGATGATCATCGAAAAGCGGGCACCCCAAATAATGCGGCTGAGAATGTCTCTACCAAGCGGATCGGTACCCAGAAGGTACTTTGTAATTCCCTCTTTGCCACTAATGGGAGATGTAGCCTGCCATGCAGGTGGCCTATCCTGATCTCTTAGATTTCCAATAAGTGGATCGTGCGGTGCCAACCACGGCGCAAAAATCGCCGAAATGAGAATAAGCACGACGATGATCATCGGCAGGATCGGATTCCGACGGAAGAAGCGCCAGTATCGAGCGGCCCTCCCCATCGTCTCGTCAGAACTAACTGTTGGTGTTTGAACGGTTGATTCCATGTTTTATGAATGCCTGATCCGGGGATCCAGAATTCCGTAGAGGATGTCAACAAACAGGTTCATCAGGAGATATCCGGCAGTGGCGAACAACACAATCGCGCTCATCACAGGAAAATCAGTCCCGAATACCGACTGAACCGCCAACCTACCCAATCCAGGCCAGGCGAAAACAGTCTCGGTTACAACCGCGCCCGTCAGCAGTGCAGTCAGGAAAAGTCCGGCGAACGTGAGCGGAACAGTGATGGCGTTGCGGAACGCGTGCTTCCAAATGATCATCGTTTCCGGAACGCCCTTTGCGCGGGCCAATTTTACGTACTCCGAATCCAGCACTTCGAGCATTGCCGATCGGGTTAGTCGTAGCAGAGCTGCCGCAGCGAACCAGCCAAGCGTTATGGCAGGCAGGATGATGCTTTTTCCTTCTTCTCTACCACCCGCAGGTAACCACCCTAACTGGACAGAGAAGAGGAGTATCAACATTATCCCCAGCCAGAACCCCGGTGACGCCTGCCCAATCAGCGCGAACGATCTGGCAACCAGGTCAATATTTGACCCACGCTTCGTAGCCGACAGAATACCCAGAGGCACTCCCACAGCGATCGCGAAAGCGTATGCGCCGATTGCGAGCTGAAGGGTTGGCAATATCTTCCGGCGAACAACTGTCGTCGCGGGTATTTGCTCTTTAACAGACTTGCCAAAGTCCATCAAGACGGCTCCTTTGAGCCAGGTTAAATACTGAATCGGGTACGGCTTATCCAGCCCGTAATCCTTACCCCACTGTTCCCACTGTTCGGCAGTCGTGTACTCACTCAGGAACAGGTTGCGAGGATCACCGGAGGCTCGCGAAAGAGCAAACACAAGGACACTCGCCATGATTAAAACAATCACAGATGCCCCGAGTCTTCTCAATATAAGTTGTCTCAAACTCGTCCTCAGAGCGCTGATTAAGTCAGAGCAGGAATGCTCCACATGAGCGCTGGCGACTTTACGCCAGATGCTAACGCAATTATTTCAAGTAGAAGTAAAGGGGATAGGGACT
>CAUZOL010000472.1:0-4417 GCA_963581435.1 Planctomycetota bacterium
CGTCCCCATCTGACCATCCACTGGGAACTGCATCCCGAAGTCAAGAGCCGACCGCACAATCTGTTAGTCGAGAAGACGCTGCCGGGCAGTTTCACCGGCACGCCACTCGAACAATGGCTGCGGGAACAGAACGTCGACACGGTCACAATCGCTGGATATATGACTCACATGTGCTGCGACACAACAGCTCGGCAAGCCGTGCACCGTGGTTTGACCGTCGAGTTCCTTCGGGACGCGACGGGAACGCTCGACCTCTCCAACGAAGCCGGCGACGTGATCGTCTACGCCTCGATGCCGGCAACCAAGAATTGGCTCACCGACAACAAGTGGCAGACGGCCAAGCCGTTTGCGAGTTGAGCGGCGGAACGGCAAAGTTCGACGCCGTCGGTTCGAGTGATCGGGCCGGGGGCGTTTTCGCGTTGTTGGTTCACTCCTTGCGGATCGAACGGTGCGCGGGTAGCGTCGTTTGATCAGCTCGTGACTTGATGAGTCGGTGTCACGATTTGGAATCCCGGCGTTTCTCCCTTGAATCGGATGGTAGTCTACCATGAATGTCGTGCACTCCATTGCGATTGCTGCCGTCTTCTTTGCTTTGTCGGTTTCCGATGCAAGAGCGGCCGAACCGAGAGCGACTCGCCTCTACGCTGTCATAGACCGGTTGGTCAAGAATGGATCGGTGGCGGGTGCACAGGTTGTGGTTGGTGAGGCGGAATCGCCGCTTGTCTTGAAAAACTTCGGCATACGTGACATCACGGGCCGCAAACCAGTCAACGACGATACGCAATTCTGTATCGGCTCCTGCTCGAAGATGTTCGCCGGAGCAGTCCTCGTGTCGCTGGCGACTGACAAGACCGTCGATCTCGATGCACCGATTGATCGCTGGCTGAAGGATTTTTCAACTCCCACACTGGCCGGCGGCGGAAAGGCCAGCCGAGCGCCGACTCTGAGGGAGTTGCTGTGTCACCGGGCTGGCATCTACTCGCAACGCAACCGTCTCACGAAAATCCAATCGCGGTGGATTCGCGACTTTGAACTTTCACTGGCTGATTCAGTTGCGGGGATCGCCAGAGAGCCGCTGAGCACCGAGCCGGGCAAGCAATTTGCTTACAGCGGTGCAGGCTACTGCGTTCTCGGTCGCGTCGCCGAGGTCGCTGCCGACAAATCGTTCAACAAGTTGCTCGCCCTGCATGTTGCTCAACCGCTCAAGTTGTCGAGAACGACCTACTTTCCTGCCGTTGACGAAGACAACATTGCCGCAGGCCACACAATGCAGGATGGGAAGCTCTCGGTCATTCCGCAGACGCCTCATTTGTTGCGGAAACGGCACAAGCTCGCGCTGATCGGCGGAAGCATCTACGCCCCGGCTCGCGAGGCGGCAGAATTTGCCCGGATGTTGCTTCATAAAGGTCGAGGGAAGAACCGGGAAGTCCTTTCTCTGGCAGAATGGAAAATGATGACAACGATTCATTCGCCACGCCCGAGCGGGGGCTACGCATTTGGACTGTCTGTATCCGTCGATGCCAAAACCGGCGAGGTGTTATCCGTTTCGCATGGTGGCGCGTTGTTCGGGTCGTTCAGTCACATCACGGTCGACTTCCGCACCAAGCGTTTCGGCGTCGTCAACTTCACTGGCCGCCGGACCCCCGTGATAAGTACGGCGCTACAAGAGTGGGTGAGATCAACGGACGACACCCGCCAATGAAACACATTCTGAATTTCGGCTCACTCAACATCGACCACGTTTATCATGTGGAGCATTTCGTTCGGCCGGGCGAAACTCTGCCGTGCTCGAATTACGAGAGGTTCGCAGGCGGCAAAGGGTTCAATCAATCCACTGCGATGGCCCGTGCGGGACTTCGCGTGACTCATGCCGGGCAGATTGGCAGTGATGGAATGTGGCTGCGGGAACGGCTGACCGCTGAAAACGTGAACATCAACGTCCTACAAACGACATCCGACGCCCCCACCGGCCATGCAATCATTCAGGTTGCCGCAAGCGGTGAAAACTCGATTCTGATCAATGGCGGGGCCAACCAGACACTTGATGAGTTGTCTGTCAAACGTGCATTCGATGCGACCGAAAACGTCGACATGGTTGTACTGCAAAACGAGACGAGCGCCGTCCGGCACGTACTCTCCTTCGCACAACAGCGTGGCCTGCCGGTCCTGTTCAACCCGGCACCAATCACGCAGGACGTTGCGGAATTGCCGCTCGGCACGTTGGCGATTCTGGTCGTCAACGAGGTCGAGGCAAGCGGACTCGTTGGTGCGGGTGACCCAGAAACTCTGTGTCAGCGTCTGGCTGAACGATTTCCAACTACGTTGTGCGTACTGACCGCAGGTGAACGCGGGGCTTGGGCGGTACGCGGTAGCGAGCGTTGGGACAATCCGGCGCATCCGGTTCAAGCCGTCGATACCACAGCGGCGGGCGACACGTTTATCGGCTTCTTTCTCGCCGAACTGCTGAGCAGCAAGTCGGTGGAGAAGGCGCTTGCAATCGCAAACCAAGCAGCAGCCATTTCGGTGACACGGCCGGGGGCGGCCGACTCGATTCCAACCCGTAGAGAGATCGTGCAAGGCTGATGTACCATGGGTTGAGAGCCCTTGTCGCCGTCGAGAATTGAAAGCCATGATAATCACCCAGACATTGCAGGTCGATCAGTGTCGACGAACCGCGCGGTCCCGGTGGCCTTTGCGGACTCGTTGGATAGCGATATTCTTGGTTTTGCTCTTTCACGCAGTTGGCAGCGCACAGGCAGAGGAAAGCGCACTCGCGTTTTCGGTACGGAAGTGGAAGGGTGAGTACGAATCCCAAGACGTTCCCGGCGGTGTGAAAACCACTCCGTCAACTTCGTCAATTTATTCGATTCGTACCGATGGAACTGACTTCAAGAAGCTCGTGGCGATCAAGAAAGCCGTGTGCGCGGCGCCGGTGTTCAGCCCAGACGGCAAGTGGCTGTACTTTCAATCGAACGCATCGGGCGAATATCACCTGTACCGCTGCCGCCCGGATGGTACCGGTCGCGAGCAACTCACGTCCAAACGGAGGCCCGGACCGCCTTGGAAAACGGTCTTCGGTCTGCAAATGACCGCCACAGGAAAACTCCTTTGCACGCCCTACGATGGTAAACGGGGATGCGTCGCCGTGCTCTCGCCGGACGGTTCCAAGATGAAGCTCATCGCGCCGCATTTGGGTTACCTGTACATGTCGGCGATGAGTCCCCGCGGCGACGCCGTGATCGTGTCAGGGCCGGCGAGCGGTTATCGTCTGTGGCTGATGAAGATACCTGACGCATTTCGCAGCGGCGCTGACCGGTTGACCGGGCCGAGCGTCAACCTGGCTCAGCAGCACCCACAGTCGTTTGCTCCACAGTTCACACCAGACGGGCTGACGATTATCTATTTCCGGCGCGATGGCGACATCTATCGTGTGAGAAGCGACGGAACCGGACATCGCCAGTTGACCAAGGGAAACCGCTACGTGGAATTTCGTCTTTCCTCCAAAGACAGCCACGGTTCAACGGATGGTCCGCATTTGTCTCCCGACGGAAAGCGAATTGCCTTTATCGCGCTGCGCAAGGGCGTGCCGCAAGTCTGTACGATCGGCATCGACGGATCAAACCTGAAACAGTTGACGCGTCGCGACACGCCTTGCGGGCGCGTGCGCTGGAGCCCGGATGGAAAGCGGATTGGATTCGTGTCCTTCGTCGGAAAGTACCCACAACTTTTTGTCATGGATGCCGCTGGCGGGAAACCAAAGCAACTCACGAGCGTTGACGGTGCCGTGTATTCCGTCACTTGGAAACCGACGGGAACCAAGTGACGCGAGCCTGTCGCCGCCTTCCGCTCGAACGACTTCACCAATCCGCCCACGTACGACTTCACCGCGATCTGATCGTACTCCACCTCGTCGATCTCCTTGGAAACGTCACTGGATTGGCTGAGCGCAGGTTCTGCGGGCAATCAACGTGAAATCAGGACGGCATCGCGGCTGCATAGCATGCTGCCAACCAGAGCTTTTCATCGTGGCTCAGATTCACACCATCGACCTCCCCGTTGTCGCGCATCGCATAACCCGAATGGGTGGTTAGAAAAGTGGGTATGCGGGTTATGAGGTCCTTTCTCGATGGGCTCGCCTGTGGCTGTCCCGGCTGCCATCTCCCACCTGCTCATTCATGGGGTCGTCACGCACCTTGCCCCCATTGATTCCTTGTCGGCCATCACTTCACCTTCTTCATTTCCTTCGTTGCCTTCTTCGCATCGAAGTCTTCGGGATCGAATAGTCCTCGCCATTCCATCATTTCTTCATGCTGCTCGTGCTTGGGATCAGCGATGGCGGCAAGGTAATCGCCGTAGCCCCATCCATGAGGGCGTTATCCTATTGCCACCGAGGGCGCACCGGCGTCCTCGGCGGCCG
>CAUZOL010000473.1:0-4416 GCA_963581435.1 Planctomycetota bacterium
ACTGATCCCGATCGAGTTCCATCTCCGGCACCCTGTCCATGCCGGAGTCTTACCAAATTCTCGAATCTGCGCCAGCATCTGTTTTGCAGAATGGACATCCACTCATGGGATGAGTTGAACACTTGGCTGGACGTGCTGATCGATGACGAGAACGCAAGCGCTGTTTAGCATTGGCGAGGCTGGTCGCATTGGCATTCGACTTGAGGTAATCATCCGGACGTCTCGACAGCGTCCGCTACTCATCTATCATATTGAGTACCAAGACATCAAAGCTTGAAGCGCAAGCGAAGGAGCAATCGCAAACGGCACGACATGCTCCTTCGCTTGCGCTTCAGGCTCCGAGTTTTTGATCGACGAGGTGTGCAAAATGGTGAACGATCCTGGCAGCGTACCAATGGGCGATCCGCTTGCGTTCTTTTTGACGTGGACGACGTATGGCTCGTGGTTGCCGGGTGACGAGCGAGGATGGGCGGAAAAACCGGGACGGTTTCGAGAACCGAGTTCAATGCAAACGCAAAGCGCGCGTGGCCGGATGACCGAGCCGCTATGTAGGCTCGATGCAGGCCAACGGGATGTGGTTGAGAAAACTATTGTCGATCATTGCCGTATTCGCGGTTGGCAACTTCACGCCGTTAATTGTCGTACCCAACACGTCCACGTCGTGGTGACTGCGTCTGATCGCGAACCCGATGATGTGAGCAGGCAAGCACCGACGCTACTCCGGACAAAATGGTGGACACAGCGCGGCAGCAAATGACGGCTTTACGACGAGACCAGCCTCGAAGCCTCAATTCGGTATGTAACCGAAGGTCAAGGTGACTCATCATCGGGGACCCACTGAGGAAAACAGGAACGGACTCAGACAATCAGAGCCTGAAGCGCAAGCGAAGGAGCGCTCACGAACGGTGCGAAATGCTCCTTCGCTTGCGATTCAGGCTTTGATTAATTGTGACCGTAGGAAATGGTGTCGCCGCTCGGGTCCCAATCTTGGCTCGCGTCCCACCTCCGTCAAAACAGCCCCAGCACCGGCCTGCCGTTTTGTACCAGACGTCGTGGGCGGTTCAGGGTGTCGTGGTAGACGCTGTTGGGGTCGATGCCCAGGGCGTGGTAGATTGTGGCGATGAGATCATACGGGTGGACGGCGTCGTTTTTCGGCCAGCCGCCGTGACGGTCCGATTCGCCGTAGACTGCGCCGGGGCGCACGCCGCCGCCGGCGATGAGAAAGCTGTAGCATTCCGGCCAATGGTCGCGGCCACCGGGACCGACATTGTTCGTCGTTGGCGAGCCGATTTTTGGCGAGCGGCCGAACTCGCCGATTGCGACCACGATCGTCTTTTCGAGCAAGCCGCGAGCGGCCATGTCTTCAATCAATGCCGATAATGATTGGTCGAAGACCGGGCAGCGGTGGTCGCGGAGCATGGGGAAATTGTTGCGATGCGTATCCCACGATCCGTCCGGACCGGGCGCTGGTTCGTCATCGGAACGGGCCGGCCAGGTCACCTGAACGAACCGTGTGTCCGCTTCAATCAGCCGCCGGGCCAGCAAACAGCTTTGGCCGAACTGTGTTTTGCTGTACCGCTGGCGCGTTTCGGCTGCTTCATCTTGCAACTGGAATGCTCCGACCGCACGGTTCGACTGAATCAGCGAGAGCGCCGTGTCGTAGTAGGCGTCGAACGACGCTGCTTTGGACTGCGTTCGCGTTTCAATGATCGCCTTCAAATCGACGCGCGACTGCAACCGTTCGAGGGACATGTCGGTCGGCAGCGTGAATCCCTGCGGATTCAGCGGCTTGGTGGCATCGTCGTACATGGTGTAGGGATCGTAGGCACCGCCGAGCAATCCGGCCCCCTGTCCGACACCAACTTCTCTTCCTTCTTTGACCGGCGCGCCGACGGCAATATTGTTGAAACGCCCCTGCTCTGCTGGTTTGTATCGCGCGACGACTGCGCCGAGCGACGGCAAATCTTCACGCGACGGAGGGATCGCCAATCCGGTGGGTGAGAAATTCCGGGGGTCGTGTCCGGTCATCAGCATGTAGATGGCCGCCCCGTGATTTCGCAATCCTTTCGGATCAACGCCGATCGATCGCACCAGGTGGAAATGTTTCGCCTGCTGCGCAAGCATCGGCAGCACTTCGCCCACAAACAGCCCGGGCGTTGAGGTGGCAATCGGTTTGAACTCGCCACGAATCTCGGCGGGGGCTTCCGGTTTGGGATCCCACAGATCGATGTGGCTCGGCGAACCTTGCAGAAATACAAGAATGACCGAATCGGCACTGCCGAAGCCATCGCCGCGGAGGCTTCGACTCTGCGGTTTCGCTGCCGCGCGTTGCGTCAGCAATTCCGGCAGTCCCAGGCCGAACAACGACAACCCGCCCACCGTCAACAACTCGCGCCGCGACCATGAATCGCATAGCTGTCCTGATTGACCGAATAGCGAGAATATGACCATCTCCTGACAATCGCCCGGTTGAACCGGGTTCAGTCTATTCCGTGGTTGTGGCGGCGTCCACAGCGGTAAAAAAGGAAGTCATGGCTGCTCAAACCGTTCGCTGGATAGACTCCCTCCGCAATTCACAATACACTGGTCATCACTGATTCGTTGCACTTTTGCCGTCGGTGATCGGCGGTGCTGTTTTCTTCAAGGATATGACCAAATGACGTTCCCTCGCATGTTGCGGTTGCGGCAGAAGTTTGATGCGCCGCGGATTGATGATCCAGCCGGTGAAGTCGAACGGCAGCTTTCGTCGCTTGGTTTGGGGGAGACTGTCAAAGCGGGCGAGACAGTCGCGATTACTGTTGGCAGTCGCGGGATTGCCAACATCGCCGAGATTATCAAAGCGACTTGCGATCACTTTCTTCGGCTTGATGCCGTGCCGGTGATTATTCCCGCGATGGGTAGTCACGGTGGCGGAACGGCCGAGGGACAACGCGAAATCATCGAAAGCTACGGCGTTACCGAGGAATTCACCGGAGCCGAAATCCGCTCGTCGATGGAGACCGTCATCATCGACACGACGCCGCAGGGAATTCCGGTCCACTTCGACAAGAACGCGTTTGATTGCGATCACGTTGTCGTGTGCGGTCGTGTGAAACCGCACACCGGATTCGTTGGGGATATCGAATCGGGTCTGCACAAGATGATGCTCATCGGCTTGGGAAAACACGCCGGCGCAAAAATCTATCACCGGGCGATTCTCGATTACAGTTTTCTGGAGATCATTACCGCGGTCGCCGACGTCGTCCTTGAAAAATGTAGCGTTCTCTGCGGCTTGGCGTTGGTCGAAAACGCGTACGATGAAACCGGACTGATTGAAGCGGTCGCACCGGGGGATTTTCTCGAACGCGAAAAGAATTTGCTGGTGACATCCAAAGAGTGGATGCCGCGTTTGCCATTCGAGAAGATCGACCTGTTGGTGGTCGACGAGATCGGCAAGAACATTAGCGGTTCGGGAATGGACACCAACGTTGTCGGTCGTAAGTTTCGCGACCATGCCGCCACCGATAGAGACAGCGTCTCCTGCAAGCGAATTTTTGTCCGTGGGCTAACTCCCGAAACGCACGGCAACGCCTGCGGTCTGGGGATGGCGGAGTTCACCAACCAGCGGACCGTCGATAGCGTCAATCTGGTGGCCACGCGAATCAATGCCGTCACCGGCGGACACCCCACCGCTGCCGCACTGCCGATGGCGCTGCCGAATGATCGTGAAGCGGTCGAAACCGCGCTGCAAACGGTCGGTCTGGTGGAAATGGACCGAAGCCGCGTCGTGCAGATTTCCAACACGCTACACGTTGGCGAAGTGCTGGTGAGCGAAGCCTTTGCGGAAGAACTCGCATCCCGCGACGATCTTGAAGTGATGACCGAACCGCAGGAAATGGAATTCGACGAACACGGCAACCTGTATCCGGTCCACGGTCAGTCAGAGCCGGCATTGTTGGCGAGCGCGGAAGCGTGAAGTCGCCGCGCAACCAGCCCGCAGCGCAAGCAAGGGTTTATTGTGGCTCCATGGGGCGTTGCCCGTGGGCTTTGAGGACGCGATTTTAGTAAACGTGAGTTGACCGTTCGCGTTAGAATAGAGTCAACCCGACCAAAGCGTACTGCGTCACGGTCACTGCCAGCAGCGCTGACACGCCGACGCGCAGGTTGTCGGTGAGTTTCACGGGGAGTGATTCCGCTATCGAACCGCAAATTGCGGCGGCGAAACCGCAAGCGGCGGCGATTTGCCAATGGCGGCCATCGGCATCAGCGAGCACCATATACGCCAAGGTTGCAATCGGGCCTGATACCGCGATGAATGACAGGCTTCCCACCCAGGTCTTCTCGGAATTCCACGGCAGTTTGCGTTTGCCGAATGTCTTCCCGCCGATGTATGCCGCGCCGTCACCCAATGCCAGCACCACCACCACCACACCCATC
>CAUZOL010000474.1:0-4354 GCA_963581435.1 Planctomycetota bacterium
GGGCGCAAATAGCAGCCCGAAGCGCAAGCGAAGGAGTACGCGGGTGGGTATACGACCCCTAACTGCTCCTTCGCTTGCGCTTCAGACTTCTATCGTCCTGCACCCGTCGTCCAGTCTTTTCTTCGCGAACCTCTGCATCTTTGCGTTAAAAGCAATTGCGTCATTTCGCGGCGGCTTGCCGAAAACTCTCGGCGTGGAACTTGATGATCGCCAGCGACTGCTTCCCATAAATGATCTTCGGGCTATGCGGCGCGCCGGGAATGATTAGCCGATCGTAGGGAATCTCAAGTGAATCGAGAAACTTCATGTAGGCCAGGTTGTTCTCGTAGTTGAATCCCTCATCGCCGACGTAAATCAGAATTCGCAACGGCAACTTCCGATTGGCAGCGTATTTTCGTGCCAGGTCATACGTGTTATCGCCGGCCGCGAATTTGAGCGATTCGTTCTCACGACCGTCGTTCTCCGAAATCCGTTTCTCGGTCCCGTGTCCGCCACCACCGGGTGCTGCCGAGCAAAACAGGTCGGGGTGCTTGAACATATTCCGCGCCGTACCCCGCCCGCCTTGTGAGAACCCTTCAATCGCGCGACCGCTGCGGTCGGCAATCGTGCGGTGCGTTTTGTCCACGTGCGGAATCAGTTCCTTGATGAAAACATCTTCGCCCATCGAGTTTCGATCGGGCGTGTTGTAATGGCTGACCACACCGCCATTGACGAACACGTAAATCGCTCCCGCGACCTGCTCTTTGGTCATTGCATCATCAATGTATTTCGCCAAGTGAATGCTGCGGGTTTCGCTGCCGGGACGACCGCCGTGCAGGTAGTAGACAACAGGGTAACTCCGCGTCGCGTTCGCTTTGTCTTCGTAACCGGGGGGCAGATACAAACAGTACCCCACGTCGGTCTTCATCGACGGGCTACGAAACGTGTGGTGTGTGATTCGCGGATGATGATTCTTCGGCAAACGGTTCACCCATCGAAACGGCGGCCGTGGTTTCTTCTGCTTGGTGGCCGCCGGCGATTTGGTTTTCTGCGCGTTGGAAGTCGGCGTCTGAGCAACCACCAACGCTACGCCTTCAAACGAAAAAGCGGTGAGTAGGACGAAGGTCAACAGATGTCTGGTCATTTTTAATCGCTCCATTGGTTTTTAGACCCATCTTCATCCTCTCGACAACCTTCCACAAGCGCTTTGTGCGCCAAGAAACCCGGTTTTTTCGAGAAACCGGATTTCCCTACGCGCCCACACTGAATTGCCAATCCAAATCCCTCCAAAAACACCGTCCGGTTTTCGAGCAGAAACGGTATCTAACTAGTGAAGAGAATAAAACACAAAAGGAGCGGGCCATGACCAATTCAAACAACAATGTCAGCCGACGAACGTCGCCGAGATGTTCTTGTGCGATCGACTGCTTCGCAACAGCATGGACACTCGGCACAGGCCTACCGACGTCACTCAAGCCGGGCGACTACAACATCACCGACTCGATTCGAATTGACGGTGTCCGTTATGTAACACTGAATGACCGGCACCGGATTGCCGCCGACAGTTGCAAGACTGCTTGACGCTCCCCGCCCGATATGCCATCCTCGCGGTGAAGGAAGACCCGTTCACGCGTTCCACTTCACAATCGAAGATGGGGAACCGTGACCAACAAAATGGGTTTCCACGACCACCTTGTCGGGGATGTGCAGAATGCTCAATGTCGGGCGACTTTGGTCGAAAGATTGCAACGGCGTCAGCCGCCGCGAATTATTGCGGGCCGGTGCGCTGGGTGCGGTCGGCCTCTCGCTCGGCGATTTGCTGAAAATGGAAGCGACCGCGGCGCGGGAAGAACAACCACGTGCCAAATCGGTCATCCTGCTGTGGCTGTGGGGCGGCCCAAGTCATGTCGATCTATTCGATCTCAAACCCAAGGCACCCCTCGAGTATCGCGGACCGTACGCGCCGATCGCGACCGCCGTTCCCGGCATCGAAATCTCGGAATTGCTGCCCAAATTAGCGCGGCGGGCGAATCAACTCGCAGTCATCCGTTCGCTGCACAGCACATCGAACGATCACGGCGTCGCCGGCACAATTGGATTGACCGGTGGTGATCGCGGCGCAATCAGTCTCAGCGGACAAGTGCTTCCGGGACAGTTACAGCCGACACATGGTTCGGTTGTGTCTCGCGTGCTCGGTTTTCAGCCAACGGTTCCCCGCTTCGTTACGATGGGCGGAAATCTGCATCAGGGGCATCGACGGATCGCCGGCGAAGGGGGCGGAACGCTCGGTTCGCTGCACGCACCGTTTCGATTGGATTACGATGTCGAAGCGGGTGTGAAAATTCCACAACTCACGTTGATCGACGGCCAAACGTCCGACGGACTGGCCGCGCGGAAAAAACTGTTGGCGGAATTCGATCGGCTGGGTGATCGGTTGGACAAGTCGAAATCGTTCGACCGGCTTGACCAATTCTACCAACAGGCGTTTTCGCTGCTCACCTCGACCGAGTCCCGCCAAGTGTTCGATCTCGACCGCGAGCCGGACCAATTGCGGCGGAAGTATGGACGGTTTCGCTTCGGCCAATGTTGTTTGTTGGCACGGCGGTTGGTGGAAGCCGATGTTCGCTTCGTGCAGGTCAATTGGAGTTCGCACGTCGAGCCGATAGAAGATACCGGCGACGGCGGTTGGGACATGCACGACCGCAACTTCCAACAGTTACAAGACCGCCACAGTTGGATGCTCGACCAGGCAATGTCCACGCTACTCGATGATCTCGACGAACGCGGCATGCTGGACGACACCGTCGTCGTCGCGATGGGTGAATTCGGTCGCACGCCGAAAATCAACGGCAAATCGGGCCGCGACCACTGGAATCAATGCTACTCCGGCCTGGTCGCCGGCGGCGGTTTTCGCACCGCCCAAATCATCGGCAGCAGCGACCGCTACGGCGAGCACCCCGCCTCCCAACCCGTCACCCCCGCCGACCTGTTCCGCACAGTCCTACAACAAATCGGCATCGGCACCACGCAACTCACATCGGTTGGCATGCTGCCGAGTGGTGAGTTGATTGAGGCGTTGACTTAGCGGTTTCTGGGTGGCCGAGGCTGGACCGAAGGGAAGCCGTGGTTTTGCTTTGTTTGCTGGGTTAGAGAACATCCGGGGCTTCGTAAAAACTCCAGCCCCGGCCACCCTGCCGCCAGAGCATGGGAAGGCTGAATGGGAAGTAGACCCATTATTGTCCGACGGGGTCGGCCCGTTTGAATTTGGTGACGTCCCACATGTAAAGATTATGCGCAGCAATCGCGAGCTTGCTTCCGTCGGGTGAGAACTCCAAATCGTGCGGCGAATGCGACCCAATGCGACTGCGGGCAAAGACGTCACGAGTCTTCATTGTCCAGATCACGATCGAAGAAGAACCTCCGGCAACCAGAAGTGAACCGTCGCGACTCGCCGCAAGGCAGCGGACGAGAGCGGGAGAATCCTTCAACCGAAACTTTTCTTTGAGACTGGACAGATCGAAGACGATTACAGTCCCCTGCGGTCCCGGAAAGGCAATCCACGACGTGCCGGAGATCGGCATCAGCCCCGCGGAATTTGCGGGAATGTCGGGATAATGTTTTCGGAAAATCTCATTGTCGAGATCTTTCGCGTCGCGAACGACGATGACAAGTCCTTTCCCTGCCATTCCACCAAATCGTTTGCCTTGGGCCGTGTGAGATTCTTCACGATGCGGAAGCAGCACGACGACAGAATCGCCGTCCGGCGACCAGCATAGATCTCTGAAATAGAAACGATTCCATTCGTGACTGACGCGGCGTCGCGGCGCACCGCGTGTCGGCCAAATCTTCAAGATCGTTGTAGTATCGGCCATGCCATACGACCCCCTGGCGGCTATCGATTGGCCATTCGGAGATACCGCCACACGAGTGACAAGCTGGTCCGACGTCGTCATTGGCGCCCCGGCTATGCCGAAATCGCGAATCATCTTCGGTTTGCGATAGGTGAGTTCTCGTACGCCGTCGGCGACCGACCAGATGCGGACTTCGCGGCCACCGGACATCCCGTTCGCGGATACGACCGTTTTCCCATCTTGAAGAAATCGAATTGACGACGACGTCGGTCTCGACGGAATAGCTTTGCTCTGGGCGATTAGTTCGCCAGTCTCGACGTCCCACAACTGAAGCTGCGACTTCACGTACGAGGCGAGGCTCTGCCGCTGATCGCGGCGCAGCATTTTTATATGTCCGTTGGTAACTACCCAGTGACGAAGATGTGCGCTGGCAGGTTGGGGGACTGGTGGAAGGCGGATTGGATGCCGTCCAGGATTTTCAGGTCGTTTTTGCGGAGCGTCGAGACGTAACCGCGGATTCGGCT
>CAUZOL010000475.1:0-4342 GCA_963581435.1 Planctomycetota bacterium
TCCACTGTCGCCGATCTTTCCGGCCGCCCGCATTACGTGGTTGACCGCCACCAACCCATGCCGGAATTGATCTAACAGCCTGTTGAAAATCGAAACGTGTGTAGGTCGGATCTGGCGGTTACCGCCCGTGAGCGGCCTCGACGATGGCCAGGATAGCCGTGCGGGTGTCCGGCGGTAGCGTGTGCCAGGCGTCGGTTACGGTGGCCAGATCGGGGTCGATTGGGACGTTTTCGCGGTCAACTGCACCGGATTTCGCACCGCCTGTCCTTGAAGCTTGTACACGTCTCGGGTAATTCTCTGATTGTTCGAGTCCTCTCTTGGGCACTTTGGTTTAGCAAGAACCCCGGAAGACCACCTCTTCCGGGGTTCTTCTATTTTGGTCGCACCGTAAACGCCACGACCGACAACCAATGACGCTCGTCATTCAATCGAGAATTCGAGCCACAAATATGCAGACCGCGCAGCACAAGACCACGCTTGGCATTGCCAAACGTGGTCTCGTATCGCGTCCCGAACGACGTGACTCAATTGAAGGTTGCGCCAGCTTAAATACAACCCGATGTTAGCGGGGGCCGGGTGTCTGCCAGACTAACGCGGCTGAGGGGGCCTGGACGGACAGCGGCTTGGCCGTTGTCTTGTGTTTGTGCTGTTTAGCGGTGTGCTGTTTGTGGTGGTGGTTTCCGTGACTTCCGATTTGCAAGTCACCCGCCCAAGAGGGAGGCGTGGGAGAAATCGACCTGTTCCCGCCAACAATGCGGTGTCTGGATGAAATGGTCGTCCAGTTGCCGTAGTCACCTGCAACCGGCGTACTCTGAAAAACAGGCGTTGGGACGGGCAATGGCGAAGTATTGTACTGCTGCCAACGTCCAATCGGTGTGATTGGCGAGCCAACGAAATGATTGGGAACGTAGCGAATTCGTCGCTGCGGAACCATTCTTGTCGAGCATTGTGGCACGCGTCGTGTGACGGTGTAGGGGACCATCTCGTATCGGATTCGAGACCGATAGGTTACCACGGGGACCGTTTCCACACGTGGCTGGCATCGATATCCGGTTTGCTGAATATTTCGCCATGTCACCACCGACTGGGGACGAAAGTGAGTTTCGACCACCGGTTTGAAGGTCACACAGTGGCAACTGGGCCGGGGCTGGTAGCACGTCTGGCAACAGCCGGCATGCGGAAGCTGCGGCAATTGGGCGCGTGTGAGAGCCGGGGTGACCGCTCCCAACGCCAGCAGGATCGCACAACCACGCAAAAAACTGGTGGACATCGGCATCACCTTCCCAGAACCCCCAATTGCACGATCTCGATGGAATTGCCGTCTGAAGCGAACAAACCGACGCTCAGCGGCCTACTGCAAAGCTATCGGCATAACCGGCCAAGTCACATTATTCGGAATAATCAAACCAACCGGTATAATCGGAAAATTCGGCCATCCTTGCCAAATCGTCGATGTGCGGCCTGCGCCAAACACCCTTGAGGCCGCGACAATGTGTCGGATTGGCGGGAGTGAACTGGCGGGGGACAAACTCACGGTGTAGCCGGAGTTGCCTCTAAGACTTCAAAGTCGAGAAACACCGTCTTGCCGACCGATTTCTTCGGGCCGCCGGTCACATCCACTTCGAACAGGCGCTCGATACTATTGCCGGCCAAATCTTCTATGAGATGTCCGACCGCGATACGATATTTTCCGGGTTTCCACGCTTGCGCTGGATGAAATACCCAGCTCAGTTCACCGTAACCCAATTCCACTCGTCCTGGAACTTGCTTTCCAGCAGAGTCCAAGACCGACAACTCGCTGTGAAGCAAGGCCCAATCGAGCGGTTCGTGAAAGTCACACGTGAGAAAATCCTTGGACCCACCGCGAGGGTTTGACAGAAACCACGTCGTGGGTTCCGGCTGGCGATGATTGGGTTCTCCCGCGCGAATCTCTTTTGTAACAGGTTCTCCCAATTGGATCCCTCTTTCCGACATCCAGTCGCCGCTGATTTCGAGGCGGTATTTTCCGTCGGCTGCGAGAACGGGCCCAAATTCGACGTTCAGGTTGACCTCCCGTTTCTGACGCCCAGGGTGAAACCACAGTGTTAACTGTTTGTTGTCCTTCGACCACAGTTCCACGTGGCGGAACGGACGCGGCACCTCCTTGTCTGTCGCCAGATCGATCAGCTGAAAATGTTCGAAAATACCGTCCCGCTGCATCGGTTCAGAAAAAAGGATGTAAAACTTCAAATGATTCGCCGGCACGATGTTGCCCGACGGAAAAATATTGACAACTCGTGGAATCGTCGCGGCCGCCTTGGGGACGGAATACTCCGAGACCAACGGCTTCTCACGCTTCTCCTGAAAGCCGGGCAATAGGTTGGGATCGAACCGGGCCGAATACTTTTCGCCAGGAATCAAAGGAAAGGCTGGCCGAAATCGCAGCGAATCGCCTATCACATCGAATTCTCCGAGAATCGGCGGTGGCGTTGTTGATTCCTTGCCGTCCTTTTCGTCGTCTTCCTTGAGATGAAGCGTCAGTGCGGCCCGGAACGCGTCGGCGTCTTTCGCGGCAAGCTTCGACCATATTTCACGCTCCGCCGACTTCACAGTGATCCAGACATCTGTCGGGTCGTCATCGACTGCTGCAACGTCGAGTTCAAACATGGGAGGGAGAACAGATTTCGGCGATGTCGGCCGATCAGGGGTTCCCACATTGGGGGCATCACCACCATTTACCGGTCGCGGCGACGAGTCGTCGGTGTCGCAGCCGGCAATGGTGACTCCCAACAGCAGACAAACAAAAGTGTTGACTGAGAAGTTGATCGAGAGGCTGTACACACAGCTGATCTTCATTTTCGGCTCCGTTCGCAGTGACTTCTCAGGCGGGCGCGACGGCGGAAAAGAATACCCCGGCCATCAGATTGGATTAGCCGGGGCATGGGCGTTCGTCGAGTCGGGCCGATGAATCAGGGCAGGGGAGCCAACTCCAGATTGAGCTTGTCCCCATCTTCGCGAAGCACAACCATTTCATTGTTGCTCAGTTTATCAACCTGAACGACTCCGAACAGCGCTTCGACGACTTCCATTCCTTCCGGTCCCAAGTGCTTTTTCGTATTCCTGCGGGCGGCTTTTTCGTTGATCTTGCCGTTGGTGAGGTAGCTCATGTCGAGCCGTACGCCCCAATATTTGCTGGGGCCGAACAGGTTTTTATGGAACCGCTCCGTATTGGTAACAACCCAGCGTTTTCCGTTCTTCTCATATGTGAACATGTCGAGCGGGCGATTGCCGGAACCGAGTTCGACAACGCTTTCGCCTTTCACCTTCGCACCCGACTTCAGATCGTCGATGGGGAATTTTGCAATCGGCGTGCACGCGAACGAGCCGACAATGTACTCTTTGCCTTTTTCGCGAAAGGGAACAGACGCTTGGATTGGTGCCCGCGTTTCCCATCTGCGGTGCGAGACATGATAGGTTTCTGCACTGAAGATGTCAGCAGAGGCTCCGTGGTTTACGGGGACCGGAATGGAGTAGATCTTGCTGGCAAACGCTCCGCTGCTTTGTCCGGCAGCCAGAATGCGTTCTCCCGCGAATCCCACTCCAGTAATGCGGCCCACTCGCGAACCTGCCTCGCTGGGAAGTGTGACACGCGAATAAGCGAGCGTGCTTCCACCCAAGGTGCCGATATGACCTGCGCCATCGACCGTTAAAATGGCCGGCTGATTACCGGGTTGTCGGCTAACCGAAAAGTAGACCGTGCCGCTCAGCGGGTTGACGGCCAAATCGACAATCTTGACCGCACGACCGCCACTAGCGGCGGCCAATGCATTGGCCACATCTTTGACTGGCGTTTTCAGTTTCTTTAATGGCCCGCGGTCACCCGTATCAATTGCGACAACCGAATCGCCATCGACGACGAGCAGCAGACCGTTCGGTCCGAAGCTCAGATTTCCGGCCTTCTTGAATTTCGGTGTACCCTACTTCGCATTCTTGAGAAACTTGGCCGCCGTTTGCTGTTTAACTCCTGCATCGACGGATGACGAATTGATCATCACTCCGCCGATCATGAAACCCGTGGCAATGATCGCATTGACCCATCTTCTTCGGCTCGACATGACTGCTCCTTTTGTTGTCTGTGGATGACCGATCTTGTGCGCGGCAGCTGGACGGTTTTTGAACGCATCAATATTTACCAAGTTAATCGTAGCGGCAAAGCACGTCCAGCGTCAGCCACACGGTGGATGTCCATTCTGCAAAACAGATGCTGGCGCAGATTCGAGAATTTGGTAAGACTCCGGCATGGACAGGGTGCCGGAGATGGAACTCGATCGGGATCAGTTGATCTCGCTTGTCATGCAGTTGC
>CAUZOL010000476.1:0-4327 GCA_963581435.1 Planctomycetota bacterium
GCCGAATCCGCGGTTACGTCTCGACGCTCCGCAAAAACGACCTGAAAATCCTGGACGGCATCCAATCCGCCTTCCACCAGTCCCCCAACCTGCCAGCGCACATCTTCGTCACTGGGTAGTTACCAGTAAAGTTTAGAAACAGGCCAACCGGCGCACGCAAAGCGAGGTTGCCCTGACCGTGTTGTTCATCGCATGCCGTAATCGGCAGTCATTCGTGGCTGCGGATACCGGCAGCGAATGGGCAGCGAGAACGGTCAAGGCAGCCTCGCTTTTTTGCGCGCAGTCGGAACTGGAAAGAGTTTGGGTAGGTAAACAGCATTCGAAAAGGAGTACGCATGTCGAATCAGTATGAATTACACGCCGCGGGATTGGGCCTCGATGACGTTGCCAATCTCGATTTGTTTCCTTGGCAGCACGACGAACAGCCGGATGTTGATCCGCCGTTTGCCGTAAGGGGAGCGGATGGCACGGTGTGGGCGCGGTTGAACGGTGAGAGCGGAATGCTGGAGCGGATGGACGGCCCGGCGAAGGCGGAGTTTGCGTTTCACGTGTTGAAACGCCGATTCTCGACCGACATGGCGATGCTGACACGACGTCACGACGTGCTGGTGAACGGATTGCCGGCCTTGAAGCTGACACTTTTGGGGACGAAGGACTCGGTTCGGCTTGCACCGGGGCGAATGTTTTACGTGACCGAACGCGTCAACCCGTATGTCGGCATGGCGACCGAGGAGCATGTTGGCAAGAAGTGTCCATTTTGCCGGATGCCGATTACGGCGGAGACGCATGTTGCCACGTGCCGATGCGGCGCGGTGTATCACAACGAAACCGGCGAGAGTCACCCGGACCTTTCGGACGAGGACCGGCTCGATTGCGTGAGCAAGGTGCAAACGTGTCTGGCGTGCGGGCACGAACTGAAGTTGAGCGAACACTTGCTGTGGAATCCGGAGTCGTTATGAGCAGCACGGCGAAAAAATCTGATCTTCAGCAACTGCAGCGGTCGGAATCGTTGCGGTGGTTTGAAGGGGCGTCCAGCCCGAAATCGGCAGCGATTGCCGCAGGCTTCGAGTTGAAGGGAAACAGGGGCAGCGCTCTTTCGTTGGCGAGAAAGATGGTGTCGTTGGCCGGGCTGGGCGCGGTTGGGGGCGATGCGTTTTGCATGCTCGCTCGTGGGGGCGTGGGAACATTGCAAGGCTTCGATTTTGATCAATACGAGTTGGAGTCGTGGTTGACGCAGCCGGCCGATGCGGCCGATGCCGGTCGGTTGAAAGCGGAGGTTCAGGCGGAGCGGGCGTTTGCCGCCAGCGCGGGGGGCCGCGTGCTGACGGCAGTTGGTTTCGCTCAGGACATGCCGTGGTGGGTGCTACGGAAGTCCGATTTGTTGTTGGTTGCGGGTGACAATCTGGAAGTGCTGGTGTGGGCGGGCAACATGGCCTGCGCGTTGGGAATTCCGTTGTTACAGGGAGCCGTTCACGGTGAGACATGGACGGCATTTGTGCGTGCTTATGATTTCCGAGATCCAGAAACGCCGTGTCCGGCGTGCGCGTTCGGCCGGGCGGATTGGGCGAATCAGAAGAGTCGGCAGGGCTGCGATCCAGGAACGATGCGGGCGCAGGGAATTGAGTCAACGCGAACGCTGCCCAACGTTTGCCGCACGGCGGCGGACCTGTTGAGCAGCGAAGCGGTGAAGACGCTGCAGGGCATCGACGGCCGGCTGGTGAACGAGGAATTGGCCTACTGCTTGTTGTCGCACCGGACGATGCGGACGCATCTGGAGCGAAATCCCGATTGCCGGTGTCCGCACGAACGTTGGAATTTGTTCGACTTTGACGGGAGCCCAACAGAAACGACGTTGGCGGTGTTGGCGGGCACGATGGAACGGCAACGCTCGCTGGACGGGTTGCGGGTACGCGGTGAGTTGTCGTGGGTCAGTTTTTCGTTGTGTACGAAGTGCGACCGCAAGGTGCCGGTTCGGCAATTCGGACAGGCGGGAATGGCGCTCGGCGAATGTTCGTGCGGCGAAACGCTACGGGCGACGCCGCTCGGAGTGCGTTCGGTCATTCCGAAAGATGATTTGAATGCAGTGGCCGATCTGCCATTAGCAGAACTGCGGCTTCCACTGGGGGCGGCTATTGGCATGGAGGACGCGACAGGCGCGGGCGCTCCGACGTGGTTTTTCATCGGTCCGCCACCGGAGTTGCGGGCCGAACAACTTCAGCATTCTGCTGCGATGAGCGCAGCCGACGAATCCAACCTGAGGATTGCGAAATGACGACAAACGAATTCGAAGCGAACGGCTCTGGCAAGTCGAACGCACAACTGATTTTGGAACGCGCTCGCGCGAACAACGCCGGGAAGCGACCGTGGCAGGTCTGGAAATCGGTCGAGGCGGGCGAGGTGGTGGATCTGTTCGAGAAGTCGAACAAACAGGCTGCCGCAGCGGGCGGCGATGGGATGAACTGTGGTGGCCCGCGAGTGGAGTTGCTCAACATTGATTTTCAGAGCGAATTGCACATGGCCTATCACGTGCAGATGCCGGTGCCGCGGTGGCCCGTGGATGGGAAGCTGCAACTGGGAAGCTCGGCCGTTTTTCATCTGCATTATCAGGAACATTGGCGGTGGGAGGCGCCGGCGGGATGGGAGCCGTTGGGGCTGTTCGATCCGCCCGATGCGTATCACCCGAACATGCGACCGTCGCTGCGCGGGGCAATTTGTCTCGGGAAGTTGCCCGCAGGTGTGTCGCCGAAGGAATTGGTGCTGATGGGGTACTACGCGTTGTCGCTGCAGAATCACGTGCTGGACGAGACAGACCCACACGGTGTTTTGAACATTCCCGCATGCGAATTCTATCGTAATCACCAGGAGTATTTGCCGTTGACTCATGCCGGGTTGGCCGACCCGTGGCAAGCACCGGTTGTGGAGACGGAGACGGGAACGATCAGGATTTAGGAGGACATAAGGCAGTGGGAAACACGAGGCGGTGGGATGCAACTGGGGGTTTACTCCCCCCGCTCGCCTGAAGAGAAACGCACTGGTCAACCAGTAAAGGGAACAACGACATGCTGACTGCGATTTCGAGTGACGAACGATTGGTCTCTGCCGCAGCGATTGCCGGCTTAAAACGGACGCGCGGCGGATTGTTCGGAGCGGGAAAAGAGAAGGCGGATTGGTCGATTGAGATTAACCCGTCGGGCGGGCTGACGCTGAGGCGGCCTTGGCCCGAGACGGAAGAACGTGCGTCGCTGGCGGTGCACGCCGCATGGCGCGGTCCGGTGAAGCTGCGGCGTGAAGGGAATGCGGTCGTGCAGCAAATTGAAATGTTTTTCGGTCCGTTGCTGTCGGAAGAGCAGGGGATGGCGTTGGACGAAGAGGAACAGACGCGGGCGCAGGCGTTTCTGGCGGAATTGTTGAACCGGATACCGACGTGGATCGGCGGAGTCGAAGGGGTGTCCGGATGGGAGCCGCCGCCGGCACAGATGATGTCGGACTGGCTGAATGCAGCGGGCCATGAGGCGGCGATCGACCAAGAGGAGAACCTGCGAATGGCGCTGAAACGCCGAGGATGCGACGGACAGATTCGCGTGGAACGCGCAACGGGCCGTCTGCGGTTCACGATGTTGCTGGGAGAATGGCGTGATTTGGATGCGGAGACGGAACAGGCAATGTTGGCATTGGCCGACGAAGCCAACACACGATCGCGTCTGGTGCGCATCGCCTGGTTAGAAAACGACGAGAACGCCCGGCGCTGCGAAGCGCAGGTGGATTTGAGCGGCCTGCCGTTCGACGAACCGCTGGACGATGCGGCGGGAACGATGTGGAAGGAAATGGTGCGTGCAACGGTTGATGGATTGGAGTTGGCTTTGCGGCGATTGGGCCTGGAATTGAACGGCCTGGCAGAACCGGCAAACCGCGATTTGGCCGAGGCATGCGGATGCGGGTGGTGATGGCGAGCGGTGGGTGTAAGCCCACTGATGCTTCGTTTCGGCGGAAGCAGAGCTTCCGGGAGGGCGTTCCCAAGCTGGAGCTTGGGAATGAGTAAAAGTGGCGAGTAAAAGAGATTTCAGGAGGTGGGTGCCGGTTTTGTTTCCGGTGCAAGTTCCGCGACCGGCTTCGGTCGGTCTGTCTTGAGAGGAAGGAAAGGAGGAAGCCATGACGGTAGCAAGCGCACCGTTCGAGCATGCAATCGTCGATCCGGTGAAGTTCACCGTATCGGACGTGACCGGCATGCGCTCGCTCGACATTGGCGGGGTCGATGGACACCGGCAGGTCAGCGACGTTGCAACGTCGGTTGCGGAGTTGATGGAGCTTCCAGCGAATACCCCGTATT
>CAUZOL010000477.1:0-4305 GCA_963581435.1 Planctomycetota bacterium
CGCAAGGTTGATAATCTCGCCGCAGCCTTACGCGAAAACGGCTGGAATCCCCAACCACTCTTCGCCATGCTCGGCAAACAGAACCAATGAGCCGCCCTGACGGCTCGACTTGTCTTGAGTCTCCAAGTGTGCTTGAATGATAGGATGAGGATGTGTGCATGTTTAGCACCACATCCTCTGAATCGTCCACACCGAACAACAGTTTTGATCCACCACCAATATCGATTCCAGCGCCGGTTGTAGCGTTTTTTAGCATTTACCGAAGTCCCGTCGTCGGTGAAGTTACGCCGGGAGAACCGAGTCATCACACAGTGATGCGGCGAAGGCACGCCGGATCTCACACGACCAGAATTGGAGTCAGTGGACCGTCGATCCTGCGAATCGACGGTTCAAAGTTCCTCAGCAGTTTTCGATTGTTGCTATGGCGAGTATTGTCATTTCATGCCCGAAATGCAGTTATCAACTGCATCTCCCCGACCGCGCATTTCTCGGTCGTAAGGGGCGGTGTCCGGGTTGCCAATTGAAGTTCATCATGGAAGAAGCCTTCGTCGTTGACGAGGCAAAACTGCTGCAACTCGAACAGGAACGGGCGGCTGAAGCAGAACGCGTTGCTGAAGAAAAACGTGCTGAAGAGAAACGCGCCGGCGAAGAGCGTGTCGCAAGAGAACGCGCTGAAGAGGAACACCGACTTGCTGAAGAGAAGCGACGTGTAGAAGAAGAGCAACAACGACTCGACGACGAGAAGCGGCGGGAACAGGAAAAGACCGTCGTGGCTACCGACGCGGAACCGGCCGGTGAAACGGTCGAACCAGCAGGTTCGACCGCAGACACGTGCCTCGATCCAAATTCGCTGGAAGATAGCGACAACGAACGCCCGATTGACACCGTCGATTTTGACGAATCGGCGGCGGCCGCCATGGAAGCGATGATGGCCGACGGCGACATTCCAGAGCAATTCGGCCGGTATCATGTCCTCGAACAGATTGGCCAGGGTTCGATGGGAGCCGTCTACCTGGCGCACGACTCGCAACTCGATCGCAAAATCGCGTTGAAGATTCCGAGGTTTTCCAGTTCAGACAAGAGTGAAGAGACCGAACGTTTCTACCGTGAAGCGAGGGCGGCTGCCACGTTGAGGCATCCGAATATCTGTCAGGTATTCGATATCGGCATGATCGATGGCCAACACTTCATTTCGATGGAGTACATCAGCGGCAACCCGCTTTCGGTGTTCATCAAGCAATCGAAGCCACTACCGGTTCGAAAGATCGCTTCGACTCTGAGGCAGCTGGCCAGAGCCTTGCAGGAAGCGCACGACAACGGGTTGGTTCATCGCGACCTGAAACCCGATAACATCATGATCGACGAGCGGGGCGAGCCGATCATCATGGACTTCGGCTTGGTGCGGCTGATGGATGATGACGACCGGCTGACGACCAGTGGGGCCATCGTTGGTTCGCCAGCCTACATGTCGCCCGAGCAGGTTAGCGGAATGCCGGGCGATGTTGGTCCATCCAGCGACATTTTTAGTTTGGGGACGATTACGTATGAATTGCTGACACGGCGGCGGCCGTTCCGTGGAAATCTATCGACAATTTTTGACCAAATCACGTCGGCCGATCCCCCTCTGCCGTCGGAACTGCGCCCCGATATCGATTCGGACTTCGAGTCGATCTGTCTGCACATGCTGGCTAAAGAGGTTTCTGATCGATTCGGATCGATGAAAGACCTGGCCGATGCCGTCGGTCACTACCTGAAGGGTTCTTCGACGTCGTCGATTTTAAGCAGTTCATCTCTGCCTTCCTCGTCGTCAGAGACTGCACCGGCGGTTGCCACGAGTCCGGATGAAGAAGCCGCTCGCTGGGTCCTGAAAATTGGCGGTACGTTAAAAGTATCGACGAACGAGTCGCAATCGGTTGCCGTCGCCGATCTGAAAGATCTGCCCGATTCCCCCTTCCATGTGGTTGACATCGCTCTGCTGAAGAACGGCGACGTGGACGACGAGGGCTTGAAGTTCCTGAGCGGACTCGACAAATTGCTCGTCTTGCGGCTATCGGAAACCAACGTCACCGACGAGGGGGTTGCCTGTCTGGGTGGGCTGACGAGCTTGCCCGTACTCGATCTGTCGTACACCAAGGTGACAGATGCCGGGCTGAAGCACTTGAAGAACATGAAAGGGTTGAAACAACTCGATCTGGCAAACACGAATATTACCGATCTCGGTCTGGCCCAAGTGAAGCGTCTGCGCGGACTGCAGTTTCTGGGACTGTACGCTACCGGCGTCACCGACGCAGGGCTCAAGACGTTATCGCGTCTCAAGAACCTTCAGTTTTTGGGCCTGTATGGGACCAAGGTCACCGATGCCGGTGTCGCAGGTCTGAAAAAGTCGCTTCGCAATTGCACGATCAGTCGCTGACATTCGTCGCTTGCCGCTCGATGGGGTCGGTGATTGGAATGACGCCGACCCACCGCTCTGAATCGATGCCGAGAGTACGGATGCCGACACGGCAGGATTTTCCAGGCGTGACTAGCTCAGGTGACACGCCGAGGTAAAAGAAGCCCGCAACGTCATCGGCAGACGACCAGCGCAGATCGAACATCAACGCGACAGTCTCCTGCGAGTTGCGCCAAAGTTGAGTCGTTCGAGTCAGGTCGAACACAAGTTGGTCTTCCCCGTTGAAGGACAACGCGAAACCATCACTTTGAGGCTCATCGAACGCCCCGAATGAGCCAGCCCATACAAAACAGGCAAGCGAATCGTCAAAGCCCGAGGGGACCAGGACGGTTTCCCACTCCACGACATTGTCGGCGCTCAGTTGCCGAAGATGATGCGTCGGTTGGTTTTGTCCTTGATAATCGAACCACACGCTGTTCCCACCATCGTTTTGCAACAGCCGCCGAAATCCGGAGAATAATCCGTCCGCCTGACCGGGCAATCGTTCAAGTTCATCCAGCGAGATGGTTTTGGCCTGTTCCGACTTTTCTATGCTCTCCGGCATGAAGATTCCGGACGCAATCGGAGGGACAACATCCAGGTTGGTTGCGCGTGGAATTTCCAGCGAGCGTACGACCTGATCGACGCCTTCCTGAAACGCTGTGCCTTCCGCGTTAGAACCGATAAATTTGCCGACGACGCGGTCAGCCAACTCCGGCAGATCACTCTGTGGACCATCGTCATCGAGTGCACCGTCGAGGTCGAGGACCGTCAGCAACCGACGTTCGGATTCCAAAACGCCGGCAGGAAGAATTTCGCGCGTCAATGCAGATCGCACTTCGGTTTCGAGACGCGGGTGATCGATCGCCGCGCCCGAGACGCAGACAATTAATATGTCGGTGCAGCCGACTCTCATTTTCGTGTCATCGCGACTTTCGCCGGAGGCAGGCAGATTGGCGGGCCAACAGCGCACGCCCCGCTGTCGTAGCGCTCGAATGAGCCGCTCACCAAAATCTGAGTCCTCGTCAGCAAACCAGAGCAGCGATCGCTCGAAGCGGGCGGCATCATTGGAGAATTCCGACAATCTCGCGACGAAGTTCTCGGGAAGACCACAACCGCGAAGAAACGAAATTGGCCAGTCACCAGCCGACCACAAGAGCGTATCCACATCGATAAAGCTGGGGCCAACGTGAACAACTTCGTCGAGGCCGACGGCCTGCGCCAGTTCCCGGCTGTTCCAGGTCGTTCCTCCACTTTTCGCACCGCTGAAGTCGGCCCCCTTCAGGTAGGCATTCGATAGATCCATCCCGCTTAAATCGGCCCGCTCACAACGGGCGCCGCGCAGATTGGCGCCGCATGCCGTCGCGTCGGTGAGATTGGTTCCCGTCAGAACAGCCGCATTTAGGGCGGCACCGTCGAAGTTTGCTTTTCTCAAATCGGCATAGCCAAGTTGAATGCGGCGCAGATCTGCGTTCGTCAGGTCCATTCGTTGCTGCGGGTGAACAACGCGCCAAGCCCGAACAGCTTCGGTACCCGCCAGCAAAAGATCGATGTGTTCTGGATTTGCCACCCGCCCGGTCTCCTCCACCGTTGTTTTCTCGCGGAATTGTCTGATATTGATGACAATTCCGAATCATTCGCGACGTAAGTTCGCCCCCGCGTCACCACCGCCCAGCGTTTCAATCGTGCAGTCAGCAGACCGGTCGGGCTTTCAAGAAATGTCCAACATGACGTTATGTGTTACATCGATCCGGCCTACGGTGCGAACCAGGGCGATTGCGCCACACTGGGTAACTTGGCATAATTGGAGCATTGGTGTTTTCACCGCTTGCTGAGGAGAAGCAAGGGTGTTGTGAAATGCTATATACTCCGGA
>CAUZOL010000478.1:0-4298 GCA_963581435.1 Planctomycetota bacterium
CCTCAAAGCACCTCGGAATTGGGTTCGCGCCCTACCACCTGCCGCAGGATGAAAAACTGCTCGGCAATTTGATCGAAGCACTTGGCGACTCGATCGAGGTGTTCTATGCATGGCAGCATGGCATGGGCTGTCACCGGAAGCTTCCGAAGGAACAGGAACTGCTGCAAATGCCAGGACGCGGGGAGTTGGATTTCGGTCCATTGCTGACGGCGTTGAAGCGCATCAACTACTCCGGCTGGACAGAAATCTTTATGCATCCTGTCCCACGAGGCATCCCGATTCTTGAAACGGCGGCAGCCGTCACCGCCGAAATCAATCGCAGCCGTACCTACCTGGAAGACATCATTTCGCGTGGCTGATCCATTCGCCGGCATGAAACTGTTCAATCTTCCGCGGCCATTGATGTGGCCGAATCAGGCGATCAGTTCTTCGATGACCTTGGCTTCGTACACGTCGGTCAGGCGTTCGTCGCGACCGTTGTGGGGCCACGACAGCAGCTGATGATCGAGGCCGAGCAGTTCCAAAATGGTGGCGTGCAGGTTGGCGGTTTGTGTTCTCTTCTCGACTGCGCGATAGCCAAAGTCGTCCGTCGCGCCGTAATGCTGACCGCCTTTGATTCCGCCGCCGGCCATCCAGACGCTGAATCCATAGGGATGATGGTCACGTCCGCTGGTCGCTGCGCTATTGCCCCCCTGGGCGGCGGGTGTTCGTCCGAATTCACCGCCCCATAGAACCAACGTCGAGTCGAGCAATCCCCGTCGTTTCAAATCGGCCAGCAGCGCACCAACCGGCTTGTCGGTCCGTTGGCAACACGCTTTTGTCCCGGCATTGTTGTTTGAATGTGTGTCCCACGGTTGACCCGACATGAACAGCGACACGAACCGCACGCCGCGTTCGACCAACCGCCGCGCCATCAGGCAACGCGTGCCGTACGACTTCGTTGTGGCATTATCGAGACCGTATAGTTCCTGGGTCTCTTTGGTTTCCTGCGACAGGTCGAGCGCGTCGGTTGCGGCAAGCTGCATTCGGCCGGCCAGTTCGAAGGTTTCGATGCGGGCTTCGAGTTCCAGTTCACCGGATCGACTGGCGAGATGTCTTTCATTAAGTTGCCGCAGCAATTTGGCTCGCGCGTCTTCAATCGCACGCGGTCGTGGTTGTTTCGGCTGCAGGTTCAGCACCGGGCTGCCCTGTTCGCGGAAGACAGTTCCCTGATACCGCGGCGGCAGCCAACCGCTCGACCAGTTACGCACGCCGTCAACCGACGGGCCGTTTGGATCGGGCAACGCGACGAATGCCGGCAAATTGCGGTTCTCTGTTCCAAGTCCGTAGGATGCCCATGCGCCCAGAGTTGGTCGGCCGGCGGTTGTCAGGCCGGTTTGCGCCATCCAGATCGCCTGCTCGTGATTGCGATGCTCGGTGAACATCGAGCGAATGACGGCAATCTCGTCGGCATGCTGCGAAACAAACGGCTGAATCTCCGAAAACTCCAACCCGCTTTCTCCGCATTGATTAAAACGGAACGGTGAACCCATCAGATTCTTCGTCAGGCTTTCGTCGTCGGCAACGTGGGCGGGCGGAGTTTTTCCGTCGAACTTGTTGAGTACCGGCTTCGGATCGAGCAAATCCACGTGACTCGGTCCGCCATGCATATAGAGCTGAATCACCGCCTTGGCACTCGGCTCGTAATGCGGCGCGACAGACGATTGCCGCGCCGCGGCGGTTGCCGAATTGCCCAGCAATGAACCGAGCGCAAGTCCGCCGAACCCGCCACCAAATTGGCAAAGCGCTTGCCGTCGTGAAACCAGATCAAATTGGTTCATCAATGACTCCGTCAATCGTCGCCGCATTTCAACCCTCGTTCCCAAGCTGGAGCTTGGGAACAAGTTTTGGAAGGACTCCGTCAATCCACATAAACAAACTCATTGGCACTCATCAGCATGTGACACAAATCGGCAAGGGCCTTGCTGCGAGCCGCAGCAATCACATCTGCCTTCTGCCGGGCCGCTTCGTCCTGCTGATCCAGATAGCGTGATTGTTGTTCATCGACAAACTGCGTTAGCAGTTCGCGTTCGTCGGATGTGGCCGGCCGTGAGAATGCACTTAGCACCGCTCGGCCGACGGGATCGTCTGGCTGTTCGGACAGAACGCGGTCGGCAAATGCGGCTGCTGCGCGAGTCATTACGTCGCTGTTGAGCAGCGCCAGCGCCTGGGTGGAAACAGTCGATGTGCTGCGCTGCGTGCAATTCACCGAAATTGTCGGCTGATCAAACACCTGCAACATCGTTTCCGGGGTGAGCCGCAGAACCATCACGTAGATCGAGCGACGATTCTGATTCGGGCCGGCGGCTACGATGACTTCGCCGTTTTTTTGCCGCGCGACCGACTGCGAGGCTCCGTACATCGGATGACTCAGCGATGCCGACGCGGCCAGCAGCGCGTCGCGTAACGGCTCCGCTTCCAGTCGCCGAATTGTTTGACGCCACAGCAGCCGGTTGTCCGGATCGGTCGGCACGCACGCCGCGCGGTGTTGCGCGCTCACTCGCGACCGTTGCCGCCAGGTACTCGATGTGAGCATCAGCCGGTGCATGTGTTTGACGCTCCAACCGCTACGGACGAACTCGGTTGCCAACCAGTCGAGTAACTGGGGATGCGACGGCGGTGAACCGGCGACCCCAAAGTCATCCGGCGTCGCCACGATGCCAGTGCCGAAATGATGCATCCAAATGCGGTTGACCATCACGCGTGCGGTCAGCGGATGCTTCGGCTGTGTTAACCAACGGGCGAACGCCAGTCGCCGACCGCTGGTTTTTGCCTCGGCATCGGGAGCGGCCCACTCAAACGGTTGCGGTGTTTCGAGCGACGAGATCACACCCGGCTTCACCAGCGGACCGGGAGTCAGCGAGTCGCCTCGCAACAGCACCGGAGTGTCGGCTTCGCCCGGCAAGTCGTACAGCGCGCGAACTTCATCGAACCGCAGCCGCCGACGTTCCTCAGCCGCAATCGCCGCAGTGAGGTCGTTCGCTCCCTTTTTGTAGTCCGCGTATTTCGCGAGCGCCGCATCGAGTTCCTTTGCTTGCGGTCGCAGTGTCTTTTCGTATTTCGCTGCGAGTTGCTTCTGGGCGTCGGTGCGAGTCGCCTTTTTTGTATTCAGTGCCGCCTTAACGTTGTCACGAATTCCTTCCGGCAGTTCAGCAAGACGATCTTTAAACAACCGATCGGTGAATGTCTTCTTCAAAGCTGCCAAGGCGGCTTTCTGCTTTTTCACGTTGGCGTCGACTACGGCGTTCCGTTTTGTCGCGGCATCTTTTTGTTGTTTCGAGGCGATGGGCAACCGGCGATTCATTTGCGGAATCCAGTTGTCCGGCCGGTACGCCGTCATAAACACCGCCTGCATGCGGTAGTAATCAACCTGCGGAATCGGATCGAACTTGTGGCTGTGGCAGCGGGCACACTGCACGCCCAACCCCATTGTCGATGAGCAGACGATTTGCAGCGTGTCGAACAGAGTCGGGTAAAAATACTGCCCGGCCGCGTTCTTGATCTTCTTGAAATCCGGCCGGCTCGGGTCGGCAGCCGTTCGCAGGAAGCCGGTCGCGATGATGCCCTCGACGACTTCGTCGGGAAGCTGCTCGGCCGTCTCAAATGCATTCCAGTATCCTGTTAACTCATCACCGGCAATCTGTTCCTGCAGGAAGCGATCATAAGGTTTGTCACTGTTGAACGCGCGAATGACATAATCCCGGTACCGCCACGCGAGCGGAAGTCGAAGGTCCTGATTGAGAATCCCCGCCGATTCCGTAAAGCCGGCCACGTCGAGCCAGTGTCGCGCCCATCGCTCACCGTAACGCGGACTTGCCAGCAATCGGTCAATCATTCGCGCGTGAGCTCCCGGTCGGTCATCGCCGAGGAATTGTTCAATCTCATCCGGTGACGGAGGCAGCCCGATCAAATCGAACGACGCGCGGCGCAGCAACGTGAGCCGATCGGCACCGGGCGCCAGCGTGAGACTCTTTTCTTCCAGTCGCTTCAGGACGAAGGCATCGATTGGATTATCGACACGATCACTCTGCCGAACAACGGGGACGGTTGGACGAACAGGCGACCGGAACGACCAATGATCCACGCCGGTGACATCCTCAGAGCGATCGATTGTGGCGGCATTGCCGACACCCTTTGCTCCGTCGTTGATCCACTTCCGGATCAACCCCTTCTCCTCGGCCGTCAGTTTCTGCCCCACCGGGGGCATCTTATCTGAGCTGACTTTTTCATACAGCAAGCTGGATTCGGCGGCACGGATT
>CAUZOL010000479.1:0-4283 GCA_963581435.1 Planctomycetota bacterium
GCCTCCTCGCGTGCCTGTTCGTGAGCCGGCGGATCAAGGCCGGCTCCAGCAGGCGATCCACGTCTCTCAACAGATGGTCGTCCGGCACGAACGACTCCAGATCGTTGACTGTCTTGGTCGTTGGCTCAAAGGCATGCAATCCTTGCATGAGCGGCCCCTTGGCAGAAAACGGGGGAATGTGAAGCAAAGCGAGACGACTCGTACCCCCAAACCGCTTCCCAGATCAAGAGGAATCAGATCCTGAGCTGGAAAATCGGAACAGACTTTTCCAACACGCCCGACGAGTTTCGCGGACAGAATCGGGCCAACTCTCTACATGGACCACGAGTCCTTCATGCCGGGACGCGGGTCGCAAAGTCAATCCTGACGGTCATTCTCGATCAAAAGTTGCTGGGCAGCGCGCTTGTTGCACTCGGTTGCCGCCAGCACTATCGGGATGAGGTGTCCAGCGTGAATGACGCCTTGCTGTCGCGTCAATGGCTTTGCCACCTGGGATTAGACACCAATCGAATTCTGATAAGAATTCAATTTGATGTCGGGTGAGTCGGCCACGTTGACCCAGACATGCACGTGTGGATTCCCGCGGAAATACCAGACGAACGAAGGCCCTTCCAGTCGCCAGTTGTCCCACACTCCGTCTTTGCCCAAATCTCCTTCTTTGTAGAAAGCGAGGTGACAAGCATCTAGGCCACCTTGCGTCTTCAAGCAGCGGACGACTTCGTCCTGATCCGATTTTCGAAACGGTTCGAGTAGCAGTTTCAAAACTGATTGAAGGTGCTTTTTTTGATCAGATGAAAACTCGGTGACGGGGAGCCCGTGAAAGCTTCCTTTCGGTCCACGGAATCCAACGAATTCTTCTGATGGCATTCCCTTTACAACCAGTGCCTGCTTGCGTTGTTTCCCGTTGAACATGTCGTACAGTTCGTTTGCTTCAAGTGCCTGATGCCAAAAGACGTTTTTTTTATGATCCGGCTTCTCGTACAAGCCCTCGCCTTCGTGGGCGTAGAGAATCGGGCCGCCGAACGCGACATGTTCGGCACTGTTGCCGTCGCAGCGCAACGTCATGTGTCGGCTGGCCAGAACGAATTCAAACTGGCTTGTTCCGGGTGTTCCAAAGAGGGCGATCGACTGCCCGTTGCCAAAGCCGCCGACGTCGTCCTTCAACTGCTGATCCCAGCGTTTCAACCAGGCGGGGTTTGTCATTCCCTCAAATATGTCGCGGATCAGCGACTGCTGGTCGGCAGTGAAGAAGCTGCTCTTGATCGACGGTTTGGTGATCTTCCAGTTGTTCTCGATGCGCGTGCGCAGCAGTCCCCGCGTTTCATCGACGTGGTCCCAGGGGAAACAGACCTGCTTCTTTTGATTGGCTGAGAGCGTGTCGAAGAGCAGCTTGACGAGCGTCTCAGGCGGTTTCTTCTCCGCCGGCCCTGCCAAGCCGTTTTCCGGCAACATTGCGATGCCCGACGTCGACAGCGCCAACGCGCCAGCATGTTTGAGGAACGCCCGTCGCGAGGGGTCGTTGGTCAAAGCGGTGGGATTCGCCTCGGTCTCGAACAGATTCGACATTGTGTTTCTCCCAGGATCGGACAAGCAGGTTTTCTCACTTGATTGAGTAGAGAGCCTGAAACCAATTCGGGCACTCAGTGACGCGATGAGAACAGACTGCTCCCCATCCTGCCGTCCACTGACCGGCGACGCAAGCAGATTCCGGGTCGTGGTTGCGTATCGTAAATCTTTTGCACGACAGCGTCCGCGGCGATATGCGGGCGGCCATCGGGGGCGGGGGCGGATTGGGGATGCTCTCTGGCCTACAACCCGGCTGGAACGCTCACTGCAAAACCCGCCACCAATCCACGAAAAGGTTTAGTTCAAGGGTGGTTTTCTCGGACGTCCATCCACGGTCAATTTGGACGAAACGTTTTCTTGATCGTGTATTCCGCATCGGTTGGTCTGACATCAAACCGCAGCACGCTTCCGTCAGACGTAGGAACTGTCCGAACATCTACTTCTTTGGCATTGTGATCCGTGATGACGACACGTTTCGTCGCCCATGATTTTGGAATTGTCACGTCCATCGTCAACGGTTGATCGTAAAGCTCCAGCTCCGTCACGCACGAAAGCTTGAGGATGACCCGCGACTCGCTCTTGTTCTCGATCTCTAGCTTGGCTCCGCGGCGTTCGGTCTCGTACTTGTAGATGTCCGCCATTCCGGCGATCCACAGCTTGTCTTGATGTTCCTTCGCGATGTCCAACGCCGCTCGGAAGTTGGCCTCGCTTGAGCTAAGTCCATCGCCGATGTCGTGGTAATGAACCTTGTACCACAGACCGCGTTCAATGTGGGCTTCGAGCAACCTTCGAAATGTTGTGACCCGCTTTCCGTAGCCGTCATCCATGCCTGTCGAGTTGGCCGACGCATCAAATAGATGATACTTGTCGAGATAGTACCGCAACGGCTTCGTCGTTGCCCATTGCGTGCCGCCCCCCAGATTCAACGCTGCCAGCTTGCTTTTCTTGGGAAACAGCTTCCAGATGGCTTTCGCTGCATCGCCGATTTCATGTTCCATCGACTCATTGTCCTGTGCACCGCGATGGTTCAAGGTATGGTTCGCGAATTCGTGATCTCTGCGTCTTGCGACAGCTTCCCATTCGGACCGGTGACCGTGCTCTCGCTGCTGGAGGACGTGGGCTACAGCGAGTTTGTAGTGAGTGAGGTGAACCTGGAGTATCAGACCAGCTGTGATCTCAAGATGGATATGTTGTTGATCGAACGGTGGCAGCAGATTCGTGCCGAATCGGCGTTCGCGGCGCCAACAGCCGAAACTGCAATCGATCGAGAGGTGACTGATGGCGACCGCACCACTGTTGCATGAAACCCATTCTCACACCACGCTCTAAGTGGTTGGGTGAACCATGAACAAGCCGCAGTCTGATTGAAGCCTCGTCACCGTGTGCATCGAACACGCCAACAAAAAACTGTGGAACTGCCGTCTCAATGCGCCGCACCTCAAACCCGCGACCGAACCAGCGCCCATGGCGATAAGGTGTGGATTGGTGAACGGATCACAGTTCATGGATTTGGTCACATTTCGAGTCCGGCCTCATTTTTTGCTACCACCGGCTGTGATCAACCAAACTTCGTTAGCCGGGTTATCGGCCCGCAGTGAATTCGGAAATTTCCCAGATTCGAATCGAAGAGAAATCACCGAAAGCCAAATGTTTTCCATCGGGAGAAAAGCTGAGTCCATTGATCGAGCGCTCGTGTCCGCGTAGTTCGGTCAATCGTTCTCCTGTCATCCGGTTAAAGACCCGTACCGTGTCAGGCGACTTCATCTCGGAATCGCGATGTATCGTGGCCAAGAACCGACCGTCTTTCGAGAGTTTTGCCCCGATTCCAGCATCCTCGATCGAATGCAGGAGTTTACCGTTGGTTAGGCCCCAGAATTTGACCGTCCCTTTCTCATCTGCGGACACCAAAGTCTTTCCGTCAGATGACAAATCAAGATACCAGACTGAGTCTGTGTGGCCGGAAAACGTGCGTATAATCTCGCCCGAAACCGAGTTGATCAGGCTCACGGTTTTTGACCTGCCACTCACAACAAACTGCTTTCCATTTGGACAAAGGATAAGCGAAGTTACAACGCCATGCCGCCGGACCATGCGCCCTTTGCCTGACCGAACATCCCAAAAATTGATCAGCCAATCATCACCGCCGGTCACCACCGTCCTGCCATCGGGAGAGAAGCATACGGCATAGACATCGAAGGATGAAGCCGCGGGGATGCCGTGCAGTTTCTCGCCGGTCTTTACGTTCCAGAGCATTAGAGAAAAATCGGAGCGTCGCGCCGCGTAGCTGCCAGAAGCTAATGTTTTTCCGTCTGGTGAGAACGCAACGCACGAAACGTTGCCTGGATGGCCTGTCAGAGTCCGCACTCGTTTACCATTGTCCGATCCCCAAAGATGGATCACATGGTCACATCCACCCGTCGCGAGCAATTTGCCATCCGGCGAGAATGCGAGTGACATTATCCCATCAGTATGACCATGGGGAATAACTTTCTCTTGACCATTGGTAGTCGGCAAAACAATGCTCGCGGCCAACATGGGAACCGCGAGGAAAAAGCAGACACGGGTCATAATTTCTTTTCCATATTTGGCGACTAGTACTACAGTCGCACATAGTCAGTTTTGGATTGGCGACCCTCTTGTTTTGAAGTGACACTTTTGGGCGTCTGCCTGGTGTGTTCGTCTCCATTCGGAGAACCGAAGTGCGTGCGGGATGTTGA
>CAUZOL010000480.1:0-4275 GCA_963581435.1 Planctomycetota bacterium
AAACCTGTCGCCGCCTCGGCCGCCACGCTCTCGGCTGGATCACCGATGCCGTCACCCACAAACAGCAAAACCGCCCCACACCAACCCTGCTGCCAAGCACGTGATCGCTACGCTGTGAACGGTTACGATCTGTTAATTGCCAATCCGGTGTTCAATCAGAAGAAATCGTAATCCGAAGCGTGAGCTGTGAAGTTGCGAACTTGGCTTGACGGGAGACTAAAACCCCAAGTATTTAAGCCTGAAGCGCAAGCGAAGGAGCTTGCTGGCATCGCCCCGGAATCATCCTTCGCTTGCGCTTCAGGCTTTGATAAACGGGGGGCTTTTAGTCCTTTCTCCAATCTGAACACTAAAATGCGCAACTTCAAAGAGCGTGAGCGAGGGCGAAGCCGCAATCCATGTCGATCCTCGCCTACGCTTCGGGTGACAGTTTTATCGTTCAGTTCCGTACCGAAATGACGGCAACCATTTCCGCAGATCGTAGCAGGCTAACCGCGAACGCGGTATCCGAGTTTCTGCAATTGCTCGCGGACACGATCGAGGTGTCTGCCCTGGATTTCCAGTTCGCCGTCTTTCAGCGTGCCGCCGGCTCCGCAGGTTGATTTGAGCTTGGTCAGCAACTCCGGCAGATCGGTCTCAGTTTCCAACAAACCTCGAACCAGCGTGACGACTTTCCCTTTTTTTCGCTTCTCCACCGACAGCTTGGCCGTTTGTTTATCGGGGGGGACTGTCACCGGCTGCTCGGGCGGACAGACACACTTCTCGTCCAACTCACCGCACTGCTCGCAGCGCAGCGGACGGTCAAACTCGGTTCCTTCAAATAATCTCATTTTTCGTCCCAAACAATCTGAGAGGGCGGCGTTTCCGGTGAACCACGGAGGTGAACTCGCGGAGAGCGCCCGGCTCAGCAGTAGCCTCGCCTCCCATAACTCGACGACACGACGATGATCTACTCGCGGCCTTCCAAATCCTCCCACCGTTCGTACAACACGGCGAGTTCTTGTTCGACGGTTTCCAATCGCGTGGTTGCCTTGGCGATTTCGGCCCTATTCCGTTTGAAGAAGTCCGGGTCGGCCATGTCCGAGTGGGACGTGGTTTGTTCTTCTTCCAATGCAGCAATTTTCTCTGGGAGAGATTCCAGTTCGCGGCGTTCTTTGTAATTCCGGCCGGCCGGCTTGTCACTCGGTGATTTGCTGGAACGTGTCTCTTTCTGCTTCGCCGTCGTGTTATCGTCCGACGGCATCGCCGCGTCTCGTTGTCGGACGTAGTCGTCGTACCCGCCGGCATATTCTTTGACTTGTCCTTCGCCATCCAACACGAATGTCCCGGTCACCACGTTGTTCAAAAACGCGCGATCGTGACTGACAAGCAGAACCGTCCCACTGTAATTGGTCACCAACTCTTCCAGCAGTTCTAACGTCTCGGCATCCAGATCGTTCGTCGGTTCATCGAGGACAATGAGATTCGACGGGCGTTTGAACAATTGCGCCAACAGCAGCCGGTTTCGCTCGCCTCCTGAGAGAAACCGCGCCGGTCGCCGTGCGCGTTCGGGCGTGAACAGGAAGTCCTGCAGATAACCGTAAATGTGCTTCTCCCGGCCGTTGATCGTCAGCATCTCCTGTCCTTCGCCGACGTTTTCGACCACCGTTTGTTCTTCGTCGATCTGTTCTCGAAGTTGGTCGAAATAAATGACTTCCAATCGCGTGCCGTGCCGAATTGTGCCAGTGTCGGATTCGAGTTCGCCTAGTAACAACTTCAACAGTGTCGTCTTGCCCGCGCCGTTGGGGCCGATAATGCCCACCTTGTCTTCCCGCGTAATTAGCGTCGAGAAGTCGTCGATGATGACGTCGTTTCCATATGAGAACGAGATGTTTTCGGCTTCGATGACCAGTCGACCCGACTTCTCCGCTTCGGCCGCCTGCAAGTTGACGTTGCCGAGTTTTTCGCGGCGATCTCGGCGGTCCTCCCGCATGGATTTCAACGCGCGAACTCGACCTTCGTTGCGGGTCCGCCGCGCTTTAATTCCCTGGCGAATCCAAACTTCTTCTCGTGCCAGTTTCTTGTCGAATTCAGCGTTCTGTTGCTCTTCCGCGTCCAGTGCTGCCAGCTTGCGTTTCAGGAATGTGGGGTAATCGCAGGTCCAGTCGAACAGGCGACCGCGATCGATTTCAACAATTCGCGTGGCCAACTCCTGCAGGAAAAGGCGGTCGTGCGTGACGAACACGACAGTGCCGTTGTAGCCCTTCAGAAATCGTTCGAGCCAGAGCATCGAGGGAATATCGAGGTGGTTGGTTGGTTCATCGAGCAGCAAAATGTCGGGCTCGCTTACCAGAGCCTGCGCCAACAGTACGCGTCGCTTCATGCCCGACGACAGCGTTGCGAACGACAATTCGCCGTCGAGTTTCATTCGCGACAGCACGCGTTTGACCGCCTGCTCCACCTGCCAGTCGTCTGCCGAATCGACATAGCCAGCGGTGATGAATTCGGCGACACGTCCTTCGAAACCCAGCGGGACCTCCTGAACCAGCCGCGCGATTTGCACGCCATTGGCCAGCTTGATTTCTCCGTTGTCCGGGCTGACTTCGCCAGCCAACAGTTTCATCAGACTCGATTTACCGCAGCCATTGCGACCCATCAGGCCGATCCGTTCGCCCTTGTCGATCTCCAAGTCGATTCCATCGAGCAAGTTTGGCCCGCCCCAGGTGAAGGAAACATCGCTAACACTTAACAGGGGCATGGGCGGGGCTTCCGAAGCGGCTGGACGTTCCCATTTCGTTGCTGGGAAACGAGGGCATGTTGGAACTCTAGACTTTCGTCTCTCGACTCTCGTCTTTTTTCGGGCGACTGACACGAACGCGGACGGCTCGATCGTCGCGGACTTCCATCACTTCGGCCAGCAGTCCGTCCAGTTCGATGCGGTCGCCGGGATTGAGCAGTCGTTCTGCACGGTGCGTCAGCAGGCCGGAAAACGTATCAACGTCGGCGTCGGCAGGAGAAATCTTCAGTTTTCGAACAATCTCATCGACCGGCGCACTTCCCTGTACGATCCATTGATCGGGACCGTCGGGAACAATTGAAGGCTGCTCGACGTCGAATTCGTCCTCGACTTCACCAATGATCTGCTCGAGTACGTTTTCCAGCGTGACGACTCCAATGACCGTGCCGTATTCATCGATCACCAACGCCATCAACTGGTGCGTCGCCTGGAACTGCCTTAGCACTTTGCTGATCGGTATGTTTTCCGGCATCTTGCGCGGCGGCCGCATGATCGATTTCCACTCGAACGACTCGTCCAAATCGAGGCCGATGAGATCCTTCACATGAACGATGCCGAGGACGTGGTCGAGTGAACCGTCGCAAACCGGATAGCGGGTGTGCTTTGTTCTCCGAAGTTGCGCGATGCAGTGGTTGATGGACTTGTTGATATCGAAAAACTCGACCTCGCCGCGCGGCACCATAATATGCCGGCAGACCATGTCGTCGAATTCAAAGACGGCGTGGATCAGCTGCTGTTCGGAACTGGTCAATTCGCCATGCGCGCGGGCTTGATGGACCAGGGCGCGAATCTCATCTTCGCTGTGCGGCGTATCGTGTTCCGAACCGCCATGAATTCCAACAAACCGCAATAGATACGATGTTGTCTTGTTGAGGGCGGTCATCAGCGGAAACGTGCACAGGTAAAACATTTTCAGCGGCATCGCACACCACAGCAGCATCGTTTCCGGACGGCGAATGGCGAAGATTTTGGGGGCTTGTTCGCCGATGACCAGATGCAACGACGTAATCAGAGTAAATGCGATCACGAACGAGATCCCGTGGCTGACCTCGACTGTGATTCCGAGGTTCTCAAATATCGGCTGCAGCAAATGGTGAAATGCGGGCTCGCCCACCCAGCCCAGTGCCAGCGAGGCGATGGTGATGCCGAGTTGGCAGGCGGACAGCGCGCCGTCCATTCGTTCGACGAGCCAGCTGGCGGTCGAAGCAAACGGGCGGCCCGATTTGACGAGTGCGTGCACGCGCGTTCCACGAACTTTGACGAGCGCGAACTCGGCGGCAACGAAGAACCCGTTAAGCAACACCAGCACAATGGCGACGATGACTTTGAGTGAATTGACCTGCCAATCGTCCATCGTGGGGTCCGGTTCTCCGACATGCAACTCCGACACGCAGTAGAGGCTTGCTGCGATCAAAACTACTTTGTTAGAGAGTATTTCACAAGCCGCACGCGATGACGAGTGATCAGCGAACGCGTCGGGTGGCACAGGCGGGTGGGCCCGG
>CAUZOL010000481.1:0-4273 GCA_963581435.1 Planctomycetota bacterium
GAGGTCTGCTGCGATGAGAACAACCGTGCGCGGTTGAGCGGGGAACTCCCAATTGGATTGCATGTTCCACTGCACCTGTCGATCGGACAAGCTCACGCAGGCGATGGTCGTATTTCTTCTGAGTGCGGTTTGTGGAAGTCATGCTTCCATCATCACATCCACGGTTCACGGCTTCACAGAGGAAATTCGACTGAAATCTCGTCGAATTTCAGATTCCCGCATGGGAAAGTGGCGAGAACTCGCGCAGAAAAGTCCAGAATGTCGTGACGCGCAGCACCGTTGTTGGTTTCAATTAGAAGCTAAGCAATGAGTTCGCGAAGAACTTTGCCTTCTTCTGTCGGACCGATCAACCGATTATTGAGTCCCTGATAGGGAAAACTGAACCGGTGAGGATCGATTCCGATTTGATGCAGAATCGTGGCTTGCAGGTCGCGTACGCTGACGGGATTCTCTGCAATGTAGTACCCGATATCGTCGGTTTGACCGTACGCGCCGGGTCGGATCCCGCCACCGGCCATCCACATGGTGAAGGCGTGCGGATGATGATCACGGCCAATAAAGCCCTTTTTCAATTCCTTGTTGACGTTGTTTTGCATCATCGGCGTACGACCGAATTCGCCTCCCCACACGATGAGCGTTTCGTCCAGCATGCCACGCTGTTTGAGATCCGTGATCAATGCGGTAATCGCACGGTCGATTTGCGAACACTTGATCGGCAACGTTTCATCGATCGATTCGCCCAGCGACGAACCATGGTGATCCCAACCCCAATCGTAAAGCTGGACGAAACGCACGCCGTTTTCGACAAGTCGCCGCGCGAGCAGGCAATTGTTAGCGAACGTCGGGTCATCACTCTTGTATAACTGTCTGGGATCGGCAGCCGATTCCGCGTCGGAAACATGACCTGGGCTGGCGCCGTACAGATCAAGCGTTTCCTTTGATTCCCGACTGATATCCATCACTTCGGGGACTGAGACTTGCATGCGGAACGCAAGTTCGTATTGAGCGATGCGGGTGATTGTTTCCGGATCACCAACGTGTTGGTGCTGGTATCGATTCAGGTCGCCAATCGCGTCGAGCGTTTTGCGTCGCGCCTGCCGCGATAACCCGTCGGGATTCGACAAAAACAGAATCGGATCGCCACCATCGGTTCGACATTGAACGCCCTGATAGACCGTCGGCAGGAAACCGCTACCCCACAGCGATTTTCCAGCGCTAGGCGTTTTCCCGCCGGAAGAAAGAACGACAAAGCCGGGCAAGTTCTCATTTTCGCTGCCTAATCCGTAGGTGACCCACGACCCCATCGAGGGATAGCCAAGTAGCGAATTTCCCGTGTGCATGAACAACTGGGCGGGCGAATGATTGAATTGCTCGGTGTGAACTGACCGAATCACGCAGATGTCGTCGATCACTCGAGTGAGATGTGGCAGCCGATTACTGATCCACTGACCGCTCTCTCCGTGTTGCTTGAACTCGCATTGTGCCCCCAACATTTTGGGGACGCCTCTAATGAAGGCAAACCGTTTGCCTTCGAGATATTCCTTGGGGCATTCCGTATTGTGGAGCCTGGTCAGGGCCGGTTTGTGGTCGAACAATTCGAGCTGTGACGGCGAACCAGCCATGTGCAAATAGATAATCGACTTTGCTTTGGCAGGGATTTGCCAGGCCTTGTCAGCTGCAGTGCTTTCGCGAGCGAGCAGCGAACTGAGTGCGATGGATCCGAAACCCAGTCCCGCTTGACCGAAAAAGTGCCGTCGAGTCATTGCGCGGGTTTGTTCATGTGAAATCGGTAGTGTCATAGGTTTGCTAGGGTTTCATTAAGGTTTCGTCGAGGTTCAACAGCACATTCGCCACGGCAACGAGTCGAGGGTCGCCGCTTGTCAGACCGGCAGATTTCAGCAGCGCTTTTCCATTAGCCAGCTCGCCTTTCAGTGATTCGTACAGCACGACCAGACGGTCAAGTTCCGCAATCTCAGCGTGGCGAATGAGAACCATGCGGAAACCGTTGGCGATTTGATCGCGAGTCGTTTCCGCGGACTTTTCCATTCGCAAAGCCAACGCTCCCGCAGCTTCCACATAAGCCGTGTCGTTCAGGGTGACCAGTGCTTGTAGTGGGGTATTGGTTCGGATCCGTCGAATCTGGCACACTTCGCCACTGCCGGAATCAAACGTGATCATGGCTGCGTAGGGACTTGTTCGTTTCTTGTAGGTGTACAACGCTCGCCGATAGCGATTCGCTCCCGTCGCGTTTTTCCATTTCGCGCCGCTGTAAGTTGACTTCCAGATACCGCTTGGCTGGGGAGGCATCACCGACGGTCCACCGACTTGTCGCGTCAGCAACCCTGAAACAGCCAGTGCCTGGTCACGAATTGTTTCCGCTGACAGGCGGAATCGTGGCCCGCGCGACAACAACCGATTGCGCGGGTCGTTTTCGAGGTCTTTTTTGGTGGCAACTGAACTCTGTCGGTAGGTGCTGGACATCACGATGGACTTAAGCAACTTCTTGAGCGACCAGCCGTTTTCTCGAAAATCGACCGCCAGCCAGTCCAGCAATTCAGGGTGGGAAGGCAGCGTTCCCTGCGTACCAAAATCTTCTTCCGTTTCGACGAAACCGATGCCAAACAATTGAGCCCAAATCCGATTCACTGCGACCCTCGCGGTGAGCGGATTGTCGTCTTGCATCAACCAGTGCGCCACACCAAGCCTGTTGCGTGGCGAATCGTCGGCGAGTTTCCCGAAGGCGCTGGGTACACTGCCTTTCACCTCCTCGCCCTGATCGAGGAAATTACCGCGTGTGTGGATTCGCGTTTTTCGGCGTTTCGTTGTTGCCAGTTCCCGCATAATTGGCGTCGAAGGCACTTCACGTCGAACCGCGTTCAAAGTGCGGCGTTTCGCATCGATCTGTGCGTAAAGCCCCTTTGTTTGAGGATAGACATGTCGCCGAAAAACGGTTTTCAAACCTGCGACCGGATCAAGCTCGGCTGTTAGCCACTGGCTTGGATACGAACTGGCAGAAATGCGAAAGGTTTTCAGCAACAAGCCCTGGCCATATTCCTGCTCAAGTGTCAGTCGCAACTGGCGGCCCGCACGCGGCTGGATCGGTTTGGCGAGGTCGAAGACCGCGCAATGCGGTTCGGCCGCCTTGGGCGAAAAGGCCCAACCGGCATTCGTCTTGCCATCGATGGCTCGCGCGACTTCCCAACCGGGCTGTGAAAAATCAGCTCGTGGACGGACGAGCTTCAGCTTGACTGGATTTTGTCCTGGTTCGATCAACTCGACTGTCAATTCCCGCAGCGCGACATTCTTGTCCTGCCATTTTCCGCCCGGTGCTTTGGGTTGAGTGTCAATTCGAATCGCTGTCACAGTCTGATCACTCGGCAGTTCAAGGGTCAGCTGCCACGTGTCTTTCTCCGGCAGTTCCTCTGCGGCGACAAACGTTCCATGCTCGTCCTGCTTCAGCATTACGTTTTGCTTTGATTCGAACTTCGACTTGAGCAAAGGCGACCAAAGCGGGCGATCATTGAACTGCGACCGCCATGTTGTCCACGCCTGGGTGAAGCCCTCCGGCTCTTGGCGCAACTGTTGCTCCAGCGTTTTTAGCTCGTCTTCGAGCGACGCAATCTGATTTCGTTGCTGCATGGTCGGTGTCCGCAACGTCGGTTGTTGCCGATCGGCGTCTGCGGTCTGATTGAAGAAGGCATACAACTCATAGTAATTCTGTTGGCTGATCGGATCGTATTTGTGTGAGTGACACTTTGCACAACCCATCGTCAGTCCCATCCAGACCTGGATTGTGGTATCAACACGATTCTTCACTGCCGCCACACGGAACTCTTCGTCGTCGGTTCCGCCCTCTTCGTTTTCCATGGTGTTGCGATGGAAGGCGGTTGCCAATATCTGATCGTTCGTCGGTTTTGGCAGCAGATCGCCGGCAAGCTGTTCAATGGTAAATTGATCGTAAGGCAAATCGCGGTTTAACGCGTCAATCACCCAATCGCGGTACCGCCAAATCGTGCGCGGGCGATCTTTCTCGTAGCCTTTGGTGTCTGCGTACCGAGCCAGATCAAGCCACATCCTCGCCCAGTGTTCTCCATAGGCGTCTGATTTGAGAAGTCGATCGACGACAGCTTCATAGTCTCGAGGTGATTGATCCGCGAGGAAGGAATCAGCTTCTTCAGATGACGGCGGCAGACCGGTAAGGTCCAGTGAAAGGCGACGGAGCAATCGCAGTCGCTCTGCATCCTGGTTTGGCCTGAGTCCTGCTGATTCGAGC
>CAUZOL010000482.1:0-4240 GCA_963581435.1 Planctomycetota bacterium
ACCGCAGGATGTCGGATACATCGGCACCAAACTTGTGCTGGGAAAACACAGCGGCCGACACGCCTTTCGCGAACGCATTGGTGAGTTGGGTTACGAACTCGACGACGAGACGTTTCAGCGCGTGTTCGACGATTTCATCGATCTGGCCGACAAGAAGAAGGAAATCTACGATTCCGATATTGTCGCGTTGATCGAGAACCGGACCGATGAAGCGGTCGGCCGTTGGAAACTCGTCAGTTGCCACGCGACCGCCGGCCCGGGAACCGTTCCTACCGGAACTGTCGAGCTGGAAACCGAAGACGGCGAAGTCCACTGCGACGCGGCCATTGGCGGCGGTCCCATTGAAGCCGTACTGCACGCGCTCGAACGCGTCATCGGCGTCACCGCGACGTTGGAAGACCTGCAGATTCGCAGCGTCTCGCGTGGCAAGGATGCGTTGGGAGAAGTCTCGGTCGAGGTGCTCGTCGATGGCCGCACCTATCGCGGCAACGGCGTCAGCGTCGATATCATCGAAGGCAGCGCCCGCGCGTATCTCAAAGCGTTAAACAAAGCAGAAGCCGACAGCCGACTAGCCGCAACAAAGGCCTCGTCGAAATCAAAAGAAAAATAAAACGACAAAACCAGCCCGCAGCGCAAACAGGGGTTTAACCGCTTTTGCCCGTTGCATGAATCATGAATATCCAACAAGGAATTTCAAATAATGAAGGGGACGGACCTGGCCGCCTTCACACTTCGTAATTCAACATTCCTTGTTGGATATTCGATATTCAAAAGCGATAGACAGACGCGTCCTTCTTGATGGGGTGCGAATGTGGCGGGGTATTCCGTGCCACAGCGATCCGACGTTCTGGGGGCTGCGCTCCGAAAACGTCGCTTCGACCCCAGCCACCCAATTCCCGCTTGGAAAAATGGGACAGACGTGGCTCACCCGGGCCGCCCGCTTGTACCTGTTTGTTGGCATGCTTAGACTGGATTAGACAACAATCCTGACAATTGTAATCGATCCATCGCACAAGCAGCCCGCCCCGTGAATCCATCCCCCCTCGACATCCAGACGTTATGCGACGAATTGCGCGCGAAGGCGGGGGAGTTGGAGGCTGCGGACGCCTGGCCGAGTCAGCAGTTCAGATTGCTGGCAGACGCCGGCGTGCTGGGATGGGTGATTCCGCGGGAGTATGGTGGAGTCGAAATCAATTCGACCGAATTGACAATCGGCTACGAACGTTTGTCATCGGCCTGCTTGACCACGGCATTCGTACTCACGCAGCGCAACGGTGCCTGCCAGCGAATTGCCGGCTGCGAAAACGACGCGCTGAAGGCCGAGTTGCTGCCCGACTTGTGTGCCGGTGAAACATTCGCCACAGTTGGAATTTCGCACCTGACCACCTCGCGGCAACATCTGCGAACTCCGACAGTTCAGGTCGAACAGCAAGGTTCACGGTTGAAGTTCGACGGGACAATTCCGTGGGTCACTGGCGCGGGATTCGCCGATTACATTGTCACCGGCGGAACGCTGGCCGACGGTCGGCAAGTACTCGCCGTCATACCCACAGCCGACGCCAACGTGACCGTCTTGCCGCCTCCGCGTATGCTATCGCTCAATGCGTCGCAGACTGGTGCAGTGAAGCTTGACGGGGTGGAAATCGACGAGCGATTTCTCATCGCCGGCCCTGTCGAAGCGGTGATGAAACTTGGCATCGGAGGCGGAACCGGTTCGCTGGCGACCTCGGCATTGGCGCTGGGAACGGCCGCCGGTACGCTGGAGTTGTTGCGGGAAGAAGCCGAAAGGCGTCCCGATTTGCAGGAAGTCTTCGAGAGCATTGCCGCCGAACGTGATGAGGCGGCAGCGGCGATGCTGGAGTTGTCGCGCGGCGGAGCCACAGACAAACCGCAACCCTGTTCGGCCGAGGAGATACGTCGCCGGTCGAATTCTATTGTGCTGCGTGCGACGCAAGCGTATCTGGCAGCATCGAAGGGGGCCGGTTTTGTCGCCGGTCATCCTGCCGAGCGGCTCGTTCGCGAGGCGATGTTCTTCCTGGTTTGGTCCTGTCCGCAGCCCGTGCTGGCGGCCAATCTGCGGGAGTTCGCCTGTCTCGTTGCGACGTGACAGGCAGCAGCCGCACCTGCCAAGCGACCTCGGTTTCTCGGAATCGACAAGCTACCGTCCGGCAAGGCTGGCCGCGACGAATTGAGTCGAAGGATTACTAAGCTGAGAGTCTTCGGAGAGTCTTGCTCATACGAAAAACCGAGAGAATCCCGCAACTGCGTTATCTTCCGGCGGAAACACCGCCCTATTCGCCAAGACCCGCCGACAGGTGACATCCGATACTCAAAACCGGTTGCGATGCAACATCCTTGCCAAAGTCAGACCACTTATGGTGCCGAATTGACCGATATCCGACCCTTTTTGCTGGATTTCACGCTGAAGGAAATCTGAATTGTCGCATCCGTTGATCGGCAAAACGAGATGACACACCGCAGCCGTGAACGGATGGAAACAAGATTGGGAGCTTCTGTTGTCGCCGCTACAATCAACTTTGGAACCACCCCCCGAACGCGTCAGGAACGCTCCGTTGAAACTGCCGCAGGAAATTCAACAGACCAGGCAGCTGAAATGGTACAGCAGCCCGCGCCAGTTGTTGCGTACCATCTTGATACAGGATGACACCGCGCATTCCATCTCGCTGGGAACAACTGTCGGCATGTTCATTGGGATGACGCCCACCGTGGGTGCCCAGATGATTCTGGTGATGTTGTTTGCCTATGCCGTCAGTCCGTTTCTTCGCTTCAACCGAGCCGCGGCGCTTGTCACCGTTTACATTTCCAATCCGCTCACCGTCGTCCCGCTGTATTGGTTCTGCTACAAGGTCGGGACGCTGTTTGTCGAAGTCGGTGGTTTGTTGACGCCCGACGACTTCAGCCGAATTCTGCATTACACTAATTTTCAGGAATGGTGGGGAACCGTCGTTGATCTGTTCGTCCACGTCGGCAAGCCGTTGATTCTGGGATCGTTGTTGGTCGCGACTGTCTGTGCGCTGGTGACGTACCCGACAATGCACTGGCTGATTCGCCGGTTCCAGAAACAACAAACGACTTGAACGCCGGTTGACGCTACCCCTTTTTGCAACAGGTGAGGTGAGCGCTGATGGCCGGAACCGACTACGATTGCCTCGCTGCCGGCATCGTCGTCGCCGATCACGTTTGCGACCCGGTTGATCGCCTGCCGGCCCCCGGCGAATTAGTAACGACATCGCGCCTCGACCTGACCATCGGCGGATGTGCTGCAAACGTTGCCACCGATCTGGCGAAAATCGGGCAGCAGGTTGGGGTGATCGGCAAAGTCGGCGACGACATTTTCGGCCAGTACATTCGCGAACAATTGGAAGCTGCGAATGTTGATTGCACACACCTCACGCGCTCGGCAAGTTCGGAGACCAGCGGCACGCTGGTTATCAATACGCGGGGTGAAGACCGGCGATTCATTCACTCGCTGGGCGCCAACGCGGAGTTCACAGGGAGGGAGATCACAGCCGAGCAAATCCGCTCGTGCCGTGCGCTGTACGTTGGCGGCTTCTGCCTGATTGACTCGCTTGCCGCCGAAAACGTGGCGGCAGTGTTTCGCCTTGCTCGCGAGGCAGGCGTGTTGACCCTGTTGGACGTGGTGATTTCCGGAACCGGCGATTACCGTTCCATGCTCGAACCGGTGCTTCCCTGGACCGATGTGTTCTTGCCGAACAGTGACGAGGGCCGAGTCATACTTGGAATCGATGAACCGGTAGATCAGGCAGCCGAATTCCGCCGCCTTGGGGCATCAACGGTCGTCGTCACCTGCGCGGACGAGGGAGCCATTCTCAACAGTGCCGATGTGAGTTGTCGGATCGGTTCACACGAAGTCGAATTCGTCGACGGAACCGGCGGCGGCGACGCGTTTGCCGCCGGCTACATTTACGGGCTGCTGAATGACGCCCCCGCCGAAGAGTGTTTGAAGTACGGCAGCGCGCTGGGAGCAAGCAGCGTTCGCACCCGCGGTGCAACCACGGGCGTCTTTTCGCGCGACGAACTGGAAGCGTTCGTCAGCGAGCACCCGCTGTCCATCGCGAGCGTTGACAGTTAGAGCCTAAACCGACCGCAGCGGGAAAATCTCGACGTCAACGCCGTCGCTGTAGGCAACATGGTCCGGCTCGTTCCGCGTCTTGATGCCCGACTGTTTCAGCAGCGATTGTTCCATCTCCAGCAGACG
>CAUZOL010000483.1:0-4233 GCA_963581435.1 Planctomycetota bacterium
TGTTGGCTGGCGGCATGGCGACGTGGAATTCCACAGAGTACACCGATGCCATGCGGGGAAGTTGTTATTCCGAACTGAAGTGCGTCGATTGCCACAACCCGCACAAGGCCACCGGACCCAAATGGGAATTCGCGCCGAGCCATGACGACCAACTTTGCCTGAAATGCCATCAAGAGTTTGAACCGATTGAGGCACGCGCGGCACACACGCATCATCCCGCCGGTAGCAGTGGGGCAAACTGCATGAACTGCCACATGCCGCGCATCAACGAGGGCCTGCAGGACGTCGTCCGCACGCACAAGATTTTCTCGCCGACAGACCGGCAGATGATCGAGGCCAATCACCCGAATGCGTGTAATCAATGCCACACCAAAGAACCCATCGACTGGACCTTGCGATATCTTAGCGAATGGTATGGTGCCGATTTCGACCGCAAGATGATCGCTCAGAACTATCACGATCCACAGGAGAGCGTGGCTCTAGGATGGCTGAAGAACCCGGACCAAGCGGTCCGCTTGATTGGTGCCGACGCATTGGCCAGGACGGATTCCCAGTGGGCGCTGCCGCAACTCATCGATGCGCTCGACGACCGTTATCTGTTGAATCGGCAATTTGCCCGTCAAGCGATTGAGAAAATGTGTGGAGTCAGGCTCGAGGAGTTTGGCTATTATTTCTACAGCGAAAGTGAAGAACGGCAAGAGCCGCTGAGCAAGATTCGGCATGCACTCCTCTCCGGTGAATCGTCGCGATAACCCTTGCCTAACGCACCGGCGAATCAAGAAGCACTTCTTCGAAACGGCTCACCGAATCGAACATGATGCCCGGCCGTGAGTCGGACGCGATTCGAGGAATTCAAGTGCAGAATTGAATTCAAGAGAGTATGATCAACCACGGAAAGGTGTTGGTTCTTCTTTTGTCGCGCCTGCGTCTTCAAATTCATCTTCTTTTGCTCCGAGACGAAAGAATCGTTCGATGCCAGGTGTCTCACCCGAACGCCCGATCGCTGCGGAGACGAATTCCAATCGCCGTCGCAAAACGGTTCGCATTCTGATGGCGATTCTCCTGCCGGGGACAGTGTTTGCGTGGATTGTCTGGTACACCTCGGACCAGACGTCGGACGATCTTCGCCAGGGAAAGGACGATTCTGGTCTAGCTCCCACCGCCAGAGAGGACCAGTTTCGCCTTCCGAGCATTGCCACGTCGCGTTTTCGCAACGCATCGAAGGCGGTCGCGTACGTCGGGAATCGCAAATGCCAGGAGTGTCATTCCGACGAACACGATTCGTATCTGAAGACAATGCATAGCCGCTCACTTGCTGAGGTCGATATTTCGCGGGAACCGCCGAACGGCGAGTTTTTCCACGAGATTTCCGGACGACACTATCGAGTCTACCGCGAGGGGAAGCAATTGAGGCTCCGCGAGTTCATACAGGACTCCGAAGGGCAGGAAGTCGTTCTGGTGGACCATGCCGCGCATTTTTCCTTTGGCTCAGGAAACTATGCGCGGATGTATCTGGTGAAGGTTGATGACTATCTGATCGAAGCCCCGATGACGTGGTATCCGCGTCGACAGAGCTGGGGTATGTCGGCCGGTTACGAGAAAGATTCCAATCAGGCTGGGTTCGACCGCGAGGTCGGTTGGGGATGTATCCATTGTCACGGGGGGCGGGTCGAAACGATCGACGGTGCGGACCAACGGTTGAACGTCACGGAAATGGCGATCAGTTGCGAGCGCTGTCACGGTCCCGGCGCACTGCACGTCAAAGAACGCAAGGCGGAATTGCCAATTCGGGGAAGTATCGATGATTCGATCGTCAACATACGGCACCTTTCACGAGAAAGGCAGGAAGACGTCTGCTCCCAATGCCACCTCTCCGCTTCGGCCGACGTCAACGTGCGCGGTCGCAGCGTGGCCGACTTTCGACCGGGTTTGCGAATGTCCGACTTCGTCATCAGTTATCGGATCAATCGCCAGGATTCTGCGATGACGGTGGCCGGCCAGATCGAACAGATGAGATTGAGCCGTTGTTACCTCGAATCGAAATCAATGACGTGCGCCACATGCCACAATCCGCACTCTGTTCCAGAGGAATCGGAGAAGGTTGCGTATTACCGAAATAAATGCCTGAGTTGCCATCAAACCGAGTCGTGCGGGCTGCCGATCGATACGCGACAAGAAACGCAGCCGAATGACAACTGCGTCAACTGTCACATGCCGAGAGGCTCAACAGACATTCCGCACTTCTCATTCACCCACCATCGCGTGGGAATACACACAGCCAAGCCCAACAGCGACAAACTGACCGACTCGAACAAACTGGTTTCAGTAATGGACGTCTCCCACTTTCCGGAACACGAACGGCAGCGTCTGCTCGGTCTGGCGAACGATGCGTTTGCGGCGAAACTTGCCGGGGGGTTGAACGATGAGTCGCGAGACGATCCATCTCATCTCGCTCTTTCCGAGGTTTTCCAGGAGCGGGGACGTCAAATTCTCGAAAAGGTCCGAGCAAGCGGACTGAGGGATTCCGAGGTGGAGACTTATTTCTGCCGCATCAACTGGCGAAGGAATCCCGATTTGTGCATTTCGTATGCCGAGTCTGCCCTGAAGTCGAAGCAGATTTCGCCGACAAACCGGCAGTCTGCCATGTATTATCTGGCTTCCTCACACTTTGATCAGCGGCGATACCAGCAAGCGCTCCCATATCTCAAGAAATTAGTGAAGATGGAGCGAAGCGAAATCTCGTTGATGCTTTTGGGAATCTGCCATCGTGAAACAGGCAACCGTCAGGAAGCTCTGCGTCTGATCAAAGAGGCGATTCTTGCATCGCCTCATCGTGCCGACCTGCACAACTACCTGGCCTCGATCTATCGCCAAATGGGAAAGCCGATGGACGCCCAGAGACACTTGAAACGGGCAGAACTGTTGAGCCGCAAAGTCCCGCAACCCCATTAGCACAGCGAGAGTGCTCGACGTCGTTGACTTGCTGGAACGGCGGCATTTCCTGGCTTCTTAAGGCGGTTGCTTTCGCGTGTGGTTTTCAGTTCGATGTCCGAAGGGAACAAGCTCAATGCCCGATGGGAACAAGGCGGACTCGACCGGTCGGCGATGGGGATTCCGGTTTGTGGCCCTGTCCATCTCGACCCTGGTGAGTCTGCTCGGCCTGTGGCTGTTTCACGATTACTGGGCAAACAAACCCATCTACTTGCAGGAACCCGGATACGAGAGGACCGGTCACCGATATCTCTACGATTCAACTCTGGGATGGCGCAACATTCCCAATTGGGAGGCTTCGACGAATGGCAGGAGACTCACAATTAACTCCAAGGGCCTGCGCGATTTCGAATACTCTTACGCAAAGCCGTCGGGCGTTCGCCGAATTCTGGTGCTCGGAGACTCGTTTGCCTGGGGATATGGCGTTGCCGACGACGAAATCTTCACTGAGGTGATCGAGGAACGTCTGGCCAGAGACTCGCTCCTCCGGGGTGAGAAATACGAGGTCGTCAACACAGGCGTCTCTGGCTGGGGGACCGACCAGGAGTATCTGTTCCTGCAACGGGAAGGCTTTAACTACAGTCCCGACATTGTGGTACTGGCGTTCTTCATCGTAAACGATTTCGAGAACAATGAGTCTTCAATTGTGTATGGGTTGCAGAAGCCGGTCTTCGCAAATGAAGAGTTGGATTTGGCAAACGTGCCGGTCCCTGGACCATCCGCGCCGAAACGTACAATTCGCACACAAGCCAACAGTTTTGATCTGACTCTATCCATCATCACGCACATGCGCGACGCATGCACCAAGCAGCGGTGCCGACTGGTCATTATGAAGTTCGGACGTTACATTCCTCGCTGGAAAGACAACGCGGAATTGCTGTCGAACGAACGACGACTGAGAGGCGCCGCACAGCGGCTGAATATCGCGTACCTGGATCTCGATGATGCGTTCGATGCCAATGAAGTTACAGCCGATGAACTGCTGTGGGGAAACGACGACGGTCACTGGAACGCACAGGGCCACCGGCTCGCTGCCGGTTTCTTGTACGAGTTCCTGGTCGAATCTCAGTTAATCACGAATTGAGATGAGTGCTCTGGCAGCTTGCTGGTGCCCTGAGGGTGGCAACACTCCCATTTTCTTCCAGCGGAATGCGCATCGCCAAACAGCCGTCGTGGATGCTGCTGATGGATCGATGCGGGCGGCTCCGTTGACCTCATCTGCCGTTCCACGCGACAGTTCTT
>CAUZOL010000484.1:0-4224 GCA_963581435.1 Planctomycetota bacterium
CAATCGACGATGCAATGTCATTGAGTCGGTACTGTGCGTAATCAAAATGCCCGCCGCTCATTGAACAAATCCCGATAACAAAACAATGCACCGGAGTTGCCGTCCAGCCGCTTTCTGTAATCAACGTCACCGGCGGCAACCCGGTGATTTTAGGCGTTATTTGGATCTACCATTCAACGCTAAGTCAAGCTGTCGAAGGCACGGCACACACACGGCGTTGATGCCACTGGCGCACATATCAATATAGCATTTTGGGTGCATACTGACTTTCATCTTTTTCCCTGAATCATTCTCGACTGCGAACAAGCGAGGTCGATTCGTGTTAATTTCGTATCTTGACAGAACTTCCATTGCATATTCCAAATAACAAGTCGGTGCAGCCGAGACGGCGTAGGCTGCGTATTCAAGAATGGAAGTCAACCTCGCCGTCCGGCTGACCTTTGACGTTATCCGCCAACCGCTGGCTTCAGGAACGCCACCCAATGCGTCTGACTCAACTTCCCGCTCTTGTGGCCATAGAGCGGCTTTTCGTTCGTCAACTTCAACACATCTGCCACAGGTATTCGGCACTCGTTCCATTTGAAGATCAGCGTTCCGTGCGACTTCAACACGCGGAAACACTCCGCGAATCCTTGCCGTAACTCCTCTCGCCAGTCGCCTTGAAGAACTCCGTAATACTTTGCCACGTTTCCCGTCTCAGCGCCGCCGACGATGTGTGGCGGGATGATTCGTCTGACGAAGCACCTCTTGGACCGCATCGGAAATCGCTCGCTTTTGATCGACACTGAACATGGATTGACCGCCTGTAGAACAATCGGTTGCACGGGAGCCGTGGCCGACGTTGGTTCTGTACTCATAGTCTTTTCTCCACGGCCCCGTGAACCGGGGCGTTATGTGTCGACTCGCCGGATCACCGTCGAATCGTTGATCAGCGCGTGCCACCATCCAGTATCAGACGTAACAGTGTCACGATCCCACTCTGCCTGCAGCTCGTACACGGCCCACTCGCCACGCTTTCCTGACTCGTCGATCAGCCGTTCCGCCTCGGCTGGCGTCCGGACCGCAAACCCACCCGGGTACGTGTTCCGTCGACCAAGCTTTTTGAACTCACGACCGTGCTCGATGATGCCACGATCGTAGCTCTGTTGATTGCCCACTGTGAAAACTCCACATAACAAGGCCAATGCACCGGAGCTGTCGTTTCCGTCTGGTTTCTGCGTCGCCATGTCGTACTCTCCAGCCCGGTGATTGCCGGTGCGTTAGCGGCCGTGGTACGGTCGCTCTCCGTGTTGCATGAAATGCCTGCTCAACTCAATAACTCTCTCCGGTGAGACATTAAAAAGTCCATCGCCTGAATCGCCTCCGTACCAGACGCGACCCACACCCGGACACGCATGTAATAGCATCAACACCGCGCAAATCTCTGGCCATGATCCGCGTTCGTGGCCTTCGCCGTAGTATCTCGAACCGGTGTCAAATTCGTGCGTCGCCGATGGCTCACATTGTCTTTCGTGTTCGGAGATCCCAACGACTTTCCAGTCAGCAGGAAACTCCCGCTCGAAATTCAACTCACCCGTCTGCTCAAACAGAATTCGTGCGTCTACTCCCATAGGACCGCTAACCTTAAATGCACCGGAGCCGCCGTCGGTGCGTGTTTCAAATGGGCCAGTCGCTCGCGGCGGCCCTGTGATCATTGGCGTTATGCCTCGAAATCTGGACCTAAATCTATCTCACACCACTCACGGACAACGTCGCCTTTCCAGTAAATCGCAGGCACATCAACCGTCATTCGAATATCTTCGCCGCACTCCGAATATCCTGGATAGTGATCTTTAGCATCAATTGAAGCTCCGTACTTCTTGAGCAGCTCGCGAAGATCAGCAAGGAAACTCTCCTTGACCGCATCCGCACACATTGGCAGCACAACCCGTTCATCAGGCATAACAAATCGCTCAACCGCGAGCAGCCGTCGTCGCGGTAAGAAGTAGGAAAGCCAACCCCGGCTGCCGGGTTAGCTTAGGCGTTCGTCGTGGTAACTCAGCACTGTCTGGCGTCGCGGACCAACGATATCCACGCCGCAACGTACGGCGCTGTTCGGTCCCGGTTCCGCATCCGCCAACTCTGAATACGATCCCGAATACGGCGTAAATCGATCAGGCCCTCGGCGTAGGTAAACCGGTCCTGAAGGAAACATCGAAAGATCGCTCTTGCATCTGCCAATAGATACTCCAGCTCCAGAATAAAATCACTCGTCGTCACTATGCCGTCGACCATTCCAACGTCCCCGTAAAGCACGACGAACAAAGCAATCCACGGGCGTTGCGGTCGATGCAGTAGCAGAAGAGGTCAAACCGAGGGGTGTTCACCGTTCTCACCGTTCTCACCGTTCTCAATGGCCTCTTTCAAAGTCCTTCTCAGAAAGTCATCGTCTACATCCCGGAAGGTGTATCTCAGTTCGTCCTCTCCTCCAGCTTCCTGGTAGGCCCTTAACGTCCAGCGATCTTTTGGCTGGACTCCGCAGTCAATGACTTTATCAGGGGCAGTTACAATCACCAGAGTCTCCTGATCAGGATCTCGAAGGGTTAACTAATTAAGTGTCGTTCGTCACCAAAGCCACGGGGCCGCAACCCCGTGAATGCCGGGGCGTTATACAGCCTCGGCGGCTGGCTCTGTTGTTGCTGAAACTGGTTCGCTAATCACAAATGGAGTCGGCAGGACTCGAACCTGCAAATTAAACGCGGGAATCGAACCCGCATTACCGTCATGGTTGCTTCCTCGCGGCCGCGATTTCACAACTCAGGCACCGAAACCATTCCGGACCAAGCCTTAGGGACTTGGGCGTCTACCTTTCCGCAACGACTCCCGCAAGAAATTCTTTCTTCCCGAATCCGCCGCCCGGTTAACTCAGTCGTGAGCTGCTCAATTCGATATCTACTCGCAATCGGTTACAACGGTAGCACAAATCGTGCTCTGGCTTTCCACACTGATCCGGCCCGATCGTATGACCTTTGTAATCACACACGATCGCGTTGAACTTTTTCTCGTACTCACATTGACGCGCTTGCGGCTTCTCGTCCGGGAAATCCGCATCAGAGCAACCAAAATCCTCTTTATACTCGGCAAACAGCGCGATCATGCGATCCAGATAATACTCGGGCGGTGCCGAGTGCTCGGTCACATCGTTTGTATTCTCCACGTCTTCTCCCCAACGGTTGATTGTTTTCGCGGACACCGAATCAGTAGAACACAGCAATACGCCGGAGCACTCTGCCGCGTCGTCTAGAGTAGCCATAGAAATCTTTCGGCCCTGTGATTACTCACGCGAGACCAGGTCGTCCCCGTGCTGCACCCGTCTCCACGCTCGCATTTCTGGAATCGTCGCACCGTTGTCCGCAGCCCAACGCAGAGCATCCAATTGATCGTCCCACCCGTCCGAAGCCGTGATGTGCTCCGCCGTAGTGTACCCCGTCGGAGGAGCCAATCCGGGACCGACAACGTAGCACCGCGCGGCCAGCAACTGACTGCTGATCACACTGATCCACGTCGCCTCTAAGGAGCGTTTGTTCGTGACAAATCGATCTGAACTCATCGTCAACCTCCCGGGTCAAGTGAAGTTGGGCGTCAGGCTTCGAGGAACATCCCATCCATTTTGCAGTCGCGAAGAATCACACGCCCCTCATCGCCAGCGGAAAACAACACAACACCGCTCGCTGGCTGCTTCGCAACCGTACCGTCCGGCCGCACGAAACGCGTCTTGCCGCGCGGAAGGAAGATCCCCGACGCCTTCGGCATCCAATCGTGAAACCAGCCCGAACTCGTCAACGCATTCACCAATCCGATTCCGCATCCGTGCTCGAAGAATTTACGCAGCCAAGGGACCTGCCCGTTGCGTTTTCCGAACGGCGGATTCATCCACACGAACCCGTCCCACCTGGTCGTCAGTCCGTCGTCGAATCGCGTAAGGGTGCGGATTGCTGGAACAAAATCCGGCCCCAATCCGTAGCACGGCCCCGCAACATCCATATCGAACTTACATCGAAGCCCGGCAAATATCTCCCGCGGCGAGCGGTATTCGTCGCGCTCAGTGCCTTCAGTCGTGGCGGTTGTCAGTGGTCCCACGGAAGAAGCCTTACAATCTGTTGCAGTAGAGCGGCGAAGCCACGCCGAACTGCTTAGAAAAGTCTCTTGTCGCCGCCTGCTGGACAGGGGCGTTAATCACTCAGC
>CAUZOL010000485.1:0-4191 GCA_963581435.1 Planctomycetota bacterium
TGCCCTGATGCTCGGCCGGAAGAAAGCCCGAGGAAAATGGCCCCTTCTGGTTGTATGGCAAACCCTTGGCGTCGGGCAGCACAACGAAAGTCGGCAGTTCGTCGGTCAGGTTCCCCAATCCATACGAAATCCACGCTCCCATGCTCGGAAATCCAGGCAACAAAAAACCGGAGTTCATCATGTAGGTGCCAGGCCCATGCACGTTCGTCTTCGACGCCATCGCCATCAGGAACGCCATCTCATCCACTTCTTTGGCTTGATGAGGAAAGACGCTGCTGACCCACCGACCGCTCTGGCCATGCTGCTTGAATTTGAATGGGCTCTTCATGATCGCGCCGGGCATCGCCGTGAAGCCTTCCGGCTTTTGCTGCGGCCCCAGTTTCTGCCCGTGAAGTTTCTCCAATTCGGGCTTGTAGTCGTACGTGTCCATCGGACTCGCGCCGCCCGTCATGAACAGTTGGATCACTCGTTTAACTTTAGCCGGATGATGCAGGCCGCCGTTCAACACGGGCTTCAGCGGATCGTTCTCCGCCGACAACGCGTCCCGCGCAAGCATCTGCGAAACGACAAGGCCGCCAAGCCCACCACCAATGTTCCACAAGAATTCTCGTCGCGATGTTGTCATTCTCAATCCACCAGTTCTCAGTCCACAAAGGTGAATTCATTGCTGTTCAACAGGATGCGGAGCGTTGCCGCGAGGCCATGTTGCTTCGCGTATGCGACAAGCAACGCGTTCTCCTTTTTGCCGGGCGCCCGCAAATAGATGAGACGGCAGGCCTGCGCGAGTTGCTCATCGACGGTCGCATCGTTCGCCTTCAACTTGTCGGCCAGGAGCTGACTGTGATGCAGCACGAAGTCGTTGTTGAAAACTACTAACGCCTGTAATGAGGAAACCGAAACACCGCGCTTCGGCGACAGCAGGCCAAGGTCTGGAAAATCCAGAGACTCCATGAACGGATCGGCGATCCCACGCCAGACAACCCGATAAATACTCCGCCGTGCAGCGGACGGGTGATTCCAATCAAAGGCGCCGTAGTCCAGCTTCGGCGTTAATTGTGCGCCTTTCGATTGTGTGAATTGCTGCACGCCGAGCCCACCCATTTTCAGATCGATGCGGCCAGAGATCTGCAAGACCGCATCGCGAAACGATTCGGCATCGAGTCGATGACGGTTCATACGCCAGAGCAATCGATTCTCTGCATCAACGGATTGTGGATCGCCGAGTTTGGAATTCGCCGTTGTTGCAGCCAACGCCGCCGACTTCTGCTGCCACGTCGAAGACAACAGAATCAGGCGGTGCAACTGCTTTAACGATCCATTGGCGTCGTCGCGAAACCACACCGCCAGCCAATCGAGCAATTCGGGGTGTGACGGCTTGCCGCCCATCCGACCAAAGTCGTTCGGTGTGTCGCAGAGTCCGCGTCCGAAGTGAAAAGACCACACACGATTCACGACACTTCGCCACGTCAGCGGATTATCGGGCGCTGCCAACCAATCGGCCAGGGCCGCACGACGCGATGCTTCGTCATTCGGGTCGTCCAGATCGAAGCGACCGGTCAGTGTTGAGATGGCCGACAACGCGCCGGGCGTGGCGACTTGGCCCGGTTTGTGAATGTCGCCGCGACGCAGCACGTGGACAACCTTGGGCATCATCGGGCTTGCCAGTTTATTGGCGTGCGAATAGCTGCTCGACACCGCGTAGACTGACGGCTGAGTTGGTAGACCGGCGAGTTGCTGCTGGGCATGTCGTTGCAAGGCGTAAGCGGCGATGGCGGCTTGTTGGGTTTCGGATCGTTGATCGCGTGGAAGCTTGAGTGAGGCTCGAACCGCGTCCGGCAGGATTTCCGCCGTCGCGCCTGCTGCGTTCGTGGCGTAGAGTTTCAAACGCCCGATCAGATGCCCGCCTCCGTGCAGTTGCTTCAGGACAACAACGATTTGACTGGACGGCTTCAACGCTTGCGGCTTGTCCAATTCGAACACCGCATAATGCGACTGTCCGACCTTGGGATAGATTCCCCACGCCGTCCCGAGATTGCCGTCGAGTGCGTGAGAAATCGTCCAACCCGCTTGATTCCAATCGGCCGTCGCAGCGCGAATCTTCAGCCGCGTCGGTTCGGCCGCATCCCCATCGCGAACGAACGCCTCGAACTCGGTCAGATGCAGGTTCCCATTGTCCTGCCGGCCGGGACCTTTCATCGGCAGACTGTCATCGGCGAGCACATCCAGTCGCAGTGCGGTGAGCTTCGTCAGCGACGTGGGGGAGGTGATTGTGTAGGTATCTTTTTCAGGGCGGGCCCCCGACGCCATCAGCGAGTTGTCGGCGAGACGCTTCAACGTCGCGCCACCGGACGACAACGACGTTGTCGGCAAAAGCGTTTCCCAGGTTGCCGATTTGTTCCCGAACTCGTTTTCCCACTGGGCAACAACATCTGCATGCTCACGTGCGAGAAGCTTCACTCGGTCGTCACTTTTCGCTGCCGCCAGCAAGTTGTTCCATCGACGTCGTTGTTTCGCCACGACCGGGTCCGCGTCGAACTCGACGTCGCCTTTTCCAACGCCGGCAAACACCGCTTGCAGCGAGTAATAATCTTCCTGAGTGATGGGGTCGAACTTGTGATTGTGGCACCGCGCACAATTGGCGGTCGTGCTGGCGAAGGCGGCCATCGTCTGCGCCACCATGTCGTCGCGGTCGAGATAGTCGAATGTGATCGGTGCGGTTCCGGCGCGGCTCAGTTCCAAGGGTCCCGCCGCGATGAAGCCGAGCGCTGCCGTCAGCGAGGTCTCGTTCGGATAAAACCGGTCGGCCGCTAATTGTTCACGAATAAACCGATCCCACGGTGTGTCTCGGTTGAGACTTGAAATGACGTAGTCGCGATAACGCCACGCGTTCGGGCGGAACACGTCATGTTCGCAACCGTGAGAATCCGCGAAGTGAACGGTATCAAGCCAGTGCCGCGCCCAACGTTCACCGTAGCGAGGAGAATCCAGCAAACGATCCACTAGCTTCTCGTAGGCCTTTGGATCAGGATCACGAACGAATGCCGCAACCACTTCGGGTGTGGGCGGTAAACCGTGGAGATTAAGATACAAACGCCGGATCAACGTCCGTCGGTCGGCCTGCGGCGCCGGAGACAATCCTTCGACACGAAGCCGCTGTTGCACAAACGCATCGATCGCATTGCCACCGTCGCGATCTTGTTTAGCCGGCTGTGGAACAACGGGACGTTTCAAAGGGCGCAACGACCACCAATCCAACGGATCGCCTTTGTCCTTCGGCACAGACTTCGTTTTCCGCGGATCGGGTGCCCCGCGTTTGATCCATTCGACAAGCAGTTCGATCTCTTTGTCCGACAGTTTCTCGTCCGGCGGCATTTGCAGATCTTCGTCCCCGCGACGAACCGCTTTGATGAGCAAACTTTCTACTGGCTTGCCGGGGACGATGGCCGGACCACGATCGCCCCCCGTGACCCAACCGATTCGTGAATCCAACGTCAGCCCGCCTTCCATTTCCTCGGCGGCATGCGAATGACACTCCAGGCAGTGCCTCTTCAGCAATGGCTCAATCTTGTCGGAGAAGAAGCGATTGCCATCGATATCCCGCGCAGTTTCTTGTGCGGTCGCGCTGGCCAACGCCGCCAGGACAATCACAATTGTCAACGCGAGGGGCTGATACGCCATCGAATTATTTTGGCGATTGTTCACAGGCGGGTTTCTTCTTGCTTCTTGCTAAAAGTCAGAACAACTCGTCGATCACCGGGCCATCATCCAGGACGTGGCAATGTGCACGTACGAACCACTCCGTGCGGATCCACAGGCCCGCGGCAAGCGCAAGCAATTGACCGCATGGATGAGAATGAAATTCCGTGACTCGTCTCCATTATATGACGGCGACCGCGCCTACCTCGCTGAACACCGTCGAAGATTTCAATTTTCTACCGTGTAATAGTGTAATATTCTACTGTGTTTTTCTGCAAAACACGACAAGGGAACCGCCAGCAGGAACTCCGCTGTCATGTCCTCATCTTTGAAGTCGTCGAACTCAGACAACAACTCAATCTCGGAGTGTTCCGGTGCAACGCGAGGTATTGTCAAAACTTGTGTTCTTGAAGAGTTGAGAAAAAGCGGGGTATCCTGCTGAGGTAACCACACTTCAGCGGCCCGATAGGGGCACAAGGACACGCCATGAGCAAG
>CAUZOL010000486.1:0-4188 GCA_963581435.1 Planctomycetota bacterium
GCACGCCCAACCGGTAACTGCGCCCTGTTGTTCGGGCACGAGGATTCCGGTCTGACGCCAGAGTGGATCAGCCTGTGCGATCGCCGCATTACCATTCCCATGCACGGCAACACAGATTCTCTCAACGTGGCAGTCGCGGCTGGCATATTCCTGCATCACTTCGCCGACGCCACATAGGTAGATAGTGCCGCATTGGACGACAATACAAGCCCGAAGCGCAAGTTTTAAAGTTGCACAGTTTTGCTGCCCCGGATGGGCAAAGGCGAATAGCCCGGGGTTTCAACCCCGGGAAACAAGCGGTGAGAGCTTCAATGAGCCCCTGCGGGCAACGCCGTTAAGGATTCTGGCGTTGTAAAAATCGGGGTATCGCTGAAATGGATGATTATGAAAAAAGCCAGACTCCCGCATGTGGTGTGCGGACTGAAGACAGCTCAGCCCCGGAGGGAGTCTGGCGATGTCACGGAAGACAAACGCGGCGGACAGCGGCAGTGAACCGGCGAAGACGACGAAGTTTACTTATGGCGAGTTGCTCAGGAAGGCGCTGGAGTGGGCGATCAACGATCGGATGTTCGCCGACATTCATCTGCATGGGAATATCAAGTGGAGCCCCAGGCAACTGGTGATTCTCGCGGTGTTGTGGGTCTGGTCCGATAAGCGGACGCTCGTGCGGGCATTTGTTCATGCCAGACGATTGTCGCTGGCGATGTTCGGTCACGTCGCCGTGACGACTTACCAGGGGCTGACCGGTGCGTTGAAGACATGGTCGGTGCGGCTGCTGCCGGCGACTCAGAAACGGCTGCAGACCTTGATGGAAAAGGTCGGTGAGAAACACTGGCGGATCGGCTTGTGGGTGGTTCTGGCGGTGGACGGTTCCCGGGCCGACACGCCGCGCACGAAGAGTAACGAGCGGGAGTTTTCGGCAAAGAACTACGGCAAAGGGAAGAAGGCCCGGTCCCGGAAAAAGTGGAAGAACAAGAAGAAGCGGAGTAAGAAACTGTCGGCGCCCGTGAAGCCGCAGATGTGGATCACACTCCTCTGGCATATGGGGCTGAACATGCCCTGGACGTGGAAGACGGGGCCTTCGACTTCCAGCGAAAGGCACCACCTGATGGACCTGCTCAAAACGGAAGAATTCCCGGAAAAGACGCTGTTTTGCGGAGATGCGGGCTTCGTGGGTTACGAATTCTGGAACGCCATTGTGGAAGCCGGTCACGACTTTCTGGTACGGGTCGGAGCCAACGTGCGTCTGTTGACAGACCTCGACAACGTGCGTCATCGCGATGGCATTGTGTGCGTCTGGCCGGACGCTGCCGCGCGTCGCCACCAGCCTCCGCTGGTGCTGCGACTGATTCAGGTTCAGAACGAACATGGCACCATGAGTCTGGTGACGAGCGTGCTGTCCGCACGAGACCTGTCAAACGCACGCGTGGCTCAGTTGTACCTGATGAGGTGGGGCATTGAACTTCAGTTCCGCTCACTCAAGCAGACGTTTGGTCGCGGCCAGCTTCACAGTCGCACGGCCGAATGCAGTTACGTGGAGATGGACTGGTCCCTGCTGGGGCTCTGGCTGATTCAACTGTTCGCGGTGAAGGAACAGATCAAGGTGGCTCGCCCGCCGGATGGTTCCAGCGTGTCGTTGAGCCTGGCAATCATTCAGAACGCGATGGACCTGTGCCATGAGACGGCATTGAACGGCCGCACGCTGTGTCGCGAATTGAGTGAGGCCGTGAAAGACGAGTACGTCCGCACGAGCAGCAAGACCGCTCGTTACAAAGCCAACAAAAAAGACAAACCGTCGGCCACGCAACCGATACTGCTCAAGGCCACCGCCGCACAACGAAAGGCGTACCTTCAACTCAAACAAGTCACCTGAATTATCCTTAACGGCGTTGCCCTCCGGGGAAAGAGGGCGAACCCGAATTGGAATGAAACAGCTTACGGGTCGACATTCTCCGGCGCGTGCATCTTGAACCAACTGAGAATGTACGCGACCTTGTTCATCAGATTGCTCGGCCGTTTCACGATGCCGTGCGACGCATCCGGAACACGCACCAGGGCGGCATCGATGCCGCGCAGCTTCAGGGCCTGGTAGAACTGCTCGGACTCTGAGATGGGAGTGCGGTGGTCGTTCTCGCCGGTGAGCAGCATCGTCGGCGTGACCACATTGTCGACAAGCGAGAGTGGTGAGCGTTTGAGGTACTCCTCTGGCTTCCTCCACGGATAGTCGCTGAACCAGTATTGCCAGAAATACGGATACACGTCCGTCGTCAGTGCGAAGCTGTGCCAGTTGATGACCGGCTTCGCTGAGACCGCTGCCCGGAACCGCTCGGTCTTGCCCACAATCCATGCAGTCAGGATGCCGCCACCACTGCCTCCAGTGACGTACAACTGATCCTCGTCAATAAAGCCTCGCTTGAGCACGACGTCGACTGCCGTCATCAGGTCGTCATAGTCATGTCCCGGGTAGGCATGATGAATCTGTTCGACGAACTTCTGTCCGTACCCCGTGCTGCCTCGCGGATTCACATACAGCACGGCATAGCCCGCGGCCGCATACAGCTGCATTTCCATGGAGAATCTCCAGCCGTAACTGGCGAATGGTCCACCGTGGATTTCGAGGATCAGCGGGTACTTGGGTTTGAGTTTCGGGTCGAACCACTGTGGTTTGACCAGCCAGGCCTGAATCTTCAGTCCGTCATGTGCTGACTCGAACCAGAACTCTTCGACTTCTGCCAGGCCGCGTTGACGAAACAAATCGGCATTCAATGAGGTCACGCGTTTCGGTTCGTCGCCCGATCCATCCAGGGACAGAACAGCAACATCGGCCGGACGGTGAGGGTCGGTTTCCGTGAACGCAATTACTTGCGGCTTGCCCGTCGAAACAGAAAACGACCCGCTCTGGTAAGGCCGACCGATCGTGGTTCCACCCACGTCCGAGGCAAGTTGCGTCACCTGTCCATCCAGCCTGATCCCGGCAAGCTTTGAGTGTCCCTCGTCGTCGAACTGCACGAACAGCCCCGAGTTGTTCTGCATCCACACAGGCGACTGCAGCGAACGATCGAACTTCGTGCTGATTTCACGACGGTCCGATCCGTCACGGTTCATCACGTACAGACGGTTGAGTTGCGAGCCAATCTTGCGGTCATCGAAACCCAACCAGGCAATCTTCGATCCGTCCGGCGAAATCACCGGCGATTCGTCGGGACCCCGACGATCCGTCAACCGTTTCAACTTGCCGGTTTCGACCGAGATCGAATACAGGTCCGACTCGCGCGGGTCGAGTTCCCAGTCGCGACTGCGATTGGTCGAGACGATCAGCTGACCGTCGTCAGTCCAGGCGAATGGTCCCTTGTGGTCGAAGTCGCCGGATGTGATCTGTCGCGGCGTCCCGCCTTCGACCGGCAGCACAAAGATGTGGTGATAGCCGTCTTCCAGATATCCCTTGCCGTCATATCGGTACGAAATGCGGTCGATGTATTCAGGCGGCTCTGCCCAGGTCGCTCCCTTGGGCTTCGTCGGGACATCAATCAACGATCCCCGCACAACGGGAACTCGCATGGAGAACGCCAGCCAGCGACCGTCCGGCGACCATTTCAGGTCTTCCGGTCTTCGCGGCAACTGCGTCAACTTCGACGCGACACCGTGATTCAGCCAGCGACAGAACAGCTCAGTACTTGTGTTCTTCCCGTCAGCCTTCAGCGTCGAGAAGTACGCCAGTCGCGATCCGTCCGGAGAAAGCCGCGGAGATGAGCTGTCCGATTCGCCAGACGTCAAAGGCAAGTGAGACGCTGCACCGACCTGCCACAACTGAGACCGCTGCCGGTCAGTCATGATGTCGAACGAATTCCGCACGTAGACAATCGAAGTACCATCGGGCGACACCTGCGGATCGCTGGCGAATTCCAGCTCGAAAACGTCCTTCAGCTCCAACCGCGGTCGGTCCGTCCCATCTGCGACGGCTCGCGGAACACACGTGAGCATCAGGATCAGAAATGCGCCGAACGCCAGCCAGAAGGACGGGCAATGCCGTGTCGTTAATTTCATCGTCGATCTCTCTATGCCGCGAGCGGCGGAACGATTGCCAGAGCGAGTGATCCCGGGAGGGTAGTGATGGGAGCACGCCACACGGAAGTGACAACGCAAACCGTCGCTGGCACGTGGAGAACGAAACCGGGCTGACGTCTGTCA
>CAUZOL010000487.1:0-4172 GCA_963581435.1 Planctomycetota bacterium
ATTCCATCGTCTCGACCTCGGAAATCCCCCATGATCCCGAGATCGATTCCACACGTCAAATCAAGCAGCACCCACTAAAATGCGCGAAGAACCTTTTTTCGTTAGCGTAAGAATGAGGATTGATTCATGCGAGTTACCGCGGGGGCAACAGCAATCAATCCGCGACATTTTAACTGAATGAGGAACTAGGAAATGTATAAAGCCATTCTGACAACAGCCGCCATCGTCTGGGGCATGAGTACAACTGCCGAAGCGCAGGTGAAGCTCCAATTGAAATTCCCCGACGGCACCAAAACCACCGGAACCATCACCACCAAGACGCATCAGATTTTGAAACTTGCCGGGATGGAGATTGAAACGAAGGCCAACGAAACCGTTTCCACCACTACCACCAACGGCAAACGCAAAGCCGACGGGACGATTCAACTGACCAGCAAGATCGATGCAGTCAAGTCGAAGCTCACGTTGCCGGGGGGAGTTGAACTCGAATTCGATTCAGCCAAGCCGAGCGAGCCGGCAGGGACGGCGTTCGATTTCCTGCTGGAGATTTACACGGCCATTCCCAAAATCGTTTCGACCACCGTACTCGACAAGGACAACCGGGTCGTCTCTGTGAAGGTGGACGAGACACCGCTCGCGGATCTTTCCGATATGGCCAAGGCGATTGTCAAGGGCCGCTTCGATGGAGACTATCTCAAGGAGACGGCCAACAAGCAGATGGACCGCATTCCCACATCGGCCGTCAAAAAGGGCGATTCCTGGCAGGTGGAATTGACCGCCAATCTCGGCGGCGGCCAATCACTCGCGTTCAAAACAACCTACACGTACGAGGGAATGATCGAAAAAGACGATAAGAACTACGACAGGATCACGTCCAAGGTCACGGAAATCAAATACGCCCAAGACGATCCCGATGCGCCGGCCAAAGTCACTGCCAGCGAACTTAAGGTCGAGTCATCCTCCGGCGAGATCCTGTTCGATCGCAAACTCGGCCGACCGGTCTCCGACACCGACAAATTCCACGTCACCGGCACGATGACCCTCGATGTCAACGGCATGGAATTCCCCGCCGAACTCGATCTCACAATCGAAAAGACGGCAACAGAGAAGTAGGTTTCCGGACGGCGTGAACGCAGCCGTGGCGAGTGCTCTGTTGACTGGTGCAGTCAACAACACTCGCCGGAGGCAGAAATTTGCCGGCTGGGTGGCTGGGGTCGAAGCGCAGCGAAGCCCCCAGGCGATGCGTGTCCGACGTTCTTTTTGCCCTCTCGCATCGCCTCCGCTATCATCGGTCGAAAGGGCGGACCGCATCGGATAATCTTCGGTTAGCGTTCAGTCGTTAGCGTCCACATGCAAAAACTGGGACGTGGGTGCCGTGAGAGAAGCATTCGTCTGGGGGCTCCCTACGGTCGACCCCAGCCACCCAGCCGTTCGCTTGGATTTGTTTCAGAGAAATGCAAAAGGGATATGTCGGTTTATGGATCTGGCCATCGAAACTCATGGTTTGACGCGATTGTTTGACGATTTCTGTGCCGTCGATAATGTTGAGCTGCGCATCCAGCGTGGAACGTTTTACGGATTCCTGGGACCGAACGGCGCCGGCAAATCGACCACGATTAAGATGTTGACCGGATTGCTCGCGCCGACCCGGGGCAGAATCTCGTTACTCGGCAAAGATCCCTTGAATCCGGCCGAAGCGATGGAGGTGAAGTCGCAAATTGGAGTTGTGCCGGAGGACCTTGCGCTTTTCGACAACTTGACCGCCCGTGAATACCTGACGTTCACGGGTCGCATGTATCTCATGCCGCGTGAAACGATCCGCGAGCGGATTGGCGAATTGTTGGCATTGCTGAAATTGGAAGACAACGCCAAGAAACTGGTGTTGGAGTTTTCACACGGGATGAAAAAGAAGCTGGCATTGGCCGCCGCGTTGTTGCCCAATCCGGATTTACTCTTTTTAGACGAACCGTTCGAAGGCGTGGATGCGGTGACGTCTCGCGTGATTCGGGATTTGCTGAGCGGATTTGTGTCTCGTGGATCGACCGTGTTTCTGACGTCGCACATTTTGGAAATTGTCGAAAAGCTTTGCACACACGTGGGAATCATCGCAGAGGGAAAGCTCGTCGAACAAGTTTCACTGGATGAACTTCGACAGGGGAGTTCGCTGGAAAGCCGCTTTCTGGAGAAGGTCGGCTCGACGGACGAAGTCCAGCAGGAGCTCCAATGGCTCGGGGGTCAAGCGGCTGGCAGCAACGAAGAAGCGATGAATGGGAGTGACGCGTGAATCGGCAGCACTTGAAAACCATTCTCTGGCTTCGTTGGCGTTTGAACATGAACCAATGGAGTCGCGCGGGCAAGCTCAACCAGATCCTGTCTGTGGCGTTCGTCATTGCAGCCCTGGGGACTTCCGTGCTGGGATTTTTTGCGACGCTGATTGCTGGTTACTTTTTGCTCCCCCAAGCAACTCCAGACCATTTGATGTTGGTTTGTGACGGAGTGGCCGTCGGGTTTCTGGTCTGCTGGTTGTTTGGATTGATGACCCAGTTACAACGGACAGATTCGTTGTCGCTGGACAAACTCCTGCACTTGCCGATATCCCCGAAGGGGGCGTTTCTACTGAATTATCTCAGTTCTCTATTCTCGCTTGCGTTGATCATCTTTCTTCCGCTGATAACCGGCTTGGCGATTGCGATGGTGATCGTCAAGGGACCTGCGATGCTGATGCTGTTCCCCTTGCTGTTGGGTTTTCTCTTCATGGTGACGGCGGTCACGTATCAGTTCCGTGGATGGCTGGCGTTGCTGATGTTGGATAAGCGACGTCGCCGCACGGTCACTGTTGTTATCACGATGGGATTCATCCTGCTGGTTCAAATCCCCAATTTATTGAACATGACGGTCTGGCAGCGCAGCCGCGAAAACGCCCAGTCACAACATCAGGATGAGATTCAAAAGCTTCAACTGGCCCTTGCGGAGAGGGAGATCACGCAGGAGCAGCACGCTCAACAACTGTCCGATTTGAATTCTCAGCGCGCCGAAGAGCGCACCCAAGGCCGCGAGCGATTTTATCACCAAGTCGTCGAAGGGTTTGAGTGGGGCAACATGTTGTGTCCGCTCGGTTGGTTGCCATATGGAGTGCGTGCCGCGGCGCTGGGCAACTTGCTGCCGGGTCTGTGGGGGACGCTCGGCGGTTTGATGATTGGGGCCGTGAGTTTGAGACGATCGTATCGCACGACGTTACGCATCTTTACCGGCGATTTTCAATCGGGAGTTGCGCGTAAGCCAACTGTGACGCAGGAAAAACCAGCAGCGCCCGCCGATCCGAGTTCATCGGCGAATTTCCTCGAAAAACGTCTCCGCTGGGTCACGGAGCAAGCTGCGGTTGTTGCATTGGCCAATTTTCGCTCCCTGACCCGCGCTCCAGAGGCGAAGATGCTGCTACTGACGCCGGTCATTATGCTGGCCGTCTTTGGTTCGATGCTCTTCATGGGGGGCATCGACGAAATCCCCCTGATCGTGCGGCCGATCATTGCCTTGGGTGCCATCGTCATGACGATGGTCGGCTTGCTCCAGATTTTACAAAACGTGTTCGGCTTCGACCGAGACGGATTTCGCGTTTTCGTCCTCACCCCTGCGCCGCGGCGGGACGTGTTGATCGGAAAAAATCTTTCGATTGCGCCGTTGGCGTTGGCAATGTGCGGGCTGATCCTACTTGCCGTTCAAATTATGCTGCCCCTGCGTTTCACGCACTTCCTCGCGACTCTTGTCCAAGCGGTGATGATTTACTTCATCTTCTGCATGGTGGGCAACCTGATTTCCATCCTGTCGCCGGTGGCCATGAAGCCTGGCACTTTTGCCCCGGCCAAGCCAACGCTCAAAGCGGTGTTGATTCAGCTCGCCAGCATGATGCTGTTTCCCCTGGCGCTCCTTCCCACCCTGGTCCCGTTGGGGCTCGATTTGTTGCTCGACCATTTTGGATGGCGCGGCGTCGTTCCCATTTATTTGATTTTGTCGGTATTGGAACTCGTCATTGGCATTTGGATCTACAAGCGAGTCGTTTCCGCCCAGGGCCGTCTGCTGTTACGTCGTGAGAAACAAATCTTGGATGCTGTCACGGTGGAAATTACCTGACAGGCAGATTCAAAACCCCTCTCCCCCCGGGAGAGGGACAGCTT
>CAUZOL010000488.1:0-4171 GCA_963581435.1 Planctomycetota bacterium
CGTCTGGGACATCACATAGGCTCCGGAGTATATAGCATTTCACAACACCCTTGCTTCTCCTCAGCAAGCGGTGAAAACACCAATGCTCCAATTATGCCAAGTTACCCAGTGTGGCGCAATCGCCCTGTGCCGGACCCCACGATGATCGCCGCCCAAGTTACGGGCCAGACACGTTCCGGCTTTTCGGATTCCTCGTTGACTAGCGCGCCCGACACGTTGCCGGGCATGCGACCATTGCAATGGCAGCTGCAGGGGATGTAGACTTGCGGGCAGTGCCGTATGGCAATCAGGTCGAAACTTGAGAATTGCGGCCACCCTCCGGGGGCAAGTCGGCCATATTTCTTCGTTAAACAGTTTGCAAGATAACGAACAGTGAGGAAGTGACCATGGAAATTCTCATGCTTGTTGTTGTAGTTGGTATCTGGAGCTGCGTGGGAGTCATATACAAGAACTCACGCACCAACACGAAGCAACTCGCGGAAATCATCGAACTCTTAAAGCAATCCAAAGAGTAGCGTAGCCTGTGCCTCTGAACTGCGACTGATCGAGTGACAGCACTCTCGCGAGGTGCCGCACCCGCCTTACCCACACACCCCATCCAGCGGATCGACCGCCTCACCCACCTCCCTCGCAGCCAGCCCGCGTTTGGACTTCGGCGTCAGCCCGAACTGTGCCAGCAGGCTGCGGGAGTGGTGATCAGGATGGCGATGCAGTCGGCATGGTTTCGGGGTAACATGCAGGTGATGTAGACTTCCGCCATCACAGTTGCGACACCTCCGCCTCAGAGATAAAAACAATGCGACAATCCGTATCAACTAGGCGACTCACCCCCAGTGACACAAGACGGGCGAGCGTAATCGATCGGCTCAAGTTCTTCGTCTACATCGTCATGGTCGCTTTGTTTGTCTCTTGTGCCGAACCGGTTCGCGGTGAGGAAAACGCTTCTGCCGAGTGGACAGGAAAAGGCGCCTACCGACTGCTCGTCAAAGTCGCGCCTCGAAAACTCACAGGCCGAGACGACGACGAACTTCCCGCCGAACTTGCGATCGATCTACAATCCGAACTGCGCAAGCTGGGCGTCTCGCGACTTCCGAACATCGCGTCAGTTCAAGTCGTGGGTTACGACCAGCGCACGGGACGGCCACTCGAATATTCCAATTATGCCTACGGTCAGAGTCCGGCCGACCGCCCCTTTCGTTGGTATGACGCGGCGATTCCGTACGAGTTTCCAGAATTTGCAAACGCAGTTTCACGAACACGCGGCAAGATTGAACGCAAACCGCGAGTTCGCGGCGGCTATTTTTTCAACGTGTTGGGAGATTGGCGAAAAGGACGGCTGGCCTGGATGCATACGCAATCAGGCGATCGGCCTTCGTGTTATGCGATCTATTTTGATGTGCTGAGAGAAGACGAACAGCCAACAGAGCTGCCGCCCCGCGGCTGGCTCGGCGACGGATTGCCGCGCTGTGATAAAGTTGGCGTCAGCACGATGGGCGCGGATCACTGTCGAGTCGAACTAGACGACTGGAACGAGGACGGCCTGATCGATCTTATCGTCGGCGAACACTACGGACACGTTTGCTGGTGGCCCAATCGGGGGACGAAAAAGCAGCCGGTATTTCGCTCCGCCAAGTTTGTGTTTGCGGACGGACTACCACTCGACGCCGGAATAGCCGCCGCGCCCAAGGTTGTAGATTGGGATGGCGATGGCGTCAAGGATCTTCTGGTCGGCACGCATTGGAACCGTTTGCTGTTCTACAAGAACACAGGCTCCAATCGCGAGCGACGACTCGTTTATCGCGGAGTTGTCGAGGTCGGCGGCAAGCCCTTGGAATTGCCGCTGCAACCATTGGAACGCGGAAGCTCCAATGTGTTCCGTCGCGACTATTATCCGGTGCCTGAAGCAATCGACTGGGACGGTGACGGCGACATCGACCTGCTGGCCGGTGGTTATATCACAGGGCTCGTCTTTTTTTACGAAAACCAGGGACCGAACGAAGATGGTACTCCGCGACTTCGCCTACGTGGACCTGTTTCAGCAGACGGAAAGCGGCTGAATGTCGGCCACTGGTGTGCGTCGCCGTGCGCTGCAGACTTTGACGGCGACGGTGCCCTGGACCTGATGTCGGGAAACATGCCGATGCATGTCCAGCCGAACGAGCGAAAAAAGCACGAGAATGACTTCCTGCAATTCTTCGCAAACAACGGCGACAAGCAACATCCGCAATTCCGTGCGAAACCGTTTCCCGGGGTTGGCAAGTTTCCACGGGGACGCCTCGCCACACCGCGTGCTTTTGATTGGGACGATGACGGGGATCTCGATCTGGTCGTTAGTGCGCGCCAGAACATTTACCTTTACGAAAACAAAGGAACGAAAACCAAACCCAATTTTAAGATTCACTCGAAACCGTTACCGGCTCGCTGGGGTTTGGCTCCGATCGCCGTGGACCAATTTCGCGATTGGAACGGTGATGGCCGCCTCGATCTCATTCGCGGCTATACCGTGCGCCTGAATTCCGGTGCCGGGAATCCGTTCCGCTGGACAAAGACCGAATCAATCCTGCCGCCCGGCGAGTACATCGCTCACCCATCGGGTATCGGAGATGACTGGTTTTGGCCTTATATCGACGATTTCGATCGAGATGGAAAAATCGACGTGTTGTTCGGCGATTGGTTCGGACACGTCTGGTTTCACCGAAATCTCTCCACCGCCAAAGGGCGACACTTCGACGTGAAGGGAATCCAACTGAAGACAAACGGCAAACTGATTACCGTTGGGCCGATCAACAAGGACCCGGCCAAGGACTTCGACGCCTTGCAGGGGGCGCGCACGGTGCTAACCGTCGATGACTTTGATCGGGACGGCCATCGCGACCTGATCGTCGGCGACACGTACGGCAAAGTCCGCTACTTTCGCAACTCCGGTCGTCCAAAGGCAGAAGTAGTGGAGCCCACTTTTGAAGCGGCCGTTGAAATCGGCGATCTCGGCATACGTGGGCTGGTTGACGCCACCGATTGGAATCAGGATGGCTGGCCCGACGTGATTGCCAGCGCTGCCAATGGACGGGTTCGAGTGTTCCTGAATCGGGGTGACTCCCAGCCGCGATTTGCTGAAGGATTCGATCCCGGCCTTCCACCGATCGTTCAACCGCGCGTGTTGACCGCGGACTTGAACGGTGACGGAGATGAAGATCTTTTTCTCCCCAGCACGCAAGGCTCTTGTTTCGTGGAGCGATCGTTTCTGGAACACGGCTACGCCAAGGCGAAACTGATCGCGGTTGAGCACGCCCGCAAATAGGTCGCCACCCCAGATTCTAGAAACTCCGGGGGGACGTGTTCAGCACGCGACGACTCGTCCCACTATTGTTCGACGGGCTCAAACACTACCTCAATCGCCGAATGGTCACTCAGACCGGCTTCGCGCAGGCGGTGTAGGTACCGGCAGGCGACGGGATTTAATGTGGCCGAGGCGAAGACGTGGTCGAATCGCCGGTCCACTGTTGCACCCTTTCTATGTAGTCTCCAACTGAAGTCGGCCACGTCGTAGCCATGCAGCTTCCGGAAGACATCGTGCAGGTCATATTCGGCCAGCCCGGTCAGGACGCTTCGCTCGGCCGCATCCCACCTCGCACCGGGCTTGCCTCGGATTCGCTGTTTCCTCACCACGCTGCCGTCTTTGCGAATCCGCTGTCCCCAAGTGATCACTGTGCCATCGAGCAGTTCTCGCTGTGGCGTGTTGAAGTCCCCACAAAGAATGCGCAGTCGATTGGACGGCTTGGAAAGCAACCTGTAGATGCCCTCAAAGGTTTCTACTTTGATCCAGCCGTAGCTGGACCCCGGCGGAATGTGGCAGTTGTAAAGTTCGATCGAGCTCGACGGCAACTCGATGGTGACCGGAACGACGGCTTCGGGCCAAGGTACAGGCGCCGTGCATTCACTCGTTTGGACAGCAAATCGACTTGCGACGAGCTGCCGGTATTTCCTGGGGCGGGCTTCGGCGGTTACGAGCTGAAATCCGTCGATTGCGTGCGATAGGCCGATTTGGGCCAGATGCGTTTGAGGTATTGTCAAAACTTGTGTTCTTGAAGAGTTGAGAAAAAGCGGGGTATCCTGCTGAGGTAACCACACTTCAGCGGCCCGATAGGGGCACAAGGACACGCCATGAGCAAGA
>CAUZOL010000489.1:0-4168 GCA_963581435.1 Planctomycetota bacterium
ACCGAGATTGCCGCGGCAATGATTCGCGCCTTCGATCCGCCCGCCGGGCTGAAGGTCCGCGTGCTGTTCGACGCCGCCTACCTCTGCCCGAAGGTCACCAGCGTCTGTGAAAACCGGGGGTTCACGTAGTTCAGCGTCGCCGCGAGGAATCGCAATCTGCTCCGCGACAAAGGACGCCATCGCAAGCGGTCGCTGGCCGACCTCGGCCCGGGCACGCTGAAACATCGTCGGCGACGCGTACGGATGAAACGCAGCGGCGGCCGCGCTCGGTGGGTGCACATCGCCCACGTCGATGGACGACTGCCGCGCAGCGGCGGCGTACGGATCGTCTTCTCGAAACGCCCTGGCGACCGCTGGAAGAACATCCTGGCCGTCCCCACCAATGCCACGAACCTCGACGCGCGGAAGATTCTGGTGATCTACGAAACGCGTTGGGCAATCGAAGTCCTGATGAAGGAACTGAAGGGCTCGCTCGGACTCGGCCAATACCAGATGCAGTCCTGGATCGGAATCGTCAGACACCTGCATCTGGTGGCCTTGAGTCATCTTACGCTGACCCACCACGCGACCAATCGCCTCGGTGCACAAGCAACAAAACCTCACAAGGACGTCCCCCTACCAACCTTCGGTCAGCGACTCACAGTCTTCCGAGAAGAAGTTCAACGCGAGCAGATCACCAGATTCGCCAACCGCATCCGGCAACTCCGAGTCCGCAAGCGAGTGAAAGAGTTCCTCTTGGCAACGTGATTTTTGCTCACTCTGAGTAATAAGAATCCATGTCAGTCCGTGGTTTGGAGCGGAGCCAGCTTTTACGCTGGCTCGTTTCCAGTGACACGTTGTCGCGTGTCACATTGACAACCCCAGAATCACGGAGCTCGATGAGGATCATTCTCGCAATCGACCTTGGAAAATTTAACTCCTGGGAAAATTTCACTCAATGTGCTGCTTTTACAATACCGACACGAACGAGTATCGATTTCAGGCAGCGGAGACGACACGACACGATCTCACGTCCGTCTTCAAGAACCACAAGATTGATCTGATCGTGATGGAAGCCTGTGGGCCGAGCGGATGGATCAGCGACTTGTGCCAGGAATTCGGACTCAAGACGCTAGTCTGCAGCACCAACGATGCGGCTTGGCTGTGGAAGAACGTCAAACGCAAAACAGACAAAGATGACTCACTCAAACTGGCTCGAATGGCGATGATGGGGCAACTTACACCGGTCCACGTGCCCAAACACCAGGTTCGAGAACATCGCGCGCTGATCAAGTATCGCAAGACAATCGTCGGACGCCTCAACCGAACCAAGAACTTGATTAGGGCCGGTTTGCCGACCACGGCATTGAAATCGATAAAGGCCAGCGCGCCTGGCGCACCGGTCGAGAACTCATCGACTCGCATCGAAAGCCGCTCGCCGAATGCTCTATGGAGGAACTGTGGCGAGGCCAGCTCGATCTCGAGTTAACACAACTCGATTCACTTGCCCAACAACAGGCCGACGTCGAACGCCGTTTGGAAGTGATTGCCAAAACCGACGAACGCATCCAGCGAGTTCAAACCATCCCGGGAGTAGGACGCAGGACGGCTGAAGCGATTGTGACGACGCTGGACGACGTGGATCGCTTTGATAATGCGCGACAAGTGTCGTCGTACATCGGCCTTGTGCCACGTCAGTATCAATCGGGCGAGACAGACCACAACGGCCGGATAACAAAACGCGGCTCCCGGCTCTTGCGGACGCTGCTCCTGGAGTGTGCCTGGATCAGCATGCGATACAACGAATGGTCTCAAGCGACCTACGACCGCATCCACGGTGGGCAGCAAACTCGCAAGAAGAAAGCGGCCATTGCGCTGGCCCGCAAGATTGCGGTCGTCGCGTGGTCGATGTTGAAACACAAGACGGATTGGGACCCCCAGCGGGCCGGAATCGTTGCCGAAGAGAGTCCAGGACCAAGGCCGCTGTGATCGCGGAAACCACCGGGACGTGTGCTCAGTCGGATACGTTGCCGATATCAGCATGACGTCGTGAAAACGAATGCGACCAGCGGCTCTTTGAAACAGTAACCTTTTAGCGACTGGAGAGAACCAGCGAGCAGGCAGGCCAAACCAAAGACCAATCGCTGAGACCACCCAACTAGTACTGACGCCTTGTTGCATGCACTGGACGTCGCACTTAAGAATGTGGCCAGCGGACGCGTTTGAAACGCAAGGAATGATGAGGCGACGCAAACGTTTAACAAAAAGCGTCGACACCTCGAATAGTCGGTTCAGTCAAATCGTTTGGCCGGAATGCCGTTGAAAATAGATTCCACGTAACTCACCAACAAGCATCGGTACCGATGCGAGTGTCGCAGATCGGCCGGGGGCCCGGCGTTATCCTACGCGAACAGAAAAAATGCGCACTAATACCACTTGACCAACCACGGACTTCATAGTGGTCGTTTGATTTGGTGTCCCGCATTCGACGAGTTTCGCGGACAGAATGAGACGGAATTAGCAAAGCCCGCCAGTAAATACTGACGGGCTTACTTGAGAGTTGGCCCCGTTGCGCTGGACCGATTGGGTGAACTCAATCTCAATTCGATTCACCTGTCTTGGTTTTTAGCTCGCTTAAGGCGACCTTCCGGCAACGACTCGCTTCGCCCACCATTTCTTCAGAGCTCGTCGTATAGCAGATCACTGAGTCAACGACCCTATGATCCATTCCGCAGACTTAGATCAAGGTCGAAGCGATCAAGATTCATCACCTTGTCCCACGCAGCCACAAAGTCACGCACAAACGCCTGCTGTGAGTCGGCACATGCATAGACTTCCGCGATGGCTCGCAGCTGAGAGTTCGAACCAAAGACGAGATCGACGGCCGTGCCGGTGCACTTGAGCTCGTCCGTCCCGCGATTGCGTCCCTCGAACACGTGTTCGCATTGGGAGGAAACTTGCCACTCGGTGTTCATGTCGAGCAGGTTCACAAAGAAATCATTGGTCAATGTCTCAGGCCGATCGGTAAAGACGCCGAGCTTGGACTGCCCGACGTTTGCATTCAGGACGCGCATGCCGCCTACGAGCACCGTCATCTCAGGAGCGGTTAGCGTCAGCGAGTGCGCCCGATCCACCAGCAGTTCCTCCGCCGGTCTCTTCTGTCCGTTTTGGACGTAGTTGCGGAACGCGTCTGCGGTCGGTTCGAGTACGGCAAACGAGTCCACGTCGGTTTGCTCCTGCAACGCATCGGTGCGCCCCGGCGAGAAGGGAACCTGCACGTCTTGCCCGGCCTTCTTCGCCGATTCCTCGACGGCCGCGCACCCGCCCAGAACGATCACGTCGGCGAGCGAAACCAGCTTGCCGTCGGACTGCGAGCTGTTGAAATCCTGCTGGATTTCCTCCAGGGACTTCAGCACTTTTCCTAGTTCGGCCGGATTGTTCACTTCCCAATCCTTCTGCGGTGTGAGGCGAATGCGCGCCCCGTTCGCTCCACCACGTTTGTCGGTGCCGCGGAACGTTGCCGCCGACGCCCAGGCGGTCGAGACCAATTGCGAAATGGACAGTCCTGATGCGAGTATCTTGACCTTGAGTTCCGCGATATCCTGCTCGCCGATCAATTCATGGTCAACCTCGGGCACGGGATCTTGCCACAACTGCGGCTCGGGCACCCACGGGCCGAGTAAACGTGAGACGGGCCCCATGTCGCGGTGAACCAGCTTGTACCACGCCTTGGCGAAGGCGACTGCCAACTCCTCCGGGTTCTCGTGGAAGCGCTTCGAAATCGGCGCATAGATCGGGTCCACTTTCAGAGAGAGGTCCGTCGTAAACATCATGGGGGCGTGCTTCTTCGCAGGATCGTGAGCATCTGGCACGGTGGCCACTGCAGATCCATTCTCTTTGGGCGTCCATTGGTGCGCGCCGCCTGGACCTTTTGTCAACTCCCAGTCGTAGCCGAACAGGTTGTCGAAGAATCCGTTGTCCCACTTCGTTGGTTCGGTCGTCCACGCGCCCTCCAATCCGCTGGTCCACGCATCGGCGCCTTTGCCGCTGCCGAAGCTGTTCTTCCAGCCCATCCCTTGCTCCTCCAGGCCAGCGGCCTCCGGTTCCGGGCCGATGTGGGAATCATCGCAAGGGCCATGGGCTTTACCAAACGTGTGTCCGCCGGCGATGAGAGCCACCGTCTCCTCGT
>CAUZOL010000490.1:0-4151 GCA_963581435.1 Planctomycetota bacterium
TCTCTCGCGCATAAACCGCCTCGTTCTTCCGGTTCTTGCTATCAACAAAAATTCTCTTGTGCGATTCCGGTGGCCATTGGTCATAAACGGGAGCGGCGATTTCTACGTAGTCGATATTAATATCACCTTGGGACACCGAACTGTTGACCAAACGAATGAACTCCGAGGGACTGGGCATCGCACCCATTTTTGAAATATTTCGCACCGAGTTTCGGGGGTAAATTTCCCCGAGCGGAATATCCCATTGATAGAACTGTGGGTCATCCGACGTCGCTTTGATTGGAGTGTCTTCGGTACTCACGCGGATGACGGCACGACCTTCGTTGCTGGCCCGCCAGCCGAATTCCAGCTGTAGACTTGGGGTTTTCGTATCTTCCTTGGATGCGCGTGACGCCCGGACACGGACTCGCATCGTTCCTTCATTGGGAACCTGGTCGCCCAGTTCAATGATCAGATTTTGATTTCGCCCCTGGGGAATGACGGCGACATGATCGAACGAGGCAGGCATCTCCGGGCGAGACTTGGTCGGTGCAAATGCGTACTTACCGCCATAATACTGCCAGTTGGCGCGTGCCGTTCGCCCACGCGATAATTCTCTGTAGTAAGAGTTGCGATGGGGGTTCTTGAAGCTGGCGGTTAGTCGATCCACTGCTGTTTTTTGTTTGGCCGGATCGTCTTTATGTTTCTCCTTGAGTTTTTTCAGTTCCTCGGCCTGTTTGGGCCACTCCCTGTCGGCAGCCTGTTTCATGCTAACGCCCCAGTGGAGAACGGGTGGCCGTTTCCCACTGACTGTCGCTCGCTTGAGTGCCTTGCGGGCGAGCTCGCGGTAAGTTTCAAACTGCACGACGGTCATATGCAGCAGTTCGGAGCTGTTCTGAAAACCGTCTTCCGAAGCCGGCTCGGGCGGCAGGTCTTTGGCGAAGTTATAGGGAAGCCCGAGCACGTCCTGCAGCGCATAGTTGTATTCGTATCGCGTCATTCTGCGGAACGACGAGTGTCCCCCCTCTGCGCGACGTACCGATGAGGCGACCTGAATCTCTGCGGACAGCCACTCGATGATTTTGGCGCGATCTTTGTCCGCCAATTTGGGGGCGTCCGCGGGCGGCATCTCGCCATTGCTTAATACGGCAACGACTTCGATCCACCATTGCACATCGGCTCCACGCAACAAATTGGGATCCAACGTGTCGATGCGAATATTGCCTTCCTGCGTCTTCGCTCCATGACAGTGAACACAGGTCTTCTTCAGGACAGGCTCAATCTCTTTCCGAAACACCTTCAGATTGGCTTTTGGTGCTTCATTGGTTTTGGTGCGCGGAAGCTGCTTGCGAAAACTCGACCGCTGAACGCCGGCCGCTTTCACGTCTTCGAGCGTCGGCCGCGTCTCGGATTTGGGAGAGGTGACATCACTGTTCTGAGCCGTTGCGGCGATCGCAATCAGCAGGAGACACACGATGGATGCGGTGAGTATTTTCACGACTTTGAAACAATCCTAAAAAACTCGGTAATCTGACACAACGTCCCCGCTGACGGGGCTACTACCAGTGTAACTCACAGTTGCCGCCGGTGGCCAGAGTTAACGGCCTGCGCGTGCGGTAGACACCGAGTCCCTCTTGGCGATGTGGCAGGAACTGCTTGAAATCGCCGATGTTGTGTTCGATTTCGCCACCGGACGATGTGCCGCACACTCGTTTCGATTCACGCGTCGATCATCCGTTGCATGTTTCGCCACGCCGACTTGTCGTAGCGTCCCTTGATCGCGTCTCCGTCAAATTCGGGATACAGATCGACGAACAAATCGAAGTTCAGATGCATGTGGCGATCGATCTCCAATTCCTGAAATCGAGCCGGAGGCGCGTTGTCGTGCCATTTATCGAAGAGCGTGTTCGGTTCGGGAATGTCGATGTCGTCGTAGAGATGTAGGTGTCGTTTGGCGGGCATCCAGTTTCGATGCGGTGCCTTGTGCTGCACCATCAGCATGAATGGCTTCTTGCCATCGCGGCCCTGCTTGAGCCAATCGACGGCGAGGTCGGTGACGATGTCGGTACAGTAACCCTCGATCCGTATCTTGCCCTGTGGCGTGAGCAAATCGGGGTTGTAGTACAGTCCCTGACCGGGCAGCACTTTCCAGTCGTCAAACCCCTGCGGTTTCCCTTTGAGGTGCGACTTGCCGTAGATCGCAGTCGTGTATCCAGCCTTCTGCAATAGCTTGGGAAAAATCTGCTGTTTCCAGTCGAATGAGTTGCCGTTGTTCATGAACCCGTTTTTGTGACTGTGCTTGCCGGACATGATGACAGCGCGGCTGGGGCCGCAAATCGAGTTCGTGCAGAAACTCTTCTCGAACAACATGCCTTGGGCGGCAAGTTTGTCGATGTTGGGCGTGGGGTTCACCGACTTCAGCCAACCGTTGTAAGCACCAATCGCATGTGGCGCATGGTCGTCGCTGAAGATGAACAGAATGTTCGGTCTCTCGGCAGAAATTGTGGGTGCCGACAGCAAGAGAAGGGTGATCAGCGCAAGGAAGGTTAACTTCATAGATTTCTGTCCGCTTGGTTAGAGTTTGTTCCATTTCAGTGTATCAGCTTGAGATTGGCGATCCCATCACCTGCCGCAGGAATTGTGCACATTGGGCTTCCGCCACGACTTTGACCGTTTCGAACCGTTCTTTCGTGTGGTCGAGTGCGAATTCCGTCGATTGACGGAATCTGGCAAATCGATTCGACCACATCATTCGCATGGCCCGTTGACCGCTTGCGTGACGAATGGAATCTCTTCCCAAGCTTCTGATATGCTCTTCGCAGATTGAAAACGTTCGGGCGGGCATTCCAGGCAATTGGTAGACAAACCCAGGTTGTTCCAAAGGTAACACGCATTGACCGATCTGCTCCCAAATGAACCTTCGCCGCCGATCGACGACGAAGATGGGAACTACGATGTCGCCGGATTGGGAACGATCCTGGTCGATCAACAGGTCTTCCTGGACACGTATCCCGCGCTCGATACGAAAACCGAAGTCAACAGTTACCGCTTTCAGGTTGGCGGCCCAGTGCCAACGGCCCTGGTGTTGCTATCGCGATTCGGTAAGACCTGCCAGTTTGCCGGGCGGTGGGGAAAGGACACGTTCGGCGATCTCATCGAATCCGACCTGCGGCGTGAGCGAGTCCATTTCGACGCTGCCTCCTGTGCGCGTGCCGATTCAACCGGTTTCGCCCAGGTCTGGGTTGATCGGGCGACCGCATCGCGCACGATTGCGTTCGCGCGGGCGCGAAGGGAAATTGACGAAGCGGAAATCGACGAGCGCACGTTTTCGCGCTGCCGCCTGTTGCATCTGGATGGCTGGTCGAGCCAAGCCGCCATCAATGCGGCAAAATGTGTCAAACAAAACGGCGGACAGGTCTTTCTGGATGCCGGCTCACCCAAACCGGGCCTATCCGATCTGCTGCCGCTGGTCGATATCGTCAACGCGCCGGAGAGGTTCGCATCGCTCTACTTCGCAACCGATAACACCGACGAGGCCGCGCGAAGAATGCAGGACATGGGGGTCGAAACAGTCATCTTTACCCACGGAACCGGTGGAGCCGTGTTATACAATTCCGCCGGGCGAACCGAACAACCCGCCTTCCCGATCACAGCCGTCGATACCACCGGCGCCGGCGACGTCTTCTGCGGTGGTTTCCTCTACGCATTGCTGGAAGATTGGACGCCGGGCGACTGTCTAAAATTCGCCGCCGCCGCCGCCGCCCTCAAGTGCACACAAGTGGGCAACCGCGACGCATTGCCGACGTTGGAGCATGCGATGGATTTGATGAATCGCTAAGCCCGTTAAGAAAGTAACCCGAAGCGTTAGCGAGGTGATGGGATTTGTCGTTTCCCCGGAGTAAACGGCCTCGCTTACGCGTCGGGTTACTATGCTGTTCATTTTTTAACGACTGCTAGCCGCCGGATGTGCGCTCGCTCGTAATCGCCGATTCATAGAATCGCTCCGCCTCGATCTGAAACGCTTCGCGCGAATCATCCCAACTATAAAACATGTGTCCGCCGGAAAAGGTTCTTCGCGCATTTTAGTGGGTGCTGCTTGATTTGACGTGTGGAATCGATCTCGGGATCATGGGGGATTTCCGAGGTCGAGACGATGGAATCTCTGAATGCGC
>CAUZOL010000491.1:0-4115 GCA_963581435.1 Planctomycetota bacterium
TGTGAGGGTAGCCCATCTTCCGAACCGGCCACAAAGAACAACGGTCAAGCCGAACAGCGACCGAAAAGATTGAAATTCTAGACCTCACCGACTCCGCCACACAACGGCTTTCCGGACAGGCTCCTAGGGCGCAACAGGGCGATCAATCTGACCCGGTGCTGCTGACTCGGGGCTTCGCTGCGACCCCAGCCACTCGGATCAATCATTCGCAGCGGCTGCCATTAAATCGCCGTGGCGATGAGGCGGGCGAGTAATTCTCTGGTGGGGGTGCGGTCGTCAGCGCAGCGGACCTGGGTGATGTTTTCGCGTCGATGTAGTGATGCGGGCATGTCACCGGACGTGACGACGACGATCTTCATGTCGTTGAATCGTCGGCTCATGTTGCCGAGCCGGAAGGCTTCTTCCCGTTGACCGAATGCGGCTTCACGAAAGTCGGCGATGAATGCGGCGGCGCGATTGCAGTCGAAGAACTCTTCCACTTCATCGATTGCCTCGCAGACGGCGAATCGAAAACTGCCTTTCCCCTCCGCGGGAAGCTCGCAAATCATTCGCGTATCACAACTGAATAACGCAACGAGTGGTTTTCGCATACGATCAATTCCGCAGGGATTGAAGCGGGTCCGCGCTGACGGTCGGCGCGATGCCTGTGTCTCGATGAAACAAATCTGGTGCCGGGATTCTGCGATCGATAAAGAGGGACGGCGCAACGCACGACCCGTATGGAAGTTACACAGTACAGGGGCAACATTCCGTCGAGGATTGACGCAGGCGTGATGTGGCGTGGCGACAACAGACGTTGTCGAATCGCATCACCGCAAACACGTTGAAACCAGCCCGTCGCGCAAGCAAGGGTTTTCATTCACAACCACGATTCAGACTTTCAAAGCTCAAACCCTTGCTTGCGCTGCGGGCTGGTATCTGGCAATCTGCTTGAGGCTCAACAGAGGCTGTCCAGATCGTTATCATCCGGGGAGCAGGGCAGGGTGATTATTGAGTTCTTGTTGGGGAGAGATTGAATGGCGTCGTTTGCAGTCATTCTCGCGGCGGCGGGACGGAGTACGCGGTTTCAACAGAACAAGCGGAAGAAGCCGTTTGTCAATTTGAAGGGCCGCGCGGTCTGGCTACGGGCGGCGGAGTTGTTTGTCAACCGGGACGATGTCGTACAAACGCTGATTGCCGTTTCGCCGGAAGACATGGAGTGGTTCAAAGAAAAGTTTCGTCCCAATCTGGCGTTCTCGGAAATCGAAATTGTGGCGGGTGGAGCCGAGCGTGCCGACACGGTCCAAAATGCACTTGCCAAGGTGCGCGAGGATGTCGATTTTGTTGCCGTTCACGATGCGGCACGACCGTTATTGGTGACGGAGTGGATCGACGCAATTTTTGCAGAAGCCGAACGCAGCGGCGCGGTCATCCCGGCCGTTCCGGTCACCAGTACGCTCAAACGCGTCGCGCAGGACAAAACCATTGTGGAGACGGTTCCGCGCGATGAACTTTGGCAGGCGCAAACGCCGCAAGTCTTCCGCCGCGAGTTGCTGCTCGAAGCTTTTGCGAAGCGGGGCGACACCGAGGCAACCGATGAAGCGCGGCTTGTCGAACAGTTGGGGCATCAAGTCACAGTCATCGAAGGTTCGCCGATGAACATCAAAATCACCACCGGCCACGACTTTCGCATGGCCAAGTCGCTGCTCGATGCGTTACCGAAGAAGGCCATTCGCGCGCTGCATCCATTCGCCGATGAAGACCCACTTGGGCTGTGAATCGCGAAAGAAATATTTTCCACGGAGACACGGAGAAATGCAGGGCAATGACGCTGGCTTGCGGCGATCTTTTCCTCTCGGTGTTGAAGGAAAACGCTCCGATTTGCCGAAAGAATCTCCGTGTCTTCGTGTCTCCGTGGTTCGATTCAACGCTGTGACATGTTGCGGCTCGCGTGCGTTTCCACTGGCGTCGTCGCAAAACGGCTTGGCAAACCGGGGGGGCAGGCCGTAAAATAAGTGTGGACGTGAATTCATTCATCGCCGCCGCGATTGGCCACAGTGTAATGGTGACAGCGCAGCGGGTGGTGTACAGTTGGGCCATCGGAATTTCAGTCGGGAAATCAGTTACGCCAGAAACGGACGAGTCGATGGAGCCATTACAGATTCCCTGTCCAGAATGCGGTCGCGTACTGCGGCTGCGCGATCGGTCGCGGTTGGGAACGCGGGGGAAATGTCCGAAGTGTGCACACAAATTCGTGCTTCAGCCTTCGGCAGCGGCTGAAGACGAAGTGCAGATGGAACTGGTTGATTCGACACCCGTCGCCGCCGAGTCGTGGGCGCAGCCGGCTGTGGGGACATCGGGGCGATGGATACCAGACGAACCCGCCGCGGCCCAGTTCGAGCCGTTGCCAACAGTTCCACAAACCGTCGCACAACCGCCGGCCGAACCGTCGGTCGATTTCGACATCCGTTCATCGACGGCGGGTGGCGTCTCTCAATTGAACCGGATACGAAGTAAGAGTTCCAAGGGAAAGAAGATTGGAATTGCGGTAGGAGCGGCAACGGCTTTGGCGGTGACGCTGGTGGTGGTTGCTGTGCAAATGGGTGGCCTATCATCGGATGAAAAACCGCCGCCAACCGTCAACCGGAAATTCCAGGAAGAGAAGCAAGACCTCAAAGAGCAGTTGGTCACCGCGAAAAAGGCGAGTCCGACCAAGGGTGACCCGATCAAGCTGTTGTACGTTCCCTCGGGAGCGCGGATTATTATCAATGTCCATCCGGCAACTTTGTGGGAGAACGCATCGGCGGGTGAAGAATTTCGCGCGGGCCTTGGAGGGAAAATCAACACGTGGATGGAAGACACGCTGAAAGACATTTGCCGTTTTGAGCCGTCTGAAATCGAAGAGGCAATGATTTGTCTGATACCGGTAGGACGGACCGTCGCGCCAAAGATTGCCGCCGTGGTGCATTTGAAGGATGAACAGAAGAAGTCTGATTTGATTCTCGGTTTTGGTGCCGAACGCGACGACAGTTTCGGCCGCCCGATTTATCTGAATGACGAACATGCCTTCATCCTGATCGATACAAAGACCTTCGCCGTCGGGCCACGCGGTGACCAACAAGACATGATCGACGCAATGAAGTTTCCGCTGGTGACCGATGCGGACATCGAGGAATTGATCAACTACACCGATCGCGATCGGCATTTCACAATTCTATTCGAGCCGACGGATTTGCGGAATTATCAGGACGTGCTGGTTCCCGAAGAAATGAAGTCGTTCTTGAATCTGTTTATCGACTGGTTCGGCGAGGACGTTTCGACGGTCGCCTGGAGTCTGCATTTGGGGAATGAACAATTTCATTCGGAAATGCTGTTACGCAATGGTGGGAGTGGCGTCAGTTCTCCTCGCCGCGTGTACAAGGAGTTCGATCGCCGGTTGGACGAGTTGCCGTACGAGGTGTTGGGCGCGGTGAGCAAAATGGAACCGCAACGGTTCGGGTTTCGGGAAATTATCGGGCGTTTCCCGGCGATGGTGATGGGTTATTCGGCGGCAACAACTGGAGGTATCGGCGATCGATACGTGCAGTTGACGACCGTGCTTCCCGAACGGGCCGCACCGAATCTGGCGGTGGGGTTGTCGTTAACGTTCGCAGAGTCACTGCGGACCGACTTCACAAAGGCGGCCCCCGATTTGAGCAAGCCGAAGCTGCCGGATCTTCTAGCCGATCGGTTGAAAATGAAAATCGAGATCGATTTCCGCAACACACCGCTGCACGAGGCGTTTGATTACATTGGCGAAGAGACGCATATGACAATCGAAACCGACGGTGATGCGCTGAAGGACAAGGGCATGACCCAGAATATGGTGCAGAACCAAAAACTGGGAGAGGTTCCGGCGATCGACGCCATATACGCAATCATCGGCGGATATAAAAAAGAGGGAATGTGTGTTGTTGTCGATGAGAAAACGAAAGTGGCGACCGTGATGACACTGAAATTCCTCGAAGTGAGGGGGGTGAAGGAGTCGCCCACCGTGAAGGTTCTTCGTCCCACCGATAAGTGACGGGCCGTATCTTTCGACGGAGTGGAACCGCCGATGCAACCAAACCGGCTGCAATGCCCTCATTGTTCGGTCA